>JAPPMC010000210.1 GCA_028819235.1 Bryobacterales bacterium
CCAGCGGGCCGCCGGGCCCGTCGTGACAGGGGTTTTGGCTCAAGCACGAACTACTACGCGCTGCACGGGAAGCGAATCTTCGTGCCGGCCTCCCTGGAGGCCCGTCCTGATCCGATTGCTCTGGACTGGCACAACCAAGTGAGGTACCAGTAGCAGGAGCATTGGTGGCTAGGAATCGCCGCCGCCTGGTCGAGAGACCTCAATGCGCTCCAGCGCGGCGTCGCCGGGCGCATCCCGGATCACGCCATAGCAGAGCTTAGGCACAAGGCGCAGGATGTGGAGTCCGACGAGACATCCTGGCCCTGCCAGCGATTCCTCCGTTCCCTGGAATGCGGGGCCTATACGTGCAATACTCAGTCGGCGAAACTGGCCGTGGATCCGTCTCCGAAACTGGGTGTTTGACGATCTGACGATCTGGCCCGCTACACAGAGTCTGTCGCCCTTCCTTGGGTATCCGGGGCACTGCCGCTCGAGGAGGAGACACCACGAGAGGACCAACAGAATGCCTCTCCCTCACTGAGCGAACCCGTGTCGTGGCAGGACATGGCGCTACCCCACCTGTGGTTGGAGCCGGGACCACTGCATCTAGGGGGGAGCCCGGCTGGGAGCAACACCACGGCTCGGTGATGCGGGCCGTCAAGGTTCCTCACGCTGAGTAGGCCCCCGTGCTGCTACCGGCGGCAGCCTTGCGTTACGGAAGGGGCACAGAGGTGGCTCGGGCTGCATTCTGGCAGATTCTGCGCCAGTCGAATTCAACTGGGGCCCTTCCAGCCGGAGCCAGCCCGCTCAGGAACGCTGCCGTCACCGCCCCGCATTACCGAAGTGCAGTGCTGCACCTGGTATCCCGATCACCTGTTACCGCTTGATTCCGGTGGAAGTCTCTCGGGCAGTCGTGCGAACTCCGTCCTCCGAGGCTGTGGGGTCTTACGCGACATCGCCCGGACGAGCCGCCTGATCTGGCCCGACCTCTCCCGCTGTATCTGTCGGACCAACTGCTTGTCCACTGCCTTGCGGACCATGCTCCCTCCTCTTGCTCGCAAGCTCCCTTGAAATATACCTTACGGCAGTTGCGGAGTGCGAGATGAGGCTTCCGAGGCCATACTGGGAGGCGATTGCCAGTTCGACGGGTGTCGGAAGCCGGACATGCGGGAAAAGTTTCTTGGCTTCTTCGTGGTCAATGACGAACGCATGGTCGGAATAGCCCGTCACGAGCCTTGTCAGCGATTCGGCGCTGAGTTCTGTGCTCAGGCGTCCGGCATAATCCTCGGCAAGAGCTAGAGCCCTGGCGATCTCGCCTAGGCCAGCCGGGTCGATCTTGCTATAGATCGGAGCGTACAGGCCAACTACTGTCTGCACTGCGATCTGAGATGCTCTCTCTGTGCCCAAACCGCCGCGACCCGCAACTTCAATCAGCACTTCGCGAAGTGATTGCAGCACCTTGGTTTCTAAGAAGTCCAGTGCCTCCGGCACGACTAGGCCCGATCTGTGCGTGAATAGCTCATTCTGCTCACGAATCTGGACATCGATTGGCCCAAGTTCGCCCGTCTCTGAGATGACCAACTCGTCAGCCCCTACGCAAAGCAGTGTGCCTGCGCTCTTGCAGAGTCCAGGGACAAACGCCTCTACACGTCGATACCTCCTGCGCAGGAATCTGGCGATGCGGTAGGCCGCATGGGCGTCGCCACCCGTAGTCGAGATCAGTGCCAGAATCTTTTCCCTTTTCCGCGACGGAGCCCTCCCGACCACCTGGTTGAAGCCTTCCAAGGTGACTGGACCGGCGTACATGAGGATGTCGTACCCCTGCCCTTCCAAATGGGCTGCCGGGTCCCCTGGCAATGCTTGGTTCTCGTTGGAGCGCACGATGCCTGCCGTTCTGCGAGGATTGCGGGGCGTCCTGTTCACCCCAGGCGCCGGACCCGCGCTTTTCCCTCCAGCGCTCTTCCCGCGAGCTCTCCCAGATGGTCGTGATGGGTGAAGAAGACGATCTGGCACTGCTGGGCCAAGACACCGAGGATCCGCAGGCCCGCCACGGAGCGGGAGTCGTCGAAATTGATGAAGAGGTCGTCCGCGATGAAGGGTAGGCTTCGCCCACGGCCTAGGTAGTCCTCCAGCGAGGCGACCCGCAGCGCAAGGTACAACTGGTCCACTGTGCCCTCGCTCATCCCGTCGACTCCCACCCGCTCGTCGCTTGGCCGGCGGCCCACGAGCCGCGGCCTGTCGTGCTCGTCGTAGTCGAGCTCCAGCCCCTCGAACGATCGGAGGGTGAGCTCGGAGAACAGTTCACCGGCTCTCTTCAGCATCGGCCCCTGTTTCTCCCTCCGGTGCCGGTCGATCGCCCAACGAAGAAGGAGTTCGGTCGTTCGGGTGCGGACATAGCGCTCCGAGATCTCGCGGATCTCAGCCAGAGCGCCTTGCCGGGTCGACTCGGCCACCGCGGCGGCGTCTCCCCCACCCACCTCTTTGAATTGCGTTTCCGCCTCCCTGAGATGACCTCGCGCCTCCTCAAGGCTCTGCCGAAGGTCCTTGATCTCCTGCAGTAGGCGAGGGCCCTCACGACTTGCTAGGTCCAGGTCGACGCCTTCGCATTCCGCCTCGAGATCCTCGACCGCCCTGCCGTCGCCGGCCTGTCCCAAGATCTGGATGGCCTTGGCCAGTTCTGCCTTCAGCTCCCTGAGGCGCTCGGCCCTGCCGATTTCGCGGCGCAGGTCCTCGACCGATTCGGTTCCCGACAGGGCCTGCAGCTTGAGGATGCCCTCCCTGCTTCTCCGGAGGTCGGCCTCGTGGCGCTCGATCGTCTTCTCGATCCGCCGAATCCGGTCGTCCTTCTCTCTCGCGTCCTTACGCGCGAGACGCGCCGCCCCGAGCCTGCGTACGAGCTCGAGTACGGCCTCCTCCGGGCCCCTATCGAGGACGTCCGGATCCAGGACCGACACCAATCTGGATACCCCCGCCTCGAATTTCTCAATGTCCTGTTCGATCTTTCCGATTCGCTCTAGGCGGAGACTGTCGATTCTGGTGCGAACCGTGCGCATCTGATCGATGACGTCGAACTGTGCCTCGGCCGACGCCGGTGTCAGTCCGTCGCGGACACCCAACTCGTCACGTACCCTCTCCCAGCGGTCACACCATCTTTGCTTGTCGGAATTCGCGGAGTTCAAATCCTCTCTCCTAGCTTCCCTGCGGGCGTCCGCCTTGGCCTTCTCCCGCCGGAGCTGGTGCCTCCGATGTGCTGCGGTCTCATGGCTCCGGAAAAGCCGGGCGACATACTCCAGCGCGTACGTCAGGCTCTTCTCCCGCACGCTCGCCGTGTCGACGCCAAGTGAGCCCATCTCCGCCACAAGTGCCGCCACGGCGTGCGTCTCCCGGTCGCGGAGGTCCGCGAGTTGCCTCGATCGCATCTCCAAGCGCACGACTTCTTGGCGCAACTCGGAGTGCAGGTCGAGCCAAGCGAGCATGGCTTCCGGCCCTAGGGGCGGGAAGGGAACGGACCGCCACAACTGATTCCACTCGGCTCTGATCGCCTCCCGCCGCGTCTGCAGGCCCACCAGCTCCCGCTTTAGCGCGTCTCCTTCGATCCGCGCGGATTCGATTGCTCGTTCAGCTTCCTCGAGCTTTGCGACGGCGCTGGCCGTCTCCACGCTGCGGTCAACGGCCTCGTCGGCTGCTGCGACGGCCCGCTCATACGCGGGTGCGAGGAGGCTTCGGTCACCCGCGAAGGCCAGAATGTCTTGCTCGGGTACGATCCCGCCGTCTATGTACCTGCGGCGTACGAGGCTCCACCCTGCATCCCGCTTCTCTCGTAGCTTGATGACCCGCTCGCGGCTCACGGGCTGCTCCTTCCGCTCGATCCGGTCGCGACTCGCGCGACGGAGTGCGATCTCGCGGGCGACCTCCCGGATCCGCCTCTCGCACTCGGCGACTTCGCGATCCAGCGCGATCCGTGAGTCGCGGTGGACCACGACCTCGCCTCGGGTCGGCACCTGCAAGGTGGCGGCCTCCTCCGGGGAACCGGCCGCCGGGCGCAGCTCCGCGGCTAGCTGGCGGGAGTGGGTTTCGGCTTCCGCTCGGTCAGACTCGACTGAATGGATCCTTGACGGCAGATCGCCGTGCCGCTCGCGCGTTGCGGACACGAGCGGGCTCAGCTTCGAGACATCCGGCGGTACCTGAATTGCGACCAGTTCGCGCTCGGCGTTCTCGAACTCGGTCTCAGCCTTGCCGAGCGCGCGCTCCATGTCCTGCACTCGGCCGGTCCACTTGCCCAGCTCGCTGAGGATCTTGCGGGCGTCAGCGACGGCTGCCCGGGAAGGGATTCGCACCTCAAGTTGGGCGGTGCGCCGAACGCCCCATCCCATCTCAGTCCCAAGCTGCTTTAGTCGGCCTTCCTCTACCGCGAGTTCGGCTTGTCGCTTCGGCAGGTCCTCCTTCCCCTTCTGGGCAACGCTCAGCCTTCGATTCAGCCTCTCGATCTCGGGCGCTCTAAGGAGCAGTGCCTCGTCCCACTTGAGGTCGGCTCGCTGGCGGGTGACACGTGCCAGTTCCGCCCGTTGGTCTTCGGCTCGCTGTGCTGCGATCCTGCCATCCTGCTCTGCTTCCAGCAGGGCCTCCCTGGCGTTACGGGGGAAGTCGGCCACCCCTGCAAGTCCAGCGATCTCGGTTTCGAGGCGGGCCTTCTGACCGATGGTCCCTGCCACCCGGAGGATCCGGCTGTTCTTCCTATGCTTCGCCTCGGCGAAATCCAGATCCCGCTGGGTGCTCTGCACCTTGGCGTGGCACCGCTTGTAATCCTCCCGGCGCCTCTGCCAGTCCAGCGCCCCTACCGAGTGCTCCCGCTTGGCACTGGCGGCGTCATCCAGGCGTCGCTTGGCTTGGTAGTATTCCCGCTTGGCCGACTTCCTCGGTCTCCAGATACGGTCCGCCCGCACGGCGAGGTCTTGACGGATTCGGCTGAGGGCCTGGATGCCCGTGCCAGCAGAGAATAGGGCCTCCCCCAAGTCCCCTTTCGCCTCGAGAATTTCCTGACCTCCCTTTCGCAGGCGGTGGTGGTCCAAGCTGAACACGCGCTTGAAGAAGTCGCGGTCGACGCCTCCCAGATGCCGGGCGATCGCCCCTTGGCCCCCGGGATACGGGGTGTCGTCTGTCGACAGGACCGTGTTCTTCGTGCCCTTCCGCCGTCGAAACCGGACACTGGTACCGTTCGACTCGATTTCCGCACCTAGGCGCAAGTCCTTGTAATCGTGGCGGAATCTCATTGGAGTTCGGGCGGGCATCCCGAACAGCAGGTCCTCCAGGGCCCGGAGCACGGTGGATTTGCCCGACTCGTTCGGGCCGACGACGACATGGATGTCCGGCCTTGCCGCGGGCAGGTCAACGCAGGTCTCTGTGAAGCATCCGTATCGGATCAGATCGATTCGCCGCACACGCATCGATCAGTCACCTCCCCTTCGGAGTTCGGCGAGGGCGATCGGACTCGCCAGTTCGATCAGGCGACCGTATTCGCCGTGCACGGCCGCCCGTAGCAGCGGATCTTCCGGACCTCTTCTGAGGTCCGCGTCCAACTTTGCTACGAAGGTGCCGATGTCGTCGCCCAACTGCGCTAGGAGATCCTCGTCGACGGACGCGGCCGATACGTCTCCCAAGGTCTCGATCAGTGCACCGAAGGACGCGGCCTCCGTCGGAGGCTCGGTGGCCACCACCAACCGCTCGATCCATGCTCGCTCCTCGCCGAGACCCTCTGCCGCTGCCCGCGCCTCCGCGAGAAGGTGCTCCTGGGATGCAAGCGCAACGCCATGCGCCTCGCTACGGCCGGTGATCCGGACGCGGCATGCCAGCAGTCGCATGTCGTCCTGGCTGGACACCTCATTCTCGATGCATCGCCGCATCGCATTCTCAAGGTCCCCGATTGTGTGACAGTCCGTCGCCGGCACATCGACGACACGCCAGCGGACGACATCGACCTGAAACGGCTTCACACCCGCTACAGTGCCGTCCCGAACGGTGACGAGCATCGCCCCCTTTGGCCCGGTCTCCCGGATATGGCGCCCCTGAAGGACTCCCGGGTAGACGATGTGGGGGAATTCGTGGCGGATGGCAGGATCATGGACATGCCCGAGTGCCCAGTAGTCGTATCCCTTCGCTACCAGATGGTCGATCGTACAGGGAGCATAGTGCTCGTGGCCCTCGGCACCTGAAAGGCTGGTGTGGAGGAGTCCTATGTTGAAGTGGCCCGCGCGTGGTTCGGGATAGCGCAACGCGACATTCTCTGTCACCTTGGGCCTCCGGAAGCTCTGCCCGTGGATTGCGACTCCAAGCTTCTCGATCAGGTGCGTTCCTGCGCTCCGGCTCGGAAGCTGAACCACGTTTTTCGGCAGGTGGAGGTGCCGGGTGATCTGGCTCTTCGCGTCGTGATTCCCATAGATCAAGAAGACCGGGATGCCGGCCTCCCGGAGCCGGCCCATCTGACCGACGAAAAAGAGCCCGGTCTGGTAGTCGCGCCAGTCTCCGTCGTAGAGGTCCCCGGCAATGAGCAGGAACGACGACTCTTCCTCGATCGTACGCGTGACGAGGGCGACGAGGGCTTCCCGCGTGGCACCGCGAATCAGTTCGACGGCCGTTCCGTCGTGCCCGGCTAGCCCTCTGAGAGGACTGTCGAGGTGGATGTCTGCCGTGTGAACGAACCGGAACGAGTGCATCGGACTTCGAATTCCTAGGAACATCCTACCATGCAATTGTTTCTTGTAGGCAGGTTGAACAAATAATCTTTAGGTACTGTTAAACAATGCTTAAAGGAGCCTTACACGGATCCAATGAGTATGATGAGTAAGTGCCGAGATACTCGATGCTCCGCAAGGCTCTGCGGCGGGAGATGCCAGCGGGTCAATTTGCCACTCGCAGCCACTTGGTGGGGAGGGGCTTCAGCGTCTCGTCGATCCGCAATCTGCTCAGAAGTGGCGACATGGTGACGCTGGCGCGGGGGGTGTACTCGCAGGACGAGCCGCTGACGGTGACGGGCATCTTGCGCTCCCTGCAGCAGATGGGGAGCGACTTGGCAGCAGGGGGCGAGACGGCCATGCGACTCCATGGCGCAATAGCTGGCAAGCCGGCCGAAGTGTTCTCGACGGTCTGCCTCAGCGGACGCGACAGGATTCCGGGGTGGCTCTTCAGGTGGAATCACGACGTGAAGTTCGTCCGCCTCGGCACCGCCCGCCTGTTTGCTTTCGGGCGGTCGGCAGCCGGTACCCCGCCAGACGTCCGCCTTCACTTTGTGAAGGAACTGGAATTCTTGGGGGTGACTTTCCGTGCCTCTAGCATTGAGAGGGCGCTTTTCGAGATGCTGAGCACAGTTCCGGACGGCCTGTCATTCGATGCCGCCCGGGACCTGATGTTCCAGGTGCGCGGCGTGGCTTCGCAGAAGGGGCTCCGGCAGCTCATGGATCTGTCGGTGAACGTGAAGGTGAACCGGCTGCTGTTCTGGTTCGGCGTGCCCATGGGCTACCGCTGCTTGGAGGGGCTGGATGCCGCTCGCTACGTCGGCAGAGGCAAGAGGCAGCTCGTTGCCAAGGGCCGCTATGTGAGAGACGTCCAGTTGACCGTGCCTCGGGACTTCCAATGGCCTCCCGCACCACTTCCAACCGATGGGGCCGTACCGACCGCTTCCACTAACAGGGATATCGCGCAGAATCAACGCTCTGGCGGCACGGATGTCCGACGGATCGACACCGCGTCTCGGGAGGTGCAGCCTGCGGCGGGAAACCCGCATGAGGGGAGCGGGGCCTCCCGCGGGTCAGCTCGCCATCGTCTCGTCCCGGATGACCTCCGCCCGCCTGTCGATTGACACTTGGCCGAGCAGGGAGGTGCATGTGCTCTCCGCACCGCGAATTCCCGTTTTGGGCGGCTCTCCTCCAAACCCGGTCGAAGAATTCCTCCAGCGCGTCGATCGTGACATTGGAGCCCGATTTCTCTTCCTCAATGGCCCTCGGTCCGAGTACCTCAAGAATCCCTTGGCGCGTTCGACCTAGCGCGGGGCCGTCAAGTGCCCAGCGAGTGGCGCTGCTGCCATCGCAATGATGCCTTTCAGCCCCGGGGCTCGCGCCCATCGGCTGCCAGTCGCACTAACCCGATCTTGATCTGACCGCAACTGCGGCGCGGCGATTGAATCCTGGCACCGAGCCGTTACAGTGCGTGGCTCTCAACCACCGGTCCCCGTCCGACTGCCCGCAGAGCCTTCTCTATGCGCTCGAAACTGGAACGTCGCCTGAGATCCGTGAGTCTCGAGACCGCGGACGGACTCAGACCTAACCGTGCGCTCAAGTCAGTCTTGTTCAGGCATTGCCGGCGCATGGCTGCATAGAGATCGAGCTTGGCGGCAATTGCGGCTGGCACCATCACTGGTACTTGGCTTTCTTGGATCGGGCTTGGTGCGGGGACATCTTCACCATGGCGCACATAGAAACTCAGCGCAGAGACAAGACAGTCCTCCGCCATAGCGAGAGCGTCTGCCCGATCCCTGCCTCCAGTGAGGGCCTCCGGCAAGTCCGGGAATCTGACAAATAAGCCGCCTCCGTCCTCCGCTTTGACAATGCACGGATACACATAGCGCACTGTCAGAAGTCCTCTTTATTCACTCCTAGCTGCTCTAGCATGGATGCCAGCAGACGCTTCCCGATCTCAGTTCGCTTGACGATCGTCCGTCGCTTACCAAGGTACAGGGCACCGTGGCTTCCCTTGCCTACGCTTTGGTCGAACCGGACTGGCAATCTGTGCCTTTTTGCGAACGACCTGATTCAACGAACGAACTCCCGACCGTTCAAGTCCGAGCATACACGCCACACTGGAGATTCAGAGAGCGGCACGGGCAGATTTCATTGGCGTAGAGACGGTCGAGTGGTCTGAGAAATGGTCACCAGATCGCGGCTCGAGCTTGCCGCGTCTACCGCGGCTTCTGAGTCTCATCAGCGAAGGCGAAGCGGAAAAGCCGATCGTCTTGGAGGACCGAGTGTCCCGCCGTCACCCAAGTGCAGCCCTCCCTCCACCGCCGGCATCAACAAGTGCCCAGTACGGCAGGATCACCGATGCGTCACGAGCGCCGCCGACTACTTCACCGCTGCCTTTCGCAGGGAGACCGAGAGTCGGCAGCGGCCCTGACCTCGACGGGCACTCCGTGCCCTCCCCGGCCTTGGTGGCCCTGATCATCCGCGAACTGGTGGCCGCCGGGCCCACTGGTCTGGCCCAGCTACTTGAAGCCGAACGCGGGAAGGTGCCCTGCTAGATTACCCAGAACGACCACTCGACGGTGGCCGGCTTCAGGATTCGCAGCCCCTCACGCGCCGAGTCCCTTCTTCAGATCAGCCATCTTGCCGTGTGGCCGTAGCCGTTAGTCTGCGCTTGAGGGATCTCTGACCCTCTGCCCGCCCGCCTAGCGTGGCGGCCTCGCGTAGCTCCCGGAATGCGGCCGAGCGGCAGGCCCGAGATGGCCTCAATGGAGCAAACAGTTGAAAGCGTCACTCCTAATGGTGGCCGACATCGCTTCTTGCGCCGGGGCCTAACTGGGCCGCCGTGCCTCGCGATCAACCGGCCGCGCTGTGGCCCTCAAGTAGGCGCGGGGGCATGCGTGCGGCTTCTACGGATAGCCTCGCGGCTCGGTTCAGGGCCCTAGGCGGGCCTACGTGGATTTCCGGTTCAGTTGACTGTCCGGGAACGGCGCTGTGGTATGGGTCGCAAGGAATCCCCTGGCTCTCCAGCATGTGTGTCCGGAACGCGCCCTCCTGAAAGTCTGGATGCAGGGCGACGTTGAACCTGCCAGTGTGGTCCAGCACAATTGAGCGGTGCCAGTCGGTGTCGCCGTCCGTGCTCATCGGAGGGGCATTAATGTCGTGCAGGGCCTCCATCTCGTACCTGATTGAATCCCTCGAAGCGATAGGCTATCTCCTCGCCCTGCAGTTGTTCCAGATACGTCTCGGCGGTCGCGATGCGCTCGACCTGTCGGATCAGGTCGGCCCGCGTCAGGGCCAGCTCGGCCTAGCGCTAGGCAATCTCCAGTTCCTCCATTGCGACTTTGAGATGCCTGTCCGGCAGCGCTCCCGCCTCGATACGGGCGGACACCAAGTTGAACTCGTTCTGCGCCAACCGCAGCAGGCCGGAGACCGCTGCGAGCATGTGCTCGATCTTGTCTCGCCGCAGCGAGTCCTTCAGCAGGGTGTCGGTGAGCGTCTGCCGGTAGCCGCGCTTGAGGACGTCACTCTAGGCGCCGGACCGTATGGGCGAGGGAAGGTAGTCTCGCTGGTTACGAACTGCTCTTTGATCGACGGTAGCGACGATTCCGGGGTGCGGCCGATCCTGACGGAGGACTTCAGCGCGGCCTGGATGCTGAACAAGTGGCAACGTCTGCGACATCCATTGCCGTTCGAATCACTTGGGAGAGAATGAGCGTCCCGACACTCTCGATCACCGACCGGAAACTGTCTATCCCGGATCGGATTGTGCCTCGTCTATGTCCGCTAGTGAAATCTTGAGCGTCTCCATGGTCTGTTTTGCTCCTGAGAAGGCGATCAGCAGATGGCCGTCGTGTTCGATGATGTGCGGATAGTCAACGTGTCGTCCGCCTGCCAAGAAAAACAGTTGGTCGAAAACTAGGCCGTCCTGACTGATTGCGATGGTGAGTGGATCGCGCCGCGCTGGATTCGAGTTCGAGACCAGCGCGTAGTACCCGCGGGAGGTACGCAACACGAAGAACTTACTTCGCGCGTCGGGAAAATTGGTACGAATCAGTCTGCTCCAAGAACTGCCGTTGTCGATTGAGAAGGTCCGTAGCAGGCGCTTCGACCCGCCATTGTCGCGGATCAGGGCCACAATGTTGCGTCCGTCGGGAAGCGTGTACCAGTACGGTTCTTCCGGGCGCCCCTCCCCGTCGTAACTGGCCATCGGGTGGACAACCCAGCGGTCAAAGCTCTCCACGCCACCAACCATCACCGTGACCTGCCGCTGATGATCGCGTCGCGTCATCATCCACTGGCCATCCGGCAGTTGCTTGGGAGGGAAATTGTTCATCGCATCGTCCATGACCTGACCATGTGCGACCCACCTGTCCGCGACATCATCCCAACGGAACGCCTCAAGGCTCAGTCCGAGTCCGGGATAGCCTGGAGCGTGAAAGTGGCTGGCCAGCGCCAGCATTTCCCCGTCGCGCACCCAAAAGCCTCGCGCGATCCAGCCGTACCCCTCAATCCGCGGTGGGCCAGAGAGATCACCGGGCTCGCTCCACGCAACGCCGTCCTCACTGGTTGCGTACGACACACGTGTGCCTGCTTGGTCATGGCCCGGCACGATGTTGAAATGCTGTTCTTCCGAAACGCCGTCTTTCGGCACACCTGGGCCATCACTCCACATCGCCCAGTAACGGCCGGCGAAGTGAGCCAGGTATGCGTGCTGATGCACCCACGTGCCTCCTCGGTCGCGGACATCGCTAATGACGGCATGCTCTGCTGGAAGTCTCGGCAACTGCATGAATGCGATTCCGCCCGGATCACCTTCATAACCCGGCAGCTTGAGCATCAGCGGGCTTGTGGGGTTTGTCACGGGGTGCGGCGGCGACAGCTCTTCTCTAGGCGGAGTGGTGCAACCGGCGAAAGCGATCGCCAAGAGGCTAATGGCAACTTGTCTCATGCGACGTCATTCTCCGCTGCCGCGCTTTGGCGTGTCGTGCAATTCAGGACCAAGCGCTCACTTACCGGACGATCTTCTGGCCGTCAAACGTTTCGAACGGACGGCAACCGTCAAGGCAGCCCCGTCTTTCGTCTCATCCGCGGCCGTTATGGTTGGCTCCTCTTGTACAACGCTAGGCAGAACTCCCCTCGCCGGACCGGGTCAGTCGGGTGCTTCTCGAGATTGTCCGGTGCGGCCCACTCAATGGATGTGTCCCCCAGCCACTCAGCAAGCTCCGCGCGCGTAAGGAACTCAGTCCCCTGCCAGCTCGAAGTCTCGTGCCCGGCGAGCCTAACCCACCGGGCAGCCTGTTCCCGAGTCTGCGGCTCGGCGGATCGCGCGGTGTAGTCATTGAAGAAACCCTTTGTTCCGTAATATTGCAACGCCTCGAAGGCGGGGTCGGCGGCATCTAAGTCGGTGAAGTAGGTGATGACCTGGCCATCGCTCAGCAACAGCCGCTGCAGACGGCCCAAGTCCACATCCCTAGGCTCGACTCCCGAGCCAACGGCCAAGTGGGCAGCTGCACCAGCTGCCTGGCCGAGGGCCATCCATGTCGGCTCCATACGCACCGTGGAGAATGCAACATGCGTCGCCGACACCGCAACCGGGACCAGCAAGCCATCCACCTTCTCGGGTACCATGATCCGAAATGGCAACTGGTACGGCTTGGTGAACTCGTCAAGCATCAGAATGTAGCCCTCGAGCGCCGTATCGTGCCCCGGTTGGCGTTTCCGCACCGGGAAGCTGTCCAGCGGGAACGCTCCTGCGGCGACACTGTCTGGATGGACGCGCGCACGTCCCAAATCCGGACCGACGATCACGTCGTGCTCGCTGAATGTGTAGAGACCGACGATTCGGCGGGCCTCACGCACGTAGAGCTGCCAAGGGAAGTGGTTGTTGTCCTGGAATTCGTCCCTTGCCAGATGGTACCGATTGGCAAGAGCTCTGTGCTCAGCTGGGACGATCGGATCGTTCTGGAGGAAGTACAGCAACCCTAGAGTGATGTTCCTGATGCGCTCAGTAATCCGTTCTCTTTCCTGCCAGTCGGCTTCCGGATAGCCTTCGTTCTCCTCCGAGAAGGGGAAGCCCAGCGGTCGCGGGTTCATGTTTACATCCGTCTTGCCGTTAGGGATCTCGGTGATCGAAAGCGCACGGACGAGCGTTCCGAACGTTGGGGCAAAATACCCTCTTCCTGTCTTCGTGCCCTCCACGCCTCTTGGCGCGTCCAAGCGCCCGGCCTTCCAGTCGTCAACGTACCCGAGATAGCGCGAGCGATCGTAGTCGGGGGGCGGCCGCTCAAGCCGATAGCTGTTTGCCCCGTCAGTGGTGAGACATAGCCGAAACGTGTACGCTTGCAGCCGATGGTCGCCCTCTCCGGTAGTGCCGGGCAGGAAGCGGCGCGAGTTGTGATCTTGGTACACGACCCCCGCGTGCAACTCATTGAAGTCTCGGCGGCTCTCCCTTCCCAAGCGATACCGCACCCCTGCGAATGCTGCCAAGTCCCCTTCGTAGGTGGCGTCCACGAAGACCTTGGCGCGAAACTCCTCCGCTCGCCCCGTCGCCCGGTTGAGTACCCGGATGCCGGTGACCCGATCGTGGGCACGGATCACCTCGTCAAGCCGGTAACTTCGGTAGACCGCTACGCCCGCGTCTCCCACCATGCGGTCGAAAACAGCCTCCGCAACTGACGGCTCGTAGTAATATCCATCGCGCGAGAGCCTGACGTTGTCGGACTCTGGCCCGTACCGTTCGACGTAGTGGTCTCGAACCCGGCCGACGAACTCGCGGAACACGCCGCCAATGGCGTCTCGGTTCTCGATGTCGGACTTGCCTAGGCCGCTGGCGGACATCCCCCCAATGTGCGGATGGTATTCGATCAGCGCGACGGATCGGCCCAACCTTGCCGCTGTGACCGCAGCCGATATGCCGCCGGGCGTGCCGCCGTAGACAACGACGTCGTAGGTGTTCGCTGCTAAGGCGAGTGTTGGTACGAATAGTGCGGCAAGGAATCTCATGGCTCAAGGATTATCAAACCCTTCAGTGTGATGCGGGATTGGGCGCTATGCGAGCCTGGAGGAGACCGCAGCCCAAGACTGCGCTAGGCCTAGGGCGCCAGTCCTCGATACCGCCGCAGTGGGCGACTCGATCGCGCCGTCGCGTGCGGCCGTGCTCATCGCCGGTACCTCAGGCTAAATCGGCGAGTGCCTGCTTAAGGTGCTGTCCCTGCAAGCTGCCCCGTTCGGTTTCTAGCCCGCGCGCCTTTGAGCCTGCGGCTCCGCGCTCCGGCCATGGTCGAGTTCTGTCGCGGGGACGCCCGACATCGAGTCCTTGCGGCTCGCGCTCGAAGGAGTCCAAGTCGCCCATCTCACTTGGTCCGCTCTATGGTGGCTCCACCAAGTGATGAACTTGGGTCGAGGGAGTGAACAGAGGGTAGGACCCCTCATAGTGGTGGCCTACATCGCCTCATGCGCCGGGGCGGAACTGAACCGATGTGCCTCTCAACCAACCGGCTGTCTAGAGTACTGAAGGGGGTGCGGAGGCGGGCGTGCAACCTCTACGGATAGCCGCCCGGCTCGATTCGGTCGCTGGGCGGACCTATGTGGATGTGCGGTCCGGTTGATTGTCCGGGTACTGCGCTGCGGAATGCAATGTAAGGAATCCCTAGGCTCTCCAGCATGTATGTGAGGAAGGCGCCCTCCTCAGAGTCCGGATGCACGGCGACGTCGAACCTACCGGTGTGGTCCAGCCCCATTGAGCGGTGCCAGTCTGTGTCGCCGTCCGCGCTGACGGGAGGGGGATGGCCGAAGGTCTGGTAGTACATCTCGGAGACGTCGTTCAGGGCCTCCATCTCGTACTGGTTGAATCCCTCGAATCGATAGGCCATCTCCTCGCCCTGCAGTTCCTCCAGATAAGTCTCGGCGGCCGCAATGCGCTCGATCTGCCGGATCAGGTCGGCCCGCGTTTGGGCCAGCTCAGCCTGGCGCTCCGCAATCTCCAGCTCGTCCCTTGCGACTTGGAGCCGCTTGGCCGGCAGCGCTCCCGCCTCGACCCGGGCGGACACCAAGTTGAACTCGTCCTGCGCTAGCCGCAGCAGGCCGGAGGCCGCTGTGAGCATGTGCTCGATCTCGTCTCGCCGGAGCGAGGCCTTCAGCAGGGTGTCGGTGAGCGTCTCCCGGTAGCCGCGTTTGAGCACGTTATTCTGGGCTTCGACCAGCGCGCGTCTGGGGAGCGCCCCCGCCCTCACCAGATCGCGTACCCGGCTCAATTCAGGGTCCACTTGCGCCCGCAGGGCCGGTCCGACGACCGCAGCGAGTGCAAGCGAGGCAAGCCAGAATGCGCAGCGCATGCCAATGCCATTTTAGCGGGCAGCGGCGTCCGCCGATCCGTGGCCGCTGCTGCCAGGCTGGTCGGGGCATCTCGAGCGGGATAGAATGAGGGCACTCGCCACCCGCTCCGCACCTCGGAACGGCCAGCTCGCATGGAAGACTGGGAAGTCGCCGTGAATGCCGCAGGTGAGCGGAAGGCCATCGATACGGTCATTCTGGACATCGGGCAGGTGAGCACGATGACCGAGCAGTTCGTGATCTGTCACGGCACCAGCACACGGCAGGTTCAGGCCATTGCCGATTCGGTCGAACGTGCGCTCAAGGGTGAGGGTCGGCGCCCGCGCTGCGTGGAGGGCTACCGGAACGCAGAGTGGATCCTAATGGACTTCGGCGATTTCGTCGTCCACGTCTTCTCCAGGGACAAGCGTTACTACTATGACTTGGAGCGGCTCTGGCGCACGGCGCCCAAGTTGCCGATTCCCGCGCCGGTCTGACGCAGCCGCCGGTCACCGGACAGCGAGTCGGCGGCGGAGCTGCTGGCCGCGCTCGAAGTGGCCCTTCTCCTCTCCTCGCTCCAAGGCTTGGCGCAGATCTTCAATCTCGACAGCGACTGCCTTCAGCGCCGCCTGAATCGGGCCGAGGTTCGTCCGCAGGATTCCGGCCCAAACGTCATGCGAGCTGGCCGCGAGCCGGGTCATGTCCCGCAGGCCCGAGCCCGCCAGGTCGATTTCCCCCATCCCGTCCAAGGCTCGCCCGATTGCGGCCGCCAGTGAGGTCGAGATCAATTGCGGCATGTGGGACGTCCAAGCCACGACGGCGTCGTGGTGGTCCGCGCGCATCTCACGCTGGCGGCAGCCCATGCGGTCCAGCCATTCGCGAAACTGCCTGATCACGGGCGTGCACGGAACGGAGTCACCGGTGGGGACCAAGGCGTAGGTTGCGCCCTCGAACAGGTCTGCATCAGCGATCGCCACTCCGCGGCCCTCCTTGCCAGCCATTGGATGGCCGCCGACGAAGTGAGGGCCGTCGCCGAAGAGTTCGGCAGCCTTGCTCACAATGACCGATTTCGTGCTACCGGCGTCCGTTACGAGTGCGTCCGACTGAGCCAGTCCCCGCACCGTCTCCAATTGCCGTACGATTCGCTCCACCGGCTGGGCCATGTAGACCAGCTGCGACTGGGGCACGGCCTCCGCTAGCGTGCAGCCTTGGTCCACAACGCCAAGGCTGGTCGCCTCCGCGATCGTCCTTGGAGAGCTCACCCCCAGAATCCGCCCACGGAACCCCAAGCGCCGGAGGGCCAACGCGAACGAGCCTCCGATCAGCCCGACGCCTGCTACGGTGACCGTCTTGATCGGTTCCACCGATCACCCGTCCTCGTTGTTCTGAATGGCCCGCATCTCGTCCATGACAGTCTCGAAGACGCGCTCAAGGGCCGACGAAGACAAGGGTCCGCGATTCGCCCCACGGATGTTCGCCAAGACCTCGCGCTCCCTGTCGGGCTCCCTTACTGGCCGACCGTACTTCCGTTTCAGGGGGGCGAGTGCCAGCACGGCCCCCGCCCTCTGGTTGAGCAATTCCACCAAGGAACGGTCCACCCGGTCGATTTGCTCCCGCCAGTCGTTGAGAGCCTTCATTGATTCGACGCCATCCTGGTGGCCGGTCCCGCCTCCAACCCCGCCTTCAGCTCCCGGGCAAGGGTCTCCACCCGCTCTTCCAGATCTTCTGCGCTCCGGTTCTCGGCAATCAGCCTCATGAATGCCGTGCCCGCGACGGCCGCGTCGGAGTACGGCGCGACTTCCTGCATGTGCGCTCGGGTGGACAGACCGAACCCGAGGGCCAAATGCAGGTTCGTCACCTCTCGGGCACGCTCTGCCAAAGGCGAAGCATCGCTGGAGATGCTCTTGCGGATGCCGGTAACCCCAGCGCGGGAGACTAGATACAGGAATCCGCTGCTGAGCCGCGCAATCTCGGCAATGCGGTCGGACGGCGTCGTCTGGGTTGCCAGAAAGACGCAATCCAGTCCTTGAGCGCGCATGTGCGAGACGTACAGTTCGGACTCCTCGATTGTCAGGTCCGTTAGCAGCGCCCCGTCCACGCCGGCCTCTGCGGCGTCGGCTGCGAAGCGTTTGAAGCCGTAGCGCAGGACCGGGTTGAGGTAGCTGAACAGCACAACGGGCAGCGCTGACACGGCCCGCAGATCCCGAACGACTTGCAGGACGGTTTGGACGGTCGTGCCTGTGCTGAGCGCGTGCTCACTGGCTCGCTGAATGACCGGACCGTCCGCGATCGGGTCCGAGAATGGCACACCCAGCTCGAGGACGTCGGTCCCACCCCGTTCCAAGGCTAGAATCAGCGGGACTGTCCGGTCCGGCGATGGGTCACCTGCGGTGAGATAGGCGATCAGCGCTTTGGATCCGCGCTGGTGCGATCGCGTGATAGCCCGGGCGATTCGCCCCGAATCCTGCTGAGACATCCGCGTCGGCGTGCTCCCCGCAGCGGCCACGACGAAGCCCCATTGTACAGATCGCACCTAGGATCGTTGTATCCTCGTTTGCCTACCCAGATGCAGCTTGACCGCCTGCGCGTAACGCGCCATTCCATCCCGTTGCCCCGTCCTGTCAGCGACTCCACGCACGGCACGATCCGGACTTTCTCGCTGGTCACGGTTCGCGCGGTGGCGGGCAGCTTAGTGGAGGGACTCGGCTACACCTACACAGTCGGCGAGTCGGCCGCTTCCTCAATCCACGCCCTGATTGAAGACGATCTTGCGCCCTTGTTGGCCGGAAGGGATCCGCGGCGCACGGAGGAAGCGTGGCGGCTGATGTGGCGCGCGACGCACTATGCAGGGCGAGGAGGACCGGCGAGCTTCGCGATGTCGGCTGTGGACATGGCCCTCTGGGACCTGAAGGCCAAGGCGCTTGGGGAGCCGTTGTGGCGACTGCTTGGCGGGAGTTCGCCGAGGGTCGAGGCGTACGCCAGCGGAATCGACCTGGACCAGCCCCCGGACGAATTGGCCGACCGGACGCGTGCAAGGATGGCAGCAGGTTTCCGGGCCTTCAAGATGAAGATCGGCCGCGATCGGTTGAGCGAGGACGTGGAACGGGTCTCCGCCGTCCGCGAGGTGATCGGGCCGGACCTTCCGCTCATGGTGGACGCGAACATGAAGTGGACCGTGGCCGAGGCCTTGCGGGCCTCACGGGCATTGGCCGCGTTCGATCCGCTTTGGCTCGAAGAGCCCATCGAGCCTGGCGATATCGAAGGCCACATCAGGATCCAGCGCGAGGGTCCCGTCCCGGTGGCTGCGGGCGAGAACCTGCACACGATCTCGGAGTTCACGGCCATGATCTCGGGAGGCGCCGTGGCGTACCCGCAGCCCGACGTCACCAACTGTGGCGGGATCACAGTCTGGCTCAAGGTTGCCCACCTCGCCGAGGCGCACGGCCTGCCAGTCACGACCCATGGGGCCCACGACGTCCATGTGGGGCTGCTGGCCGCCGTTCCGAACGCTTCTTTCCTCGAGATTCACGGGTTCGGGCTGGACGATTTCGTAAGGCGTCCCCTGCGCATTTCTGAGGGTGTCGCCACCGCCTCCGACCGGCCAGGCCATGGGGTGGACTTCGACTGGGAACTGCTGCGTGCTTATCGAGTGGATCGCTAGAGGTTCCCGTCCCACCGGCTCCGAAGTCCGGAACCGGGACTGGCTCACTCCCGCAAGGTTCGCGGCCGCGCTGGGCCCCATCGTGTTGCTGGGAGTTTCGGCAGCGCAAGAAGTGCCACCGGTCTTCATCCAGGGCACGACGCTGATTGACGGCACCGGCCAGGAACCCCGAGCGGGAGTGGACATTCTCCTTCAGGCCGGCCGCGTGTCGGCCGTGGGCCCGGCTGGCACGGTTCGCGCCCCCGCCGAGGCAATGCTCGTCGACGCATCCGGGAAGTTTGTGGTCCCCGGAATGGTGAACCTGCGCGGGTTGGCCGGCTTGGTGCGCAGCCCGGCTGAACCACCCGACCACTTCATCCCGTCCGTCATCGCGCGCCACCTTGCGACCTATGCGTCGTACGGGGTAACCACTGCTGCCACGCTTGCCCCGGACGGCGGCACAGTCGCGTCGGTTCGCACTGGCACAGGCTCGGGGAGTCCACCAAGGCAGGCACGAGCGCTCTCGCCCCTCCGCGCGATCGGGCGTCTCCTTCCGCCAGGCATGACAAGCACGCAGATGCAGCCGCTCTTCGAGACCATCCGAGGGCGACGTGCGGCACTTTCTGCGGTCGACCGCCTTGCCGCGGATGGTGCGGATTTCATTGAACTCTGGGTGGGGCATGGTCCGCCGGATGCGGGAGAGCTGCGGGACGCCAGAGCCGTGATCCGCCGCGCTAGCCGGAGGAATCTGAGGGTATCTGTCGTCACATCGAAGCTGGCGGCGGCACTTGCCGGTGTGCAAGCCGGCGCTCGACTGCTTGCGGCAAGCATCACTGATACCGAGGTCGGCCAGGACTTCGTGGAGGCGATGAAGGACACCGGCACGGTTTACGCGCCGGCGTTATTCGCGGAGACGGCCAGATTCTCCTATGAGGACCGGCCCGAGTGGCTAGGGGACCGGTACCTGCGGCGCTCGCTATTGCCGGGGATCTCCGGACACCTGCGGGGACCGGTTCAAGTGGCGCAGGCTTTGGACCCCGACCACGCCCTGAAGCAGGAGCGTTTCCGCATGGCGCTCCGGAACCTCCGCAAGCTCGCGCAGAGCGGTGTCGCCATAGGGTTCGCCAGCGGATCCGGCTTTCCGAATACGTTCGAGGGGTACAGCGATTACCGCGAGTGTTTCCTGATGAAGCGGGCTGGACTTACGGCGCTGGAGGTCATTCGCGCGTTCTCCGCCGGCAGCGCCGCCGCGCTCGGGATGGCGTCAGATATTGGTGCCGTTCAAGCTGGCGGCTACGCCGATCTGGTCATCCTCAATGCGGACCCGCGCGACAACATCCACAACCTGCGGGACCTGCATGCGGTGTTTGTGGGAGGAGTGCTCGTCCCGCTCTGACGCGAGCGGTGGTCGGGCTCAATCGCGGCGGGCCGACGCGGCCCATGGCTCGCGTGTGATTTCCTTCCAGCCTTCCGGAGGGCCGGCTCCGCGGCCGGGCCCTCTGCGCGGCGTCTTCCCGGGCGCCCCGCCTGCTGCCCTCCTGCGCCTTGCTCCCGGTTCCAGAATGTTCGGCGAAACAGTCTCGGCGCGAGGGAATTCGCGCAAGACCTGTCGCAGCTCCGACAGCTTCTCCGGGTGCTCCTCCGCAAGGTTCTGGCTCTCTCCAGGATCATGGTCGAGCCTGAAGAGGTGCTCCCCGAGCTGGTTGCCTCCCCGAGGGAGGGCCTCGACGTACTTCCACGGCCCGTCGATGACCGCCACGTTCCGGAAGACTCCGACAACGTAGGGTGCGGGCCGGTCGACCCGTTCCCCCCGTGCGATGGCGGGCCATACGTTTACGCCGTCTATGGATCGTTGATCCGTCGGCTCGATGCCTGCCGCATTGAGGATCGTAGGGAGCCAGTCCACTGCGGTGACCATCTGGTCCACAGTCCGGCCACCCTCGGCCTCGCCGGGCTTCCACGCCACGGCCGGGACGCGGATCCCGCCCTCGAAGACGCCGCCCTTGCCGTCTCGCAGCGGTGAGTTGTCCGCTCCGATGCGCACGGCCCCGCCGTTGTCGCTGCACCAGACCACTAGGGTGTTCTCGAGCATTTCGGCGCTCTCCAAGGCCTTCACAATGCCCCCGACAGCCGTGTCCAACTCCTCGACCATGGCTGCGTAGGTCCGTCTGTTGGGGTTGGAGAGGCTCTCGTACCGGGCCACCGTTGCTGGCGGGGCCTGCAGCGGGGCATGCGGAGCGTTGAACGCGACGTAAATGAAGAGCGGTCGGCTTGCGTCCCGATCGCGGATCACACGCTCGGCCTCCTCGCCGATCAGGGCCGTTGAGTAGCCCTCTTCGGAGATCGGTTCGCCGTTGCGGTGCCAGTCCAAGCCGCCTTCCCAGATGTGCGTCCAGTAGTCGACCGCCGGTCCAAGGTGCCCATAGGCGCTGTCGAAGCCGCGGTTGTGCGGGTGATGGCTGACGTGGGACAGGCCTAGATGCCACTTTCCCGCCATCGCGGTCTGGTAGCCCGCAGACCGGAGGATCTCAGGCAGCAGGCGCTCTTGCACCGGCAGCGATCCCACTCCCTCGATTGGCCTGTCCACCCCGTACCGGAGCGGCAGCTTCCCGGTCAGAAACGCGGCCCGCGTGGGGCTGCAAAGGGGTGTGGCGTAGTAGCGTTCGAGGCGCACTCCGCGCTCGGCGATCGAGTCGATGTTGGGCGTGCGGATGTCGCTGCCGTGGTAGCCGACGTCATTCCAGCCGAGATCGTCGGCCATCATGAAGACCACGTTCAAACCGGCGCCTGCCGCCGGTGCCGCGAGGGCAGCGAGCGCCAAGATCGAGGCTATGAGCGGCAATTGTGGGAGTTGGCGCAGTTGTGGCATCACTCCATGTGCTCCCGGAAGAAGGCCACGGTCATCGGCCAAGCTTTGCGCGTTGCCTCCAGATTTGCTCCTTCGCGGCCAGACTGCTGTCGGAGGAATCCGTGGCCCGCCCCGTCGAACTGGTGCGGTTCGTAGAACTTGCCAAAGCGCCGCATCTCCCTGACCGCATCTGGAATCGTTGCGTTGACGCGCGCGTCGTCGCCACCGTAGAGGCCGACGACCGGCGCTTGAATGCGGGCCAGCATCTTCGCATCCGGCGACGAGCCATAGTAAACGACGGCTGCGTCGAGATCCGCCTCATTGGCCGCGAACTGGAAGCTCGTCGAGCCTCCCCAGCAGAAGCCCACCGAGCCGAACTTGCCGTTGGAAGCGGGTAGCGACAGCGCGTGCCTGGCCACGGCCGAGAGTCGGCGTGTGGTGTCCTCGACTCGGAGAGAGCGCACCAGCGCAACGGCTGCTTGACGGTCGGCCGGTGTGCCCCCGCCGTCTGGGCCGTGCCCCGAAAGCAGGTCCGGAGCGATTGCGATGAAGCCCTCTGCCGCGAACTGGTCGGCGACCGCCCGAATCCAGTCGGTCAGGCCAAAGATCTCATGGATCACGACTACGACCGGGGCACGCGAGGCGCGTTCTGGGTATACGATCCAAGATCGGATGGTGTCTCCCCAGCGGCTGGCACCCGAGCGGCCCTCCTGAACGTCGATCCACTCTCCGTGCCTCGGCGATGCGTTGAGTGCGGCCACGGCGGATTCTGCGTCCGCGGGAATCGCGGGTTCCTGTGCCGATGCCCCGGCCGTCCAAATGACGGTGGCCAGAGCCAAGGCGATCGGAAGGCGCGCCATCATAGATTGATACCTCCTAGTCCCGGCGGAGCGACTGCAGCGGTCATCCCCAACCACTAGACAGGCTAACACCGGGGTCTAGGGGCTTTCGCCACAATCGGCCCGAGTTCAGACGCTGTCCAGCCCTGCCCGTGGAGTACGCCGGGCGAACGACCGAGGCCGTCGATTCGGATTCAACGTATTCGTCGATTCTCGTCGTGGTCAACTGCCGCGGACCTATCGGGTCGTCACGACTCTTCAGTAGGCTGACGTGCCTTCGGCGATGTCTGAACTTGTGGGTTCGAGTTGGAGGCCGACTGCGTTACCTGGACCTTCACAACCTGACTATGGTCGGGTATGCGGCGTTCTGGCGTGAGTTCCGCCGTGTGCCCACTATCGCACTGGCGGCGCAGCGCTTCCGGATCCTTGCAGCTCTGCAATTCTGCCAGGCGTGCAACAGGGCTCTCGACGTTTATCCCGCCGACGGAGTCCGCTGAGGATTGAAGCCGATGTTCTTGACCGCGCGCAGCGCCCGCATCAGCATCGGTGGGCAGGGCTCGGCTTGGCGCTTCAGCAGGAGGCGGACCAGCCTTCCGTCGCCAGAGGGATTGCCTCGTTGATGGGAACGGCTGGCCATCAGCTCTGAGACAGCTCAACGGGCGTCGGTGGATCCACCGGCAGTCGCTCGCGCTAGAGTGTCTGGGGCTCCGTCGGCGATCCCACTCTCCACTGGGCCCTGTCGGTCGTCGCCGGCTTTGCGCTACTGTCCCGATGGATCGGTGTGTTCCGGTCGACTGAACGGCCAAGACCTTCTGTGGGCGGGAATGAGCTAATGCGAGTGTCGGATCCGTACTCAAGAACCCGAGAGGACTGCCTTGATCCTCCCCAAGGCCTCCGCGCAACGTTTCGCCAAGTCGGCCCGGGGATGATCCTTGCGGGATCGGTCGTGGGCTCGGGCGAACTGATCGTCACAACCAAGCTCGGAGCGATGGCTGGCTTCGTTCTGCTGTGGTTTGTGGTCCTCTCGTGCTTGGTCAAGGTGGTGGTCCAGACGGAACTGGCTCGTCACACCATCGCCAGCGGCGAGACATTCCTGAAGGTCTTCAATTCGCTGCCGGGCCCTTCTGGCAAGCGCCCCGATTGGCTGACCATCCCTTGGATGGCTGGAGTCGTCTTGGCTTGCGTAGTGGCGCTGTCGGTCTTTGTGCAGGCGGAAGGTGGCGCAGATCCCAATCTGTTCGCGTTGTGTCTCGCCGTCGGAGTACTTGCTGTGGCGGTCCTGCTGGCCTGGTTCCTGCGCCGACAGCAGGCTCCGGTGAGCAGTGGGGCACCCACCAGTCCGTCACGTCCTCGAATGAACTGGTTCATGTGGTTGTGGCTCGGCACGATGCTGCTGATCTTCGTCAATTCCGGCGCGATCTTGGGAGGGACCGGCCAAGTTCTTGAGCTGGCGGTCCCCGGGATCTTCGGAGAAGGCGGCGCGAGGTACTGGTCGATCCTCGTTGCCGTGCTTTGCGGCGCCGTTCTCATTGCGGGCACGTACGCTTCCTTGGAGAAGGTGCTGATCATTCTGGTCTCGACATTCACGCTCGTCACGGTCGTCTGCACCGGCGCGCTCCGCTGGACCGAGTTCTCGATCAGTTGGCCCGAGCTGGCATCCGGGCTCTCGCTGGACGTGCCCGCAGCGGTCACGACACCCTTGGTGCTGGCGGCGCTCGCCATGTACGCCGGCACTGGTGTGGCGTTCGCCGAAATGTGGAGCTACACCTACTGGTGTGTCGAAAAGGGATACGCGCGTCACGTAGGCGAGCCGCAGCCCGGCCCGGAATG
The DNA here is from genome assembly GCA_028819235.1 of Bryobacterales bacterium. Lineage (GTDB taxonomy): Bacteria > Acidobacteriota > Terriglobia > Bryobacterales > UBA6623 > VXMF01. The sequence goes on from JAPPMC010000210.1 coordinate 24,178, forward strand.
GCAGCAAAGGGCGAAAGGCTGGATCCGCGTGATGTACACGGACGCCGGGCTGACCATGGTGGTCTACACGGCCAGTACGGTCTGCTTCTACCTGCTCGGTGCTGCGATCCTGCGCGCGCGCCAACTGGATCCCGACGGTCGCGAGGCGCTCTCGGCCTTGAGCGCAATCTACACGGAGGGGCTCGGGAGCTGGGCCGCCGGGCTGTTCATCGTGGGAGCCTTCTTTGTCCTGATCAGCACGGTGCTCTCGGGCGCCGCCGGCACCAGCAGGGTTCTGGCAGACGCACTGGGTGTCATCGGACTGATCAAGGTCTCGGACTACTCGGTGCGCAGACGGTTCATACGGATCTTCCTTGCCGTTGCGCTAGCGCTCTACTGCGTTGCGTACTGGCTATTCGAAAACCCGCCACAGATGCTGCTCGTGACCAGCAGCCTGATCGCCGCGGTGATGTATCCCGTGCTTGGACTCGGGACGCTCTACTTGCGGCACCGAAGGATCCCTGCCGCGATCGCCCCCGGGAAGACGGTGACCGCATGGCTGTGGATCTGCGCGCTCACGCTGGCCTTCGTGTCTCCCGCAGGAATCCTGCTGGCCATCGCGATCCAGGCGGGTTGGATCGCTTTCTGATGACACCTGCGATGCGCCCAAAGCAGGTGTGAGCGGCCGACTCGGGTCAGCAGGAGGCGCGCCCGGCGGGCCCTGCACTGGGCTGCGTCTCTGATATGCGGTTCTAGTCCCCGTGAGTCTCCCCGATCGCTGTCGGCGGGTGAATCGATCGAGGACTGCGACGAGCGGTCGTGCCGCTATCGCGAACATGCGACGCCGGGAGATCGGCCAAACCGGTCACCGGCACAGCCAGGCAGCAGTTGCTCTGCTCCCACCGACGGGGAGCTGCGGCCGAAGCATCATTTCGCTCCGACCCTGGCTCGGGGCCTCGGGAAGAGGCTTCAGGCTGCCCAACGGCGGATGATCTTGAGTCAGAATGCAGGGCTCGGTTGGCCGCACTACCCGACAGGGTCCTGGTCATTGTTGGCGTGCGGAGGCTGATCCTATCGCGATCCCCTCCGCCATGGGAGTGAAGGAATGTAGCCGACTTCCCGTTCTGACGTTCGCTGGTTGACCGGCCAACATGCAACAACGCTGCTGAGCCCCTCGCGACCGGCGCAGCCACACCCGTCCACCAAACTATAGGCACCTCAGACACCGGCAAGCAGCCCTACGCTGCCGCTCTTGCTCCGCGACATGCGTGTGGTGCAAGTCGCGATCGTCGTGCAACACCCCTACGAGCTCGAGGGAGCCCCGCTCCACACGCGGCAGGACAGGGTCGCAGAGGAAGGCCAGTATTGCCACGCACGCTTGTCGGACTCTTCGGGATCGAGGGCGTATGCGAATTGCAGGGCCATGACTCAGCCGACGAGCTGCGCACGGCCCGTCTCCGCAGCTTGGTAGCAGGCAAACACGGTCTGCAGGGCTCGGAGGCTATCGTCCACGGTGAGCGGAGGTTCCTCGAGGCCTGCGCTCGCGCGTACGCATGCCTTTACGAACGGCGTATAACCTGACGGTTCCGGGAACTCTTCGATCCGATGAATGCGGGGATTGTGCTCCTTGCGGCTGTACCAGGAGAGCGGGAGACCACCGTGCCGTCTGATCTCGAGCCAGCCATGCGATCCCCAGATCTTGATCTGGGAATGGTACCCCTTATCGAGATAGTAGCCAGAAGTCATCGTTCCGAAAGCGCCATTTGCGAACTTCATCGCGATGGCGGCCGAATCTTCCACATCCAGAGGCTGCCCGCCTACCACACCCTTGAATCCCGCGACTTCTACGATTCCAGAGCCCGTCAGGAATGTGGCGAGGTCGAGCCAGTGGATCCCCAGCCAGATCAGGTGGCCGCCTCCGCCACGCGATCTCTTCGCGTACCAGGTCTTGTGGTAGGCGGGGCGGGTCAGGCGAGTCTGGTCGGCGATCAGATGTGCCTCGACACCGTAGATTCTGCCCATCATGCCTTCGCCGATCAGCCGTCGAGCCTCGCGGACTTCCGGATTGAGGCGATTCGCAAGTGCCAGCATCAGATGCAGATCATTCGTTTTCGCGAGCTCGTGGAGTCCACGAAAATCTGCGATCCGAACGCAGGCCGGCTTCTCGGCCATGACATGGCAGCCCGCTCGGAGCGCGACTTCGATCGCAGGCGGCGCCAAGGCAGCCTCCATGCTGACGAGGGCCATAACGGGTCTTTGTTCCCTTATGAGGGTCGCTGGCTCGTCGTACACGGCGCTGAGCTTTGTTCCCAGAGCCTCCCGGGCGTCGTCGACGTTTTGCCCGCCCGGGTCGGACAGCGATACTGCAGCCACTTCGTCAGCCTCGGCGAGTGCTGCAAAGTAGGCGTCCAAGTGGGCACCGCCCGCGTGCGTGATCACGCCCACCTTGATTCCTTCGCGCCCCTGCGCCCCGGCCGCGGCGGCAGGCAGAAAAGCGGCCCCGGCCCCCAGCACCTTGGTGAAAACTCTTCGTTGCATCGGCTCCCAGCTCCTTTTCGAATGACTTTCTCTAGCCGTCTTGGATGCGCTTGGTTTCCGGATCGAAAGTCATTCGCCTTCCGCTCCACAGGGCGTCTGTTGCCATGATGCACGCAATCGAGTGCCCATAGCCAGCCTCGACCGGCGCATAAAGCGTATCGTGGTCTCGCCGTCTCACCGCGTCAAGCCAATTCGCCATGTGGTGCACTGTCCCTGGCTTCTCTGGAATCTCTTCCGTCCTAGCGAGAGCGTTCGGGTGTTCGCTCCCTTCTCCGGATACGCGCCAGACGTTCTCGACCTCGAGAGTTCCCAGCGTGCCCATCACCCGGGTGGCGCTGCCGGCGGCGTTGCTGAGGCAGGTCGAATAGCTGGCCAGGAACTTCTTGGCGCCGCGCCCGTATTCGAGAGCGACCTCGACGTTGTCGGGGTTCTCGCGATAGTCATGGAAGAAGTACACGCCCCCGTGCGCCACAACGCTGCTCGGATACGGCTCGCCCGTCAGCATGTGAATCACATCAACTCCATGTGTCATCCATTGGTCAATGATCGCGCTCGAGAAGTCCCGGAACAGTCGGAACGACCGGTAGATCTTGGGGTCGAAGGGCCGGTAGGGCTTCCCCATCAGGAATGCCTCCCAGTCGACGTCGCTTTCCTTCAACGAATCCAGATCTGCTTGGTTCCTGGCCCAGCGATAGGGGCTGTAGGCGTTCCAGATGACGTCGACCTTGACGATGTCACCGACGCGACCTTCCTTGATCATGTCCGTGGCGGAGCGATAACGTGGGTAGCTTCGCCGTTGCGTCCCGATCTGGACAATTCGGTCTGATTCCTTGACCGCTGCGAGCGCTTCGTTGGTCTCCGAAAGAACGTTTCCCATCGGTTTCTCGCAGTAGACGTCCTTCCCGGCTTCCACGGCGTCCTTCAGCATCTTGGCGTGCTGGTGGTCGGGGGTAGCAATGATCACCGCGTCGATCTCTTGATCGGCGAGCAGTTCTTCGTAATGCCGGTAGGACTTCGGTTGCGCACCGTAGGATTCGCTAACCAACTTTGCCGCTGCTTCCAGACGTTGTTTCCAGATGTCGCAGACGGCTGTGACTCGGGCTTGGTAGTTGCTGCCGAACTCGATACATTCCTTCATCACCTGCGTGCCGCGTCCGCCGGGGCCGATAACGCCCACTTGGATCAGGTCGTTTGCTGCTCGGGACTGCCCGACGCTCGTCTGTCTAGTTGTGGCTAGCGCTAGACCGGCGGCCGAGGAAGCGCTGAGGAAGTGACGTCGGTTCATTTGAGAGTTCTCCATGGTTGTTTCCCTTCGAAGAGACTGGACTGCCTTCGGTTGCTTGATCCTCGTTGTTTCGCGGGAGTTGCTGCCATAGTCTCACAGTTCCGAAAATGGGCTGACTGCAATACTGTTCGCTTGACCCGACACTTGACGACTGGGCGAGCGGAGTGTCGGATCGGCGCCGCCCATCGCCAACGAGCAGCGAACGGCGGGGAACGAGAGATCGCTGGCGCCCGAGGCCAACGATCACGGACGGAGGCAATCACGACGGACAAGCTGATTGACAGGAACTCGGACATCTTGGGCGGCACTCCCGTGTTCAACGGCACGCGGATCCCGGTAAGGATACTGATGGAGCACCTTCAAGCGGGCGACCGGCTTGACGAGTTCCTCGACGATTACCCTACAGTCACAAGGGATCAGGCCGTCGAAGTGCTTGAGCGTGCGACGACGATACTGGTGGCCGGTGGCAATCAGAGCGAGAGGGCTGATTGACTAATCCACGCCAAGACGGCTCGCGTCATTGTTTCCGGGGTCGTTCGAGACTCGCACGTTACGGCAGATGCTTGCCGTGGATCATGCTCGCTTTGCTCCCGCCCTGGTCGCAGTAAGCCGCGGTCAGCTGCGGGGCTTGCCGCCGCGACGGCTCACTATGCGGCTACGGCGGCAATGAGCGCTTGGATGTACCCCACTGTCCAAGCGCGTCCCCTGTGGCACCAAGAGCCGTCCCCGACCATGCGCGGCACATGGTCCGGAATGACGAACCCACGGAACCCCACCTGCTTGAGGGCGCGGATGGACTCGACCGGATTGCAGTTGCCGTCACCCAGATAGCACTCCGTAAAATCCTCGACGGGCCCCTGAACATCGCGGAAGTGCACGTAGAAGATCTTCCCGCGCTCCCCGAAGTAGCGGATCGCATCCGTCACCCCCTTGCCGGCGCGCATCTCTGACCAACAGCCGTGACAGAAGTCGAGCCCGTGCATCGGGCTGTCAAAGGTCTCCATGGCCCGCCGAAAGTTGTCGAAGTTTCGGAAGACCCTGCCAATGCCCCCCAGGGTCGGCACTGGCGGGTCGTCAGGATGCAGCGCCAGGCGTAGGCCCACCTCCTCGCAAACAGGCAGGATCCGCTCCATGAACCAGCTGTAGTTCTCCCAGATCTCCTCCTCGGAGTACTCTCGGTCCGTCGGTGCGCCTGCCCAGATTGCGTACTGGGCTTGGTTGCCGGCCCCGACGGTCCGGGCCGTGCTGAGGCGAAACGAGGTCGCAAGTGCGCCCCCACGCACGGGTGTGTCCTGTGAGGTACGCCAGACACCGCCGGGCATGAAGTTGTAGCCGAGGTATGGGATGCCGGCACGCGCGATGTTGCGCACGGTCCAGATCATGTTGTCGAGTTGTTTCTCGCGCCCCGGCTGTCCGAGCATGATTCGGTCGTAGAAGTGTCTTGGCACATTCTCGATAGCGATCAGCCGGAGGTCCGCCCGTTCTGCCTGGGACACCAAGGTGGCGAGATCCTCGTACTCCCAGCGCTCCTTACCCGGCAACGCTGGGGTGTTGATCTGGAAGTCGTCGCAGCCGCACTGCTTGATGAACCGCAGCCGCGATTCCGTGACCTTCTGGAACTGCCCGAGGCCCACACGCATGGGGAGGTTGGTGACGTCGATCATCTTGTCTTCGTTTTCTGTCGCGGGCGGGCTCGCACTACCGCCACGCCACACGATACGGCTGGGAGTATAGCCCGTTCGGAGATAATCGGGCGGTGACTAGGATTCTCGTCGCGGAATGCAGGCAGGAGGTCTGTTCCTTCAATCCGGTGGCGAGTCGGTACGAGGACTTTGCCGTTCGTTGGGGGTCCGCGATCTCCGACTACAACTCCAGCGCGCGGGAGGAGGTCGGAGGCGCACTGGGCGTATTCTCCGCCGACGGCGGATGCAACCCCGTCCCGACCTACAGCGCGACTTCGATCACCTCGGGCGGGACGCTGGCCGGGCCTGACTTCCGGCGAATCGCCGGCGAGTTCCTTGGCGGTCTGAGAGAGGCGCTTCCGGCGGACGGGGCGTACTTCGCCTTGCACGGGGCCATGTCCGCGGAAGGCGAGGATGACCCCGAGGGATATCTCCTGTCCAAGGCGAGGGAGATCCTCGGCGAGAAAGTGCCGATAGTCGTATCGCTCGACCTCCATGGCGTGCTCACCAGGCGGATGCTTCGGCATAGCGACGCAGTTGTCGCCTATCACACGTATCCTCACGTGGATTTCTATGAGACCGGTGCCCGGGCAGCGCGGCTGCTGCTGGGCATCCTCGGCGGCCACGTTCGCCCTGTCGCTGCCCGAGTGAAGATTCCTGCGCTGGTGCGAGGGGACGAGCTGATCACCGCTACTGGGCTCTTCGGGCACGTTATCGGTTCAGCGCAACGCTTCGAGGCCAGCGCCGGCGGGCTCTCGGCAGGCGTGACGATAGGTAACCCGTTCACGGACGTGTCTGCACTCCGGTCCAACAGCCTTGCCGTATCCAACGGCGATCCTCAGCTCGCGGCCAAGTCCGCGGTCGATCTGGCGCACCAGATCTGGGCAGGGCGGAAGGCCATGCAGGCGTCGCTCACGCCTCTCAAGAAGGCTGTGAGGCTCGCAGCCCAGACTCGTGGGTGCGCCGTACTGATGGATGCCGCAGACGCCACCAGTTCGGGAGCGTCGGGTGACGGGAACGCCATTCTCCGTGAGGCCATCCGAAGCGGTTTCCCCGAATCCGTCCTTGCGCCGATCGTGGCGCCCGGGGCAGTCAGCGACGCATTTGGCGCTGGCGTGGGGACCACGGTTCGGACTGCCGTAGGGGGAGAGCTCGATCCGGTACGCTTCCGACCGCTGCCCGTCAAGGCTCGGGTCAAGCTGCTCTCGGACGGCGACTTTCGGAGCGAGTCCTTCGGGTGCCTCTGGTCGGCTGGTCCCACCGCCGTCCTCGAGATCGGTCGGCACGTTCTCGTCGCGACCTCGAGGCCGGTCAGTCTCTTCGACCGATCTCTGTTTCTCGCCCACGGCCAAGATCCGAAACGGTTCGACTTGGTCGTCGTCAAGTCTCCGCACTGCGAACCGCACATGTACAGCGACTGGTGTGCCCGCCTGATCCAAGTGGACGGGCCTGGCGCCACAAGCGCGAACTTGGCCTCGCTCCCATACTCGCGGTGCTCTCGTCCCGTCTTCCCTCTCGATCAGATTGTCACCTTCGAGCCCCAAGTGGAGATGTTCGGGAGAGGTGGCTAAGGGGTGGTGGCCGCAGCCGGCCTCGCGTGCGTCCTCGATGCTCCGCTCGCGTATGCGGCTATTCGACCCCGTCGAAGCGCGGATTCTGGACGAACGTCCCGAGCGAGGGCTAGAATCGTCCCAACCGGGCGGGCAGGAGCAGAGCCGGATCCCGGCGCTCGAGAACCTGCGCTGTCAAGTCTGCAATGACGTCACCGAACAGATTGCTGGTGTGCTCCTTTCTTCTGCACTGCCACGAGGCGCTGCAGCGCAAGCGGATCGGAGAAACTTCGAATGAAGGCCAGTCAACGGACCGGTGCTGGCGGGCCGGCAGGATCGCCGCCATGCTGTTCGCAACCACTCACGTTCTCGCTGGCCAGGTAATGACTCCCCGCATCGCAGTCGGAGGAATCCTTCACGAGTCCAACACCTTCTCGTCCGACCCGACGGATCTCGATGACTTTCACGGGCGGTCCCTGCGGCGCGGACGGGAGATTCACGAGGAGTACGCGACCTCCCAGCATGAGATCGGCGGCTACATCGAAGCCGCCGATAGGCTCGGATTCGACCTTGTCTACACGGTCGTCGCCAATGCGACCCCGGCTGGACCAGTGACGGACGCTGCATTCGACTCGCTGACTGAGGAGCTCATCGAGCGCTTGGAGCAGTCTGGCCCGATCGACGGGCTCCTGCTGGCCCTGCACGGTGCGATGGTGGTCGAGAGCCATCCAGACGGGGACGCCGAAGTCTTGAGGCGCCTGCGAGGGGCACTCGGTGACGACTTGCCCATAGTCGTCACGCACGACGCGCACGCAAACGTGGCACCGGTGGAGATTGAACTCTCCACGGCGCTCCTGCTGTACAAGGAAGTCCCGCACGTGGACCAGCGGGAGCGCGGAATCCACGCCGCCGAAATCATGGAGAAGATCGTCAAGGACGGAGCGGATCCCGTTCAGGCAATTGAGAAGCCCCCTCTGCTGTACAACATCCTGTTTCACAACACCAACCGAGAGCCAATGCTGTCTCTCGTTCAGGAAGCGCGCCGCCTCGAGCGGGAGAATCCACGCATTCTGGCCGCCAGTGTTCCGGTGGGCTACCAGTACTCCGACGTTCCCCAGATGGGCCCGAGTGTCGTGGTGGTCGCGGACGGCGACGCTGAGCTGGCTCGATCCGAGGCAAAGCGGTTGGCCGAACTGATGTGGGAGCACCGGAAGGTGATGGAACTGGACCTTCCCGATGCCGCTGAGGCGGTCGAGAAGGCAATTTCCGAGCCGAACACTCCTGTTGTTCTGGTGGAAATGGGGGACAACATTGGCGGCGGATCCGCGGGCGACAGCACCGCGATCCTCGCGGAGCTCATAAAGCAGGGCGCGCGGGGATACGTGTCTGCCATGTTCGATCTCGAGGCTGTCCAGCATGCGATCGAGGTCGGCATCGGCGGCCGGTTTGACTTGCTGGTTGGCGGGAAGAGCGATGGCCTGCATGGGCAACCGGTCCGCATCCGGGGGGAGGTCAAGCTGATCTACGACGGTCAGTACGTCGAGACCGCGGTCCGGCACGGCGGTCGCCGCTACCTTGACCAAGGGCTGACCGCGGTGATCCACGCCGACGGATCCACGCCCGACCTCCCGAACGTGGTCTTGGTCAACAGCAAACGGCACACTCCGTTCAGCTTGGGGCAGCTGACCAGCGCCGGAATCACGCCGGAACGCCAGAAGATTCTGGTCGTCAAGGCGGCGGTCGCATTCCGTGCGGCCTATGAGCCAATCGCGGGAACGATTATCGAAGTGGACAGTCCAGGCCTCACCGCCGTAAACCCGGCTCGCTTCACGTACACGCGAGTGCGCCAGGACTTATACGGGCTGCGCTGACGCGGTCAGCACCTCCACCGTGGGCCATGCCGGGGTAGAGCTTGGGCGTAGTTCGTGCTTGCGCCAAAACCCTTCGTGCTCCTTATATATGGGCAAACCGGACCCT
>JAPPMC010000063.1 GCA_028819235.1 Bryobacterales bacterium
TCTGCCTGACCGTCGTGATGCCGGCGAGCGGCAGGAAGAAGCCGAAATGCTCGGAGAAGTCGGCATAGTCACAGACCACTACGTCGCCGCTGCACAGGTCCTCGGCGTGAAACTCCTCTCCGTCGGTCGCGAGGACGAACTTTGCCTTGGCACGCGCCGTCTCCGGACTGGCCTTGAGCGCGGCCAGTGTCGCCGCCGCATCTCCTTCGGGACAGACCTTGATGTGGATGTTGTTGCGCTGGAGCACACCGCCAAGGTCGGAACCGTTCGACGCGCCGGAGCGCAGACGCTTGATCGTCGTTGTCTTGTTGCCGAAGGCCTCGAGAAACTCGAAGGGGAATTCTTCGGCCTCGAAGGATCCTTCGGCCAGCGCGGAAACCGCTTCCTCGATCTCAACGGCGTTCATCGACCATTCCGGATTCTGGTCGAGAATACGCGATCACGTCCAGCATTCCCACTCGAAGAGGAATGATCTCGAAGAGGAATGATCGAGCGTACGTCGAACGATCGGGCGGATCTGTCAGCATCGGAGATTGGAGGGCACGCCGCGACCGACACGAACGGAACGATCAAGCTATTCGCGGTTCGGGTCCAGCCAAGTGCGGGACATCCGCAGGGCCGGCACGAGGTGACGGATGGGCCTTGGTCGCTGGTGGCGCTCCCGCCGAACGGATTGTCGCCGGTCGGGGGTAGCCCTATAACGGCGGTTGCCGAGGTACCCAGAGCTGCCGCATCGAAATGTCCCCTCGGTCGTCTGCGTCCTTCAGGTCGAGCGACAAGTGCGAAAGCTTTCGGACCGTCACCGGCGGGTGCTTGTGCGTCGCAGTCGACGTGCGATGCGCCGCTCCATGCTCCGCAACGCGGTCCGGCGCGGTGAGGCTTTGGCTGGCACGCCTTCGGAACCGGTATTCGATCCCACTTCAATACCTTCGCTCGGCGGCGTTACCCGAGTCCGCCACGCTTTCAATGATGTGGAGCACGACGCCTTCGGCCTTCGTATGACGCCACCGGAGGTTTTTTGTCTCGATGAAAACCCGGCTGAGACCCTGGCGTTCATTCACGATTTCCGCGAAGTTCGCCTTCTGAGGCTAGGTCTGCCGGACGGGTCGGAACGGAGACTTAGGAGCCGGTACAGGGGACGATGGATCGGCTCGTACACGGATATCGCAGCAATCCGCAGGATCACTCCTGCCGCTGCGCTGGTTCTTGCGTCGGAGTTCGATCGTGCGGTCCGTCGCAACCGAATTGGCCGTCGCGGCGTCGTAAACGCCCGCGCGTGGAACCCGGGTGTCGCTCGAATGCTGATCGATATCGGCTTTCTACAACATATGAACGCCAACCTGCCGGACTACCAACAGGTCGATCCGAGCCCGCCCGAGAAGCGGATGCTCCCCATGCTGACCGGCAACCGGAACGAGCCTGAGCAGATACTCAGTCTTAGAGCGCAACTCCAGTCGCTCATGGATTCGGTTCTTGATTCCGTCCTCAACCACGCGATCTACGACGGCCTGATCGAGGCGATGGACAACTGTGCTGCCCATGCCTATCCGGAGGACCACGAGTTTCGCTACCCGATGGAACAGCAGCGGTGGTGGATGTCGGGCTCCGTCGCGAACGACCGGGAGCTTGAGGTGATCTTTTTCGATCAGGGCGCTACCATACCCGGTACGCTGCCGCGGTCCGGCAAGCGCGAGATCGCGCGCCATTGGTTGAGCGAGAAGTTGAACTTGGTCGGCATCGACGCAGCTGACGACGGCCAACGTATCCACGCGGCCATGGAGACGGGTCGTAGCATGTTCCGGCAACAGGGACGCGGCCACGGCTTGGCCCAAATGCGAAGCCTGGTCGATCTCGCCCCTTCGGGGTCTCTCCGTATCTTGTCAAGAAAGGGGCGCTACATATATGAAAAGGACGCTGGCGAAAGGGTAGATACCCTTGACGGGTTGATCGGCGGCACCTTGATTCATTGGCGTTTCCGGCTCTGAGCGGAGCGCGCGAGATGGTGATGACCTACAGTATCGCGAAGCAATTTTCGGCCACGCCCGGCGGGCGCTTCAGGAAGCACGGCCCTTACAGCGGCGAAGAGTTCCGCGACGATGTGCTCCTTGATCTGCTTCGAAACGCCATCGGGTCCGATGACATGCTGGTCATCACACTGGACGGAACGCACGGGTACGGTTCGTCGTTCCTGGAGGAGGCATTCGGCGGCTTGATTCGTCTGGGACTGTTCGACCGCGAGCAGGTCGAAGGGCACCTTGAACTCCGTGCACTGGACCCGCTGTACGAGACTTACCGGCTGTCTGCAAACCGGTACATGGAAAACGCGCGTCCGCAATAACACTTCAGGTCGATTCGTCCCAAGCAGCACCATGCCGGAGTCTCCGCCAGAAGCCCCTTGGCTGAGCCTGATGTCAGACGGCTTCAAGCTCCTGTTCGGCTTTCTGTTGGGCCTGTCGGCGGCCTTGGCCATTCGGGTATGGCAGAGCCGCATTGACGAGCATTCCCAACGATACGACGACGTCCGGGGCGCAATACTCCAGGCGGCCGATATTTCAACCTGCTACTGGCTCAAGGTCGGCGACCTTGAGGACCGTCGGGCGGAGGCACGGCTGGTGGGGCTGTTTCAAATGATTAACGGGCTCACCGTGGAATTGGCCAGCGCCTCGGGAGATAGCCGCGGAACCCACGCTCCGCGCCTAGTGGTTTTCAACGATCTGACCACTGGCGGCCAATACTACGAGGTGGATGAACGACCACCCGATAACGCCCGCGCCATGGCCGTCCAACTCGAGGCGGCAGACCTCATCCTTTACTTCCAGGAATATCGACGCCGCCATTTGACCTTATGGAACAGCCTCAGAGTCGGATTTGTCCGACGCCGACCAGCGGGCTGATCCGGCTCAGCTGCTTGGCCTTAGATCGAAGCTCCCCGTACCCGACCGATGCGTCCGCCAGACGCGCTCGGGATCGAAGTCTTAAAATTGGTGCGCCCCGGCGACGGCCGGCCGTGCGATTTCGGGGAAGGGGACGGTCGCCGGCGATCGCCGTCACATCGAGAAGCCGCGGCCCCGGCTCCTGTCCTGCTGGCGCGATCGC
>JAPPMC010000201.1 GCA_028819235.1 Bryobacterales bacterium
TCTCAACCGTCGCTCAGACATCGCCCGATCCATTTAACATTGAAAGCCCCTGGGGACTGGCCCGCGTGTCGGACGCCTCCTCTCCTTAAGCCACAATGGGTCGCATGCGCCTCGCATCGATAGCCTTGGTCTTGTCTTTGCCGATGTCTGCCCAGCCGAACAATCCCGACCTTCACGAACTCTTCGGGCGCTACTTCGAGGAATACCTGCGAGAGAACCCGGAAGAGGCCACATCGCTCGGGCGCACCGAGCACAACGGCCGCTGGCGGGACTGGTCCCCGGACGCTCTGGACCGCTGGCGGGGACGGATGCAGCACTACCTGAACGAGCTTCGGGGCTACTCGCTCTCGGAGCTCAACCGCCAAGACCGCATCAGCTGGCAATTGCTGAAGGACCGGTTGGAGACGGAGGCGGAGGGTCTTGACTACCAAGCGGGCCTGATCCGTGTTAATCAGCTCTTCGGGCTGCACACGACGGTACTGCTGACAGTGCGGGAGATGCCTTTCCGCACTCCGTCCGACTATGAGCACCTCATAGAGCGGCTGCACGCCGTGCCGGGCTACGTGCGCCAGAACATCGCCCTGTTGCGCGAGGCAATCCGGGAGGGCCGGACCCAGCCAGCGCGGGTGGTTGATCTGATCGTTCGCCAATTGGACGCGCAGGCCCAGCCGGGTCCCGACCAGACTCCCCTCCTTGCGTCCTTCACGAGCACGCCCGCGAGTGTCGGAGAGTCTCGCGCGGACGATTTGGGCACCCGCGCGCGGCAGGCGTACGAGCAATCGTTCCGGCCGGCATGGCGCAGCCTGCGCCAGTTCCTGGCGGATGAGTACGCCCCGAATGCCCGTGACGAGCCTGCCGTGACGAGTCTGGAGAACGGCGCGGAGATCTATCGGCACTTCATCCGCTACCACACCAGCCTTCCGCACACCGCGGAGGAGATTCACGAGATCGGGCGGTCGGAAGTCGCGCGCATCGACCGGGCCATGGAATCCGTGGCCGAGGCGGCTGGCTTCGAGGGGACTTCCGCCGAGTACGAGCGCCACCTGATGACCGACCCGCGCTACCTGTTCTCGGACAAGCGGTCCATGCTGGCCTACCATCGCGACTTGGCCATGCGCGTCGCTCCGGAGCTGCCGCGCTTCTTCCGGCGCCTCCCGCGGCACCCGGTCGGCATCCGGGCAATCCCGCCTGACCGCGAGGCCGTTTCCGCCTCAAACTACAACGCCCCCGCGGCCGACGGTTCGCGTCCCGGGTGGTTCAACCTCAAAGCGTACATGCCGGAACGCCAGTCGCGGTTCGACAAGCCGGCGCTGGTATTGCACGAGACCAGCCCCGGCCATCACCTGCAAATCGCCCTACAGCTCGAGATGGATTCGTTGCCGGAGTTTCGGAAGGTGTATCACTCGACCGCCTACATCGAGGGGTGGGCACTCTACGCCGAGTCTCTGGGCGGGGCGCTTGGCGTTTACGACGACCACGCAAGCCGGTTCGGAGCCCTCGAGAGCGAACGCTTCCGGGCACGCCGCCTCGTTACCGACACCGGACTGCACGCGATGGGCTGGTCCAGACAGCAGGCCATCGAATTCCTCGGCGATGAGAGCGAGGTCGACCGGTACATCGCATGGCCCGGCCAGGCTCTGGCCTACAAGATGGGCCAGCTGGAGATCTTGGCCCTCAAGACAGCCGCGTGCGAAGCATACGGTGAGGGCTTCGACGTGCGCGACTTCCATGCAGCCGTGCTGGGGAACGGTCCGTTGCCGCTTGACATGCTGAGGGAGCAGGTCGGAGAGTACATCTCCCGTGGCGAAGCGGGTGGTCGCGGGCGATGCACTGAGGACGCGACAGCCGGCGTCCGCTGAAGGCGCGGTCGGCCGGCCAGACCCGCCCGGCTATATTGTGACTGGGGGTCGATTGGAGGTATCTGTGCCGTCCGTGCCGGGAGTCTTGGAGAGTAGCGAGGCCGTTGAGCAGACGCATGCCGGCAACTACTTCGTCTCCAACTACCCGCCGTTCTCCGTCTGGAGCCACGCCGAGTCGACAGCGGCCGAGGATCGGCTGCGGCGGCCGGGCAGCCCTCGGACGCCGCTCGGGCTCTACGTGCACCTCCCGTTCTGCCGAAAGCGGTGCGACTTCTGCTATTTCCGCGTCTACACCGACAAGAACCATTCCGAAATCTCGGCCTACCTCGATGCGCTCAAGCAGGAAGCCGCCATGGTCGGCAGGCAGGCGTTCGTCGCTGGCCGCTCGCTGGATTTCGTCTACTTCGGAGGCGGCACGCCATCATACCTGTCCACTCGACAGCTGGGAACGCTCGTCAGCGGCTTGAGGGATGCCCTGCCTTGGCACTCTCCGAGAGAGTTCGCCTTCGAGTGCGAGCCGGGAACGCTAACCAAGCGCAAGCTGGAGGCGATCCGCGATCTTGGCGTAAACCGCCTCAGCTTGGGCGTCGAGAACTTCGACGACGAGATCCTCGCGCGCAACAACCGCGCGCACCGCTCGCGGGAAGTGTACCGGGTGTGGGACTGGCTCGGCAGCGCGGGATTCGACCAGGTCAATCTGGACCTGATCGCTGGGATGGTCGGGGAGACAGACGCCAAGTGGGTGCGCACGGTGGGTGAGACGGTCCGGTTGGCGCCCGACGCGGTCACGGTCTACCAGATGGAGATCCCCTTCAACACCACTATCTTTCGGCAGATGCGGGAAGGAGGGGCTAGCGCGGCACCGGTGGCCGACTGGCCCACCAAGAGGCGCTGGACACGTGAGGCGTTCGAAGCGCTGGAGGCTAACGGCTACACGGTGGGCAGCGCCTACACGGCGGTCCGGGACTCGTCAAGGATACGCTTCGTCTACCGCGACGAGCTCTGGGACGGCGCCGACATGTTGGCCCTGGGCGTCTCTTCCTTCGGCCATCTTGACGGGATCCACTACCAGAACGAGGCTCACATGGGGCCGTACATCCATAGCATTTCCCAAGGACGCCTCCCTGTGAGCAGAGCTCACGCGACCAGCGCGCAGGAAGCGATGATCCGCCAGTTCGTCCTGAAGATGAAGTTGGGGAAGCTGGCCACACGACCCTTTCAGCAGCGGTTCGGCGTCGACGTGACGCAGCGCTGGCGAGGGATCCTGTCGCGCTATCAGGACTTCGGGTTCTTGAGCTATGACCGGGACACCATCCGACTGACGCGGGAGGGTCTGCTGCAGGTCGACCGTCTCCTGCACGCTTTCTTCCTCCCGGAACACACCGGTATCCGCTATGCCTGAGCGCCGCAGTGCGGGGCCGTTCCCAGAGGCAGATGCCTTGGTATTGGGTGGGGGCCCTGCGGGCTCTACCGCCGCAGCGGTCTTGGCCGAACGGGGACGGCGCGTAGTGGTGATCGAGCGCGAGCGCTTTCCGCGGTACAGCGTCGGAGAGTCGCTGCTGCCCTATTGCTACTTCCCGCTTGAGAGGCTCGGGATGATCGAGAAGCTGCGGGCGTCCAGCTTCGTCAAGAAGTACAGCGTGCAGTTCGTGGCGATGGACGGTCGCGTCTCGACTCCGTTTTACTTCTTCCAGCACTTGGAGCACGAAGCTTCCCAGACATGGCAGGTGTTACGCAGCGAGTTCGACCAGATGCTGCTCGACAACGCGGTCGATCGCGGGGCCAAGGTAGTGATGGGTGCCACGGCGAAGCGGCTGCTCATGCGCGAGGGCGTCTGCGAAGGCCTGCTGGTGACCCTTGACGGAGAGCTGCACGAGGTCCGCGCGCCGGTGACGGTCGACTGTGGAGGACGCCACGGCTTCGCAGCGACCCAGCTTCGATGGATCGTGCCCGATCCCTGCCTG
Source organism: Bryobacterales bacterium (assembly GCA_028819235.1). GTDB lineage: Bacteria > Acidobacteriota > Terriglobia > Bryobacterales > UBA6623 > VXMF01. The sequence goes on from JAPPMC010000201.1 coordinate 3,824, forward strand.
AACAAGGTCGCGATCTGGACGTACTACCGCGGGGCCAAGCGCGATAAGGGGCGTGATGAGGGCGCCACCACGGTGGCATACCTTCCGGGCAAGGGTTGGTTCTGGTACATTCCGCTGCCGGGTGACACCGTTAGCGTCGGGGTCGTGGCCGAGCGGAAGTACCTATACCGTGAAGGTAAAGACATTGAGGCCGTCTTCGACCGGGAACTCACGGCGAATCCCTGGATCGAGGAGCACCTGCGCCCGGGCACGCGCTGCGAGCCGGTAAGGGTGACGGCAGAGTACTCTTACCGTTCCAAGTACTGTGCGGCTGACGGCCTAGTATTGGCGGGTGACGCCTTCACCTTCTTGGATCCGGTCTTTTCGTCCGGCGTGCTGCTGGCGCTCTTGGGCGGCGAACGAGCGGCATTGGCGGTTGACGTGGCACTGGCTGCCGGGGACGTCCGCGCCGACAGCTTCGCCGGGTACGGAGCGGAAATGTGCGCGGGGGTCGAGGCAATGCGCAAGCTGGTGTACGCGTTCTACGAGGAGGCGTTCAGCTTCGGCAGCCTCCTCAAGAGGCACCCTCACTTGCGTGGCGATCTGACGGACTGCCTTATCGGGAACCTGTCCAGGGACTTTGGCCAGCTCTTCGAAGCCGTCGGGGAGTTCGCGAGAGTGCCCGAAGCGTTGCCCTACGGCAGTGCCGTGGCACAGTCGGCCGAAACGCTGGCAGCTGCTTGAATCCCTGGCGATCGAGGGCCGAATCCGCCGCGGATGGCGAAGTCCCGTTGGCGACGGAACCTGAGTAGGGGGGCAGCCCGGCCGGGGCCGTCTGGGCTCTGCATGTGGGATAGTTGATTCCGTGAGACTATTTCAGGTCCCTTGGACGGACGGTTCCGTCGTTCCTGCGATCCTCGAGAACGGCACATACACAAGGTTGGCGGCCGAATCGCTTACAGCGATCGTGCGCACGGCCGCCGCGTCCGCAGTGCCGCTCGCCACCGCGGCAGGGCAGTGCCGCACTGACGACCGTCAGGGCGCTGCCGGAGCGGTCCTGCCACTGCGGCCCGCCGAGGTCTGGGCCTGCGGCTGCACTTATGCTCCAAGCGCAGATTTCCGTGACGGCGAGCTTGGCACGCGCGATGGCATGTATTCCTATGTCCACCGCCCGGAGAACCGGCCAGAGATCTTCTTCAAGGGAACATCAAGAGTGTGTGTGGGGCCAGATGGGCCTATCGGGATTCGCAGCGACTCCAAGTTCACGGCTCCGGAGCCGGAACTAGCAGTCGTGATCGGCGCTCAAGGATCCGTCTTGGCTTACACCTTAGGGAACGACGTGTCCGCGTGGGACATCGAGCGCGAGAACGCGCTCTATCTTCCGCAGTCCAAGGTCTATGACGGGTGCTGCTCGCTGGGCCCCGCGCTGGTGACGCCCGACGAGGTACCGGATCCGTACGGGTTGGTCATGACCTGTACCATTACCCGGGATGGCGAGGAGATCTTCCGCGGTTCGGTCTCAACAAGCAAGCTGCGACGTACGATCGAGGAGTTGGTGGACCACCTCACGCGCTGCAATTCAGTGCCCACTCCAACGGTGATCCTTACCGGCACGGGCATCATCGTCGAACAGGAGACGGCCCTGAAGCCCGGTGACGTGTGCTCGATCCACGTGCCCGAGATTGGAACTCTCTCCAACCCGGCGATCGAGGTCTAGATTCCTAGGCCAGGCTGCCCCGCGACTCGATGTCGGCCATCACGCGCAGCGTGTTCTGCCCCAAGATCTTGTCGATGTCCCGTTCGCTGTAGGAGCGCCGGGCGAGCCCGTCAGCAATGTTGGGGACCATGGAGATGTCCTCCATGCCTTCTGGGAGTTCGCCGTCGACCCCGTCGAAGTCGGAACCCAGGCCGACTGCCTCGATCCCCGCGACCTCCACGGCGTGGTCGAAGTGGTCCAAGAGCTTGTCGAGCGGAGGGCGGCCAATCGCGGCAAGCTTGGCGCGCGTTCGCGCCGGCCCCGTGAACCCTGGCCCGGACGGATTGGCCGCGTTCCATTGTTGGCTGCGCCGGGCGTAGTCCCCGTCCAGGAACACGTTGTAGTAGTTAATGTGGACAACCCCTCCGGATTCGGCTAGGGCGCGGATCATTTCGTCGCTCAGGTTGCGCTTGTGCGGAGCGATAGCCCTGGCCGACGAGTGCGATGCGATGACGGGAGCGGTTGACGCGGCGAGCGTGTCCCAAAAGGTCTGGTCTGAGACGTGGGAGATGTCCACCATCATTCCCAGACGGTTCATCTCCGCGACCACTGAGCGGCCGAACTCCGACAGGCCCCGGTTCCCCTCGCTCCCGGAGGAGCCCGCCCACGCGGTGTCCCGGCTGTGCGTCAGCGTCAGGTAGCGAGCCCCCAATCGGTACAGGCTTCGCAGCACGGCCAACGATCCGGCGATCATGTGACCTCCCTCGACGCCGAGCAGGATGGCGATCAGGCCCTTGCTGCGCGCGGCCTCAATGTCCCGAGTGGACCGCGCCAAGGCCACTTCTTCGGGGAACCGGTCAACCTCGCGCCCGACGGTGTCGATGATCTCGAGAGCGTCCCGCAAGGCTTCCAGCTCGGTGTTGCGTGTGGCGCTTGTGTACACGGAGAAGAAGGCCGCGGTGATCTCGCCTTCGCGCATGCGCGGGATGTCAACCTCGCCCCGGTTGTTGCGAGTGCCCAGATCGTAGTCGCCTCCCCGAAAGAGCATCGGTGTATCGCAGTGCAGGTCGATAACGTGGCGCGGTGCCGCGTCCTGCTCGGAGCGTCCCTCCCCTTTTGGTGCGGATTCTTGGCGTCTCGCAGTGCACGCTGCTGCGACCGCGATCCCGGCGCATGCGAGCTGCCGGCGAGTCATGTCCATACTGGGATTCTAGTAAAGGCCCATGACAGATCGATTCACGGACGCGGTTTCCTTCGCAGCCGACCTTCACCGGCATCAGCTCCGCAAGGGGACCGGGACTCCGTACATTGGGCATCTGCTGGCGGTGTGCGCCCAAGTGATGGAGGCCGGCGGAACTGAAGACGAGTGCATCGCCGCGTTGCTGCACGACGCGGTGGAGGATCAGGGAGGAGCCGAAACCGCTGAACGCATACGCACGCGGTTCGGCCCCGTGGTCGCCAGAATCGTCGAGGGATGCTCGGAGGGCCGGGGGCAGGGGGCGGGCTGGGCCAAGCGCAAGCGCGCGGCAATTCGCGACGCCGCCAACGCGGACCGGTCCGTCCGGCTAGTGCTGTCTGCGGACAAGCTTCACAACGCTCGGTCCTTGCTCACGGCGCACGCGCGATTGGGGGCTGACGTTTGGCTCCGATTCAAGGGAGGTCGCACGGGGACGCTGTGGTACATGCGCTCGATGGCTGATGCAATCGGGCGCGCTGGGGGCAGTCCGTTGCTTGCCGAACTGAGGGACGCCATCGGCCGGCTTGAGGCGTTGGACGCGGTGTGCTCCTCGAGCCCCGCTGAGGCCTGATCCTGCCGCGCCTCAGGCTCTGCAGCGTTGCCAACCGGAGTTGTGGATTCGCTGCGTTCGGCACCCGGCCGTGCCCCGGAATGCCGGGTAGCTGACGGAAATGCTGTCCAGTCTCTCGTCTCGGGGGCGGGCGTCTTTAGGATCGCCAGAGGAACGGAGCTGGCGGATGGAACTGCGCTGCCAAGCCGGAGGACCGCGATGTGCTAGAACGCCACCTCTGCTGGGTCGCCAAGACGAACGCTCTGGTAGCCTGCAAGGTTCACCCTACTCCCTTGTCCCAGGCGTGTTGTTTGTGCGGGAAGGCCAAAACATGACGAGTGACCGGCACTGGTCCAAGTTGGCCCGTCTCGCAGTCCTTTGCCTTGCTGCGCCGATCCTGCTGTCGTCTCAACAGCCGAACTTCGTTGTCGTTCTGGCGGACGACCTAGGCTGGCGTGACCTGGGCAGCTACGGGAGCACCTACTACGAGACGCCCCACATAGATCGCCTTGCCGCCGACGGGGTGCGCTTCACGGACGCGTACGCGGCAGGGAACTCATGTTCGCCAACCCGTGCAAGCATCCTTACAGGAATGTACCCGGCTTCGACGCACCTAACGGACTGGATTCCCGGGAGAACGCCGCCGGGAGCGAAACTCACGATCCCGAAGTGGACCAACTATTTGCGCCACGAGGAGACGTCAATAGCTGAAGTGCTTTCCGAAGCCGGGTACGTCACCGGTGCCGTCGGCAAGTGGCACTTGGGCCAGAAGGGCTGGTGGGCCGAGGATCACGGCTTCCAATTCAGTGTCGGCGGAAGCCACGCAGGCTCGCACGGGAACATGTTCCCGCCGTATTGGCCCGCCGCAAAGATCCAACGGCTTGGCTGGCGCCCATTCCACGATGAACGCCCAGGCGAGTATCTGACGGATCGCCTGACGCGCGAGGCAGAATCATTCCTCGCCCGCCATGGAGACAAGCCCTTCTTTCTCTATCTCTCGCACTACGCGGTCCACACACGAATCGAGGGTAGGCCGGATGTCGTCCGTAAGTATCGGGGGAAGCGCCCGAGCGGTTCGCAGAAGAATCCGGAGTATGCGGCCATGGTCGAAGGGCTGGACGAGAGTGTCGGTTCGATCCTCACCAGGCTTGAGCAGCTCGGCATAGCGGAACGAACTGTAATCGTGTTCTTGTCCGACAACGGGGGCTTGTCGAAGGGTGGTCGCATCACGTCGAACTTGCCGCTGCGAGGCGAGAAGAGCACGCCGTGGGAGGGCGGCGTCCGCGTCCCCCTGATCGTCAAGTGGCCCGGCCGGCCCAAGGGCTTGGTGATCGAGGAGCCAGTGATCAGCGTTGACTTGTTCCCGACGATCCTCGAAATCGCCGGATTAGACGCAGAGGAGCAGGTTGACGGAATGAGTCTGAAACCGCTCCTTCAGGGGGATAAGCAGTTTAGTCGCGGACCGATCTACTGGCATTACCCGCACTACAACGCCCACACGCCGATCGATACTTGCACACCCTACGGTGCTGTCCGAGAGGGGCCGTACAAGCTGCTTGAGTTCTATGAGGACGGCCACATTGAGCTGTACGACCTTCGCGCGGATATTGGCGAGACGAGGGATCTGTCCGATTCGATGCCGCACAAGGCCAGTGAGCTCTTGACACGCCTCCAATCGTGGCGTGATTCGGTGGGGGCGCAGATGCCAACCCCGAATCCAGAAGCCGACCCGGTTCTATACCGCCAATACAAGGAAGAGAGGCTGTGGAGGCCTGTGGACATCTACGAGCAGCAGACCGCGTTTCCCCGGCCGTAACACGCCCGGATGGGGCAGACCTGTGGCCCACGACGCCGTCGGCGGTGACTTGGGCGGAATGTCCGCGCTCAGGCACCGTCGGGACGGGTCCTTGACGGCTTTGTCGAATTCGACTTCAGGGCTTGTCCTCCCGGCCGGTCCTTGGCCCGCTCTTGGGCGGCACGCATCCGCCCTGCGGCTAGGAAACGCTGAGAACTCGCGTTACGGAGCGGGGGTCCCGAGGGTCCGGAACCAGCGGGATGGAGGATGGGGGCAATCCCCTGGTGGAGACCGGGGCACGCCGAGTCTGGCAAGAAGCTCGGTCAAGCGGCATGCGCGGGTTCGACTTCCGCGGTGCCGACAGCGTTGAGAACGATCGGCTGCAGAGATTTGACATCGTCAGGTAGGGTCACTTGATGGAACCACCAGCCGGGAGTGTCTTTGACCCTGGCCTGACCCTCAACATCGCGAAGTTCTAAGAACGCGCGAATAATCCCACGAGATTCGCCTTCGCTGTCAGCTGTGGCGCTCTAGCACCAAGCTTGACCCGGCACCTTCCTGCACGCGCCAGCCATCCGGCACATAGACACTCGCGAATCGCGGTTCATCCGATGAGGAACTGAGGTCTGGCCGGGCCGAGCCCGGCATCTGGCCGACAGCCCGTACTCGCGCGGTGACCGCTTCGGTCGGTCGCCCTTGGTGGCAGTACCCGAACCGCTTCCGGTGCACGTCATCAAATCGGCCCGCTTGCTCGCAGGGGACCTCCAGCTCGTAGGACTGACCCTCGTAGCGCATGTCCAGCGATCTGGTCAGCGCGAGTGCAGGAAAGCCCTCCGCTTGCATATCCGTCCTTGCGGCAGACTCCAAGCGGCCGAATGCGGCATCCAGGTCTGTGTTGAGCACACTCGCGGAATAGTCCCTAACGCAGTCCGCCACGAGCATTCCTAGCGCGGAAAGCACACCCGCATGCGCGGGAACGACAACGCGCTCGATCTCGAGCGAATCGGCGAGTTCGCAGGCGTGCAGAGGGCCAGCACCGCCGAAGCTGATCAGTGCATAGTCTCGGGGTCTGTGGCCCCGCTCGACGGAAACCGAGCGGATCGCCCGTTCCATCCTGGCATTGGCCGCGCGAACGATCGCCAACGCGAGGTCCCGCAACGGCACACCCGCACTCCGCCCCGTCTTCATCGCGAACTCGCGAGCGCGGTCAGCGTCCAGGCGGATCGTCCCGCTCGGGAATGAGCCGGCATCAATGCGGCCAAGCAGCAGGTTCGCGTCGGTGACCGTGAGCTCTTCCCCCACGCCATAGCAGACGGGTCCGGGAACTGCCCCTGCGGACCGAGGACCGACCCGCAGAGCCGCCCCTTCGTCGATGCGGGCGATTGACCCGCCGCCGGCGCCGGTGGTGACGATGTCGAGCATCGGGACCCGGACGGGGAGCCCGGCCGCCGCCCCCTCTGTGGTGTAAGACAGCGAGCCGTCGTAAAGGGACACATCGGTGGACGTGCCGCCCATGTCTAGGCTGATGAAGCGATCAATTCCCAAGGTGCGCGCCACGGCGGCCGCGCCCACCACACCGCCCGCCGGGCCAGACAGCACGGTCCGCACGGCCTGAGACGTAGCCTCTGAGACCGAGACCGATCCGCCGTTTGATTGGAAGATCCGGAGTCGGACTCTTGGAAGTGCCCGATCTAAGGACTGCATGTAGCGTCCCACCAGGGGCGAAACATACGCGTTCACGACCGTCGTCGCGGCTCGCTCGTATTCCCGGTATTCGGGCAGGATCTCCGACGACAACGAGACCTCGAAGCCCGCCTTTCGTAGCGTCCGCCCGACAAATCGCTCATGCTCGGGGTTGGCATAGCTGTGGAGGAGGCAGACCGCGACCGACTCGGCCCCGGCAAGGGAACGGCTGAGGCCCTTCAGATCCGAGTGTCGCAGCGGCCGCAGCACCGAGCCGTCGCTGAGCGTGCGTTCGCTGACGCCGAAGCGAAGCGTCGCGGGAACAATGCTGGGTCTCCGTTCAGGCGTCCAGTCGTATAGGGATGCCCGGTTCTGCCGGGCAAGCTCCAGGATGTCCTCGAACCCCTTGGTGGTAACAAACGCTGTCCGCGCGCCCGTGCGCTGCAGGAGGGCATTGGTCGCGACAGTTGCCCCGTGGATGATCTCAGCGGGCGCGAAGTTCGCCAGCCCCTCCAAGATCGCGGATGCCGGGTCGTGTGGCGTTGAGCGGACCTTCAGGCTGCGCAGCACAGATCCATCCCAAGCAATGAAGTCGGTGAAGGTCCCGCCGCAGTCGACGCCCACTCGCATGGCCAGAGCGCGGAACCGCCGAGGCTTGGCGGATCGCGATCCACCAGTCTAGTGGGGTATGCCACGCTTGCACCGCGCGCGTGCCTAGTGGTTGGCCCTACGCGATCCGACGATCTGTGTCCGTACGCTCCGCGGGCCCTTGGCGCGCGTGTCGAGTGTGCCGTGAATCGCTTGGCTCGGTAACTCTGAGCCGTGCTTTCCCGTCAACTGGAGTAGGGCCGGTTTCCGGCATGAAGGACTGGACGGGATCGCGCTACCGCATCCTTGAGCCGCTTGGATCAGGCGGGATGGGGGAGGTGTACAAGGCTGAGGACACGCGCCTGAAGCGGGTCGTTGCGCTCAAGCTCCTCCCTCGGGCCGTCGCCGGCACAGGCGAAGCGGTCGAACGCTTTGAGCGCGAGGCGCAGGCGGCTGCGTCCTTGGACCATCCGAACATCTGCACTCTATACGAGATTGGCCAGCACGACGGGGATGCCTTCCTCACCATGGCCTTCGTCGAGGGGGAGTCGCTAGACCGACGGATCGAACGTGGCCCGCTCTCGCTTGCACTCGCCTGCGAGATCGCCAAGCAGACGGCCGAAGGCCTCGCAGCGGCACACGGTGCAGGTGTGGTCCACCGCGACATCAAGCCGTCGAACATCATGCTGGGCCAAGACGGTGCCGGGAAGGCCCTGACCAAGCTGCTCGACTTTGGACTGGCGCGCCTGTCGGGGGCGAGCGACCTCACACAAGCGGACTCGAGGATGGGGACTACGGCCTACATGTCCCCGGAGCAGGCGCTCGGGGAGGGGGTGGACGCACGGACGGACCTTTGGTCGCTGGGCGTCGTGCTCTACGAGATGGTCACTGGCCAGCGGCCGTTCAAGGGCGACTACGACCAGGCCATCCTCTACTCGATCCTGAATGAGGAACCCGAGCCCGTCACCGCGCTTCGGACCGCCGTGCCGCTGGAGCTTGAGTGGATCATCGACAAGTGCCTCGCCAAGCGGCCCGCCGAGCGCTACCACGATGCGCGCGAACTGATCGTAGACCTCGAGAGGTTGCGCCTGCGCAGCGAAGCGGGCAAGACGAGGGTGCAGCCGATATCGGCCGGGCTCGGGGAAACCTCGCCTGAGGTGAAGGCCGAGCCCCTGACATCCAGTCCGGTCCCGCGGCGGGCTCTGCTGCCCTTGGGGGGCGCCGTCGCACTGGTGGTGGCTTTCGCGGTCGGATGGTGGACGGGCGGTCCTGCGCCGGAAGCCCCGGACGAGGTCAAGAGATTCACGCTTCGGCCGACTGAGAGCGTTGGGGAGGGGCAGGCAATCCTCAGCGCGGCTCTTTCCCCGGACGGGCGAAACATCGCCTTTACCACAGGGGGTTCGGCCGGGTCGGTCTGGATCCAGCCATTGGATCAGTTTCAGCCGTACAGGGTTGACGGGATCGTTGGGGCCCGGCACGTTTTCTGGTCTCCCGATTCGAGCGAGCTTGGCTACGCAAATGCGGCCGGCATCGGGAAGGTTACGCTGCGCGGTCTGGGAGTAACCGAACTGGCCTCGCTGGATGCGGTTGGCGGGGCCAGCCTCTCTGCATGGTGCCCCGCGGGCCAGTTCATCGTGTTCTCCTCCCCCAGGGGCGACCTGAACCGAATCTCGAGCTTGGGCGGCGCGCCACGCCCCTTGATCTCGGAGACCGAGGAGCGTCGCCGACGCGGCTTGGTGAGCGGGATCACGTGTTTCAGCAACGAGAACGGTGAGGATGTGCTGCTGTACTCCATTCATACTTGGGACTCAGACACAGTGTTTGCGAGGCGTCTGTCAGGAGGGGAAGCTGGGCCGCCAGTGATCCTCGTCGACGGTGCCGAACCGAGCTACACCCCGACGGGACAGCTGCTGTACCGGCCCGAATGGATGAGGCCGGCCGTGTGGGCAGTCGACTTTTCCGCGGAGCACCTATCGATTACCGGAGAGCCATTCGTGGTCGCCCCTAACGCGCACAGCACTACGGTTTCCGGGGACGGTAGCTTGGCCTACCTTGACAGCCCTCACACAGGTCGCATGGCCTTGGAGTGGGTCGGTCCGGACGGGCAGTCGCTCGGAAGCATCGGAAAGCCGCAGGAATGGGTTATGGGCCCCCGGATCTCCCCGTCTGGCGATCAAGTGCTTGTCACGGCCGGAGCAGGCCGGCAACTCGACCTCTGGGTGCATGAAACGGAGCGGCCCGTGGTGCGCCGAGTCTCCTTTGATGACGACGAAGAGACAGGTGCGGTGTGGGCTCCAGACAGCGACGGCGTTCTGATCTCACGGCGTGGGTCGAGCGATCTCCTGCTGGTCTCGGCCGGGGGCGGGCGAGCCACGGAGGTGATCTACTCGGACAGCGATGGCGGGGTCGTCACGCCAATGGACTGGTCCAGGGACGGGCGCTACATCTTGGTGGAGCGCCGCGCAGGTGCCCGGCCACCTGTGCCTGGCGAGGACGGCCGACCCGCCGGGCGCCGGGCGGCGGCAATTGGGTATTTGGAGCGGTTGGACCAAAACGGCGCGCTGGAGTATCGAGAATACCTGCCTGCTGGGCCTTACTTCGTTGACGATGTTGTGTTCTCTCCTGACGCCCGCTACGTGGCCTATCAGAGCAACGAGTCCGGGTCGGCGGAAGTCTACGTCTCCAGCTTCCCGGACGGTGGTCAGCGATGGCAGGTGACGACCGGCGGAGGACGACTCCCCAGATGGAGTCCTGACGGCGACAGGCTCTACTTTCTCCAGAACTTCTCGCTCTACGGGATCGAACTGGACGTGAGCGACGGTCTCGAACTGGGAGTGGCCCAGCGGCTCTTCTCCCGCGATCGGTTCTTGAACACACGCAGGTTTTCTGCCTATGATGTTGGCCCTAGCGGTCGTTTTGTTGTCCCGGCCACGGTCGGTGCGCCAAGCCAGCAGGAGATACGGGTAGTCCTGAACTGGCTGGCCGATTTCGAGCGGCCCTGAGTGCGGCTCAGTCCACTTCGCGCTTTTCGGCCATACCGAAGCTCTGGGGGAGGGGTCGGTCGAGGTGTTCTGGCTCTGTGCCAAGTACCGTGACGTCCAAGAAGGCCCTCACACGCGCCCCGTATTCGCGGAGGCCGCCCAAGTCTTCGAACGGGCCCGGGATGTCGGGCGCGCAATAGGCGACCACGTCTAGTCCGCGGCTCATGCCGATGTAAACGGCCCGTGCGGCGTGCGAGCGCTGGGAAATGATCGTGAATGCCTTTGCTCCCTCGACAGTGTGAGCCCGGACCACGGAGTCGAGCGTGCGCAAGCCGCCACCGTCCTCAGTAATGGAATCTGCAGGTACATCCCGCGCTACGAGGTCGCGCTTCATCGCGACAGGCTCGTCGTAGTACTTGCTCGGGTGGGAGCCGCTCACGATGAGGCGCTCGACCCTGTCGGCATGATAGAGGTCCGCCGCGGCCTCAATGCGGCCGAGGTAGAACTCGTTCAGCCCGGTTCCGCGGTGGCGCGAAGTGCCGAGCACTAGGCCCACTTCCCGCGTCGGGACTTCCGCGAGACTGGCGAAGAGGCGCGGAGCGGCGCTGTGCTCCACGTGCCAATGTATGGCGAGGACACTGCCAACGGCAACGGAGCCTAAGCATGCCAACCAAACACAAGCTCTAGCGAGCGTTTCACGGCTTGGCAGCCCCATGTGCCCACCTCTTTCCTTCGGACGACCCGGTCATTATAGCTGTTGCGGGCCACTGGCCTGACCGGCCCGGCACCGTACAGCGCCAGACGCCCCAAGCATAGGAGACAGGGCATCTGTCAGGCGCATCCGTAGAATTCGGGCAATGGCGGGGATACAATCAGCTCGTGCGGAACGCCCCGACTCTCCTCGCTTTGATGCTCGCCGTAGGGTGTGCGGGATCCGGCCCCGGACCGGGTAGCTCCCCACGCCCGAACTTTCTGGTCCTCTTGGTGGACGATCTGGGCTGGACGGACCTCGGCTGTTATGGCAGCGACTTCTACCAGACTCCGAACATCGACCGGCTCGCCTCGGACGGCGTCCGCTTCACTCACGGTTACGCAGCCTGCACCGTCTGCTCGCCGACTCGGGCAGCCCTGATGACGGGGATGTACCCAGGCCGGACGGGCGTGACGGACTTCATCGCCGGCCATCAGCGGCCAGATGCCCCGCTGAAGCCCCCTGACTGGACAATGCGCCTCGAGCACCGACACACCACGCTTGCCGAGGCCCTCGCCGCCGAGGGGTACCGCACCGCGCATGTCGGGAAGTGGCACCTGATGCCCCGGCTCGAGCCGGACCTGATGCCCGAATATGCCCCTGAGCGGCATGGCTTTGAGGTCAATATTGGCGGCAATGAATGGGGTGCGCCCGGCAGCTACTTCCACCCGTACTCCTCACGATCAGGCGATCGCGCCGTTTCGCCGCTACCTGAGGGCGGTACCGAGGGAGACTATCTGACCGACCGCCTCACAGACGAGGCCATCAAGGTGCTGGAGGAGTTTGCCGCCGAACCCTTCCTGCTGTACTTCCCCTACTACAACGTCCACACTCCTCTTCAGGCAAGGGAAGAGGACAGGGCGATGTTCGAGTCGGCCGTCGATCCCTCCAATCGGCACCGAAACCCGGTCTACGCGGGCATGCTGGCCGCCGTCGACCGCAGCGTCGGGCGGCTCCGGTCCAAGCTTGAGGGTCTGGGGATCGCGGACCGGACGGTAATCGTCTTCACTGGGGACAACGGAGGCCTCGACCGTCAGGGCCCCGACGGGCGGATGGGACATCCGACCGAGAATGCGCCCTTGCGGTCCGGCAAGGGGTCTGCGTACGAGGGCGGTGTGCGCACTCCCACGATCTACTTCTGGCCGGGAGTCACACCCCAAGGGAGCGTCTCGCAGCAGCCTGTCATCACCGTCGATGTCTACCCAACCGTCCTCGAGATCGCCGGTGCCTCGGGTGATGCGGACCACAACCGCTCCGTGGACGGCGTCAGCCTAGCCGGGCTGCTCCGCAATCCGGAGCAACAGATCCAGCGCAATGCGCTCTACTGGCACTACCCCCACTACCACAATGGCGGGGCGACGCCGCACTCCGCGATCCGCGACGGGGACTGGCGGCTCGTGCACTTCTACGAAGACAACCGAGTCGAACTGTATGATTTGGCCTCCGATGTTGGCGAAATGCGGGACCTTGCGTCCGAAATGCCCGCCAAGGCTGAGGAACTGCGGGCCAAGCTGGATTCCTGGAGGGCCGAAGTCGACGCGCAGGACCCGCTGCCGAACACCGACGCGACAACCGCGCGACAACCGTAACCAGCCGGTGTCGAATCAGCGGCTGTGAATCCGGACGTGGTCCCGGCGGACCGCGGCAAGGTTGACGGCCCCTACCTGTACCATGTCCTGCGCAAGTTCGGTCTGCAGCATTTCGACGACCTTCTGCACGCCTGCCCGGGCATAGGCCGCCAAGCCCCACATCACTGGGCGGCAGACCAGAACCGCACTGGCGCCGAGCGCGATCGCCTTCAGCACGTCGCCTCCCCTGCGGAATCCGCCATCGATCAGGACAGGGATGCGGCCCGCTACCTCTTCGGCCACAGTAGGCAGCAAGGCCATTGGATCCGCATGGCCCTCGGCTGCGCGCGAGCCGTGGTTGGATACGACGACGGCGGCAACGCCGCGCCGAGCGGCCTCTGCGGCGTCCGGTGCGTGCATGATCCCCTTGAGCACGACAGGCGCGTCCAAGGCGGCCTTGAGCCGCTCTACCGTGTCCCAGCCAACTTGGGCCGGGCGATCGCCAGCGGCATCTCCTAGCGTTAGGCAGATTGCGGCCGCACCCGCCGTGTCGGCTTCGCGAGCACGGGCGAGCAGTGCGCCCTCGTCACGGTCCGGATAGAGCTGGCGCCAAGCGCCCGGGGCCACCGCGACGGTCTCCGAGAACGGCGTTCCGCTTCCCTCGGCGGAGACGATTGTTGCCTTCGCGGCCGCCGCCCCAGCGGCCGTCTCGCGCTCGCCCGCTGGGTGGAAGTCGGACTGGCGCGAGGCCGGCCCGACCAAGATCGGAGCGAACATCCTCTGGCCGAGAAGCTCGAGCGATAGGTCCAGCGCCTTGGTGTTGACCATCATCCTTGGGCGGAAGGTGATGCGGTCAAATGCAGCCCGATTGCCTCCGGCAATGCGCTCGATAGCCCGCGGGCTGAGAGTCTGCCGGGCCGCAGCCTCAAGCCCCGGAACGCTCTCGAACTCGTCCAGTGGCGTCACTCGCCGGCGGGGCGCAGCAGACTCGCGGGGCGCAATCTGGGCACTGAGGCAGGGAGTCGCAGCCATAAGGGACGCCAAGGCTGCCAGCGCCTTGCGGCGCCCGGGAACCTGTCCGCTCATGGGAAGTCTGTCCTGACGATCGCACCCGTAGCGGACGCCACGTCTGTTGCACCGCAGATCGCCATCGCCTGCAGCAGCTCGGACTGCACGATTTCAAGCACCCTGGCGACTCCGGGCGCTCCGAAGGCGGCCAAACCCCAGCGGGGCACTCGGCCTAGGCAAATGGCCGACGCTCCCAGCGCGAGTCCCTTCAGGACATCGCTGCCACGCCGGAAGCCGCTGTCGATGAGCACGGGGATGCGGCCTGCCACCGCATTGACGATCTCGGGGAGCACTTCCAATGTCGAGGGCGCGTAATCGAGCGTGCGGCCGCCATGATTCGAGACCACGACGCCGTCCACTCCGTGCTCGATCGCGAGCAATGCATCCTCGGCCGTGAGGATTCCCTTGGCCAGCATCGGAACGCGCACCATCGTGCGCAGCTCCTCGAAGAACTTCCACTCGTACCACATCCGACCGGATGTGAAGCGGTACCGGCCAGCGTTGCCACTGTAACGGGGAGGGCGTCTCGGACGCAGCGAGAGGTTGCGGTCATGGACCGTGCGGTCGTAGAAAGTAGCCTGTTGGTCGATCGTGACCACGATGGCTTGGGCTCCCGCTGCTTGGGCTGCTTCCAACGGCTCGCGGTTCTGCTCCAGCTCCTCGCGAGCGTAGAGCTGGAACCACAGCGGTCCGCCGTCGGCCTTGGCGATGTCGGGAAACGGCATGCTCGACACGTGGCTGACGATCATCGGGGTCTCGGCGGCACTCCGGCAGCCCTCGTAGGTTGCGGCCTCCATGTCGGGGTGCAAGGCACCGTGTGCTGCTGACGGCGCCAGCATCAGCGGAAACGCCATAGGGGTGCCAAGCACGCTCGTCGCCGCATCCGGGGCCGTCCCGTCGCCCACTCCGCGTAGGACGAGCTTGGCCCACTGAAAGGCCTCTCGGTTCCGGCGCAGGGTGAATTCGCTGCCGCCACCGCGGGCGGTGTAGTTAAAGGTCGCGCGATCCAGCTTCTCGAAGGCAACATCTTCAAAATCGAAGACGTCGCGCATCTCGTCTAGCCCCGGGACTCGGTCGCGCAGCCTGTACGGGTCGAGCTGGGCCCCTATCCGGCGCGATCCTGTCAGAAACGTAGCCAGGCCGACCAGGGCCTTTCGGCGGGGTAGCCCGCGCTGCCACCGTGACTCCGAGTCTCTCATTCCGCTACAGTGCCCGGCGTATCGCGCATGGGCGCAGCGAAGCATCGCCGCAAGCGTTCGCGGATGATTGTATCCGATCGGGGATCGGCTGGGGGCTGAGCAGAGCGGCTTCGTGCGTGTCCGGGTGGCGCGCCTAAGGGACGCCTAGGGCCTATTCGGAACCGCATGCTCGCAGATTCGGCGTGGAATGGGCTCGGCGGAAAACAGGACGGGACCCGGCCGGCGGGGAGTCCGCTTTCGTCGGGCAAGGAGCGTCGGCTTACCGACCTCTCACGTCCGCGGAGGGCGTCATGGACTGCGACGGGTAAGGAATCGTCAGGGCGTGCGAATTCCCGTTCTCGGCGGGCCTGCCTCGGCTCGTCCGCTGCTGCTGGGGATCAGCGGTCGCCGGAGAAGCGCTCCAGAAATACTCGCGCAAATGCCTCGCCTGCCTGCACCATCCCGTCCGTGTTGGCATGGATGTTGCCCTCGTGGCGCGGCAAGTCCCGCAGAACAACCGCGGCGGCATTCGCGATTCTCTTGCCCACGTTCGTCTGCGCCAGCAGCACGTCGAAGGCCCCCGGCCGCCCTTGTGCGACAGGGACTTGGTCCGGCTGGATGCCCTCCAGACTGTCCGCCAGCTCGCCTGTACGATACGTGCCGACGAGCGCCGGCAAGGACGGATGGTCCAGATCTTCACGCAGGGCGTTCACAAGCCGGTCAAGGTTCTCCGCGTAGCGCCCTGAAGCCCGCAGGTCTCGCATGTCCTTTCCGCCCTGAAGCCAGATGAAGGCCCGCAGTTGAGCATCTTCTGCGGCTAGGGCCGCCCTTGCCTTCGACAGCAATTCCTTGTACAGAGGGCCCTTGGAGGCATCGCCTGTAATCTCAGCATCTTGCCTATTCCAGCGCGGCGCCCAAGCCATGATCCCCGTGCCGCCGACGGCCTGCTTCACGATGCCAATGCGGCGTCCGGGCCAAGCGCGCGAGACAGCCCGGGCGAAGGCGATTTCGGGTCCGAACGTGAACTCGGTAATGTTCCATCCGTCGCGCTGCCTGGCCGAAGGGGCCCGGAACGGCCGCAGCGGAATCCACGCGCCGTTCTCGAACATGGCGAGGCGGCCGTCATGGCCGAAGCGCGACACGCTGTCCAGTTCGAGGCTGTTGCCCCAGCCAACCATGTTGGACTGGCCGGAAAGCAGGAAGACCTGCATCGGTCCGGTCGGCACTCGTTGGCCATAGACTTCAATCCAGTCGATCCGCGAGCATGCCTGGCTGCGCCCCCCGGGCATCAGGTCGCTAAAGCCGACCGAGCGCACCTGCTTGAGGTTGGGCTCGGGCTCCCAAGGCCCCTCGGTGACAGTCCGGATGTCCAGCCTGCGCCATCGCGTGCTGGTGAAGGCCAGCTCGCTCACTCGCCACTGGTCCGAGGCCGGATCCGAGTGTTCGCTTACCAGCCAACTGCCGTCGGCCAAGCCGACCACCGTACGCAGAGCCCGGAATCCGGACTGTCGGCTGCGCCAGCGCACAGTGGCCGTGCCCGTCAGGTCCAGCAGCCCTCCGTCCTTCAGCGAGAGGCTGACGGCCCAAGCCGTTCGGGACAGGCCGGACCAGACGTAGTGCGGATCCCACTCCCGGGCGTCGTGGAAGCTCTTCTTGACCAGCGGCGGTCCTGGTCCGTGGACCGCGACACTCAGGTCCGGATTGGCGACATCCCTCTGGGTGAGCGGTATGGAGGGCGGGCTCGCAGTCCAGTCCTCTCGAAACACCAGCGGGGCGCGCCCGACGTCCGAAGCCTGCAGCAGACCCGCCGCGGCGAGAGAGAGCGCTCCCAACAGTCGCATGGCCACAGGATAGCCGAGGCCCGCGAAGCCCTTCGCTACAATCGCCCCAGCCATGAAGGACCATGTCATTGCGCTTGCCGCGGCCAGCTTGGTTGCGCTGGCCGCCTCTTGGAGTTGCGCCGGTGCGGCAGCCGATCCTTCCGGCCGCGACGCTGCTGCCGGTCGTGTCGAGTACAGACCCGGCGCCTACATGCCCCCAGGGTTTCCGCTCGAGGGCACGGTGCGGCTGCTGACCTCTCCGGTCGCTCGGGCGGGGGAACGGCACCGGGTCCGGGTCGAATACACCGTCGGGGACAGCGGCGTGCGTGCCGGCGAGAGTCTGGAAGTGTGGAAGCACTTCACGAGCGATGTGGAGCAGTTCCAAGTGGACGATCCGGATGCGCCCGCCTACTTTGCGCTGGAGACCAGTGCTCCGCTAGCGAAATGGAAGAGGGTCGTGCACTCCAATTCGGTGCAGCGGAACAATCCCAACGTCTTCCCCTATCGCAAGACAGTCGGAGCGCTGCTTGAGTCCGGAACGCTGACCCCGGGCACCAGGGTCCAACTCGACTTGGGCGGAGCCCGGGGCGTTCGCATGCAGCACTACGCCGAGAACCTGTTCAACTTCCGCATCGTGATCGCCGGGGAGGACGGACGGCCAAGGGACTACGGCGGAGACGCATTCCTCAAGGTGCTGGGTGGGCGAGCCACCAAACTGCGCGTGGTTGGACCCGCATACGCCAGCGTGGGCGAGAGCTTCAGCCTCGCGTTGCTCCCGACTGACGATTGGGAATCCTTGGCTGAAGACCATCAGGGGCAGGAGTTTGTCATCGGGGAGACAGGCCTTGCCGTAAGTCCGTTCGAGTACGATCCCGAACTTATGCACTACGTGGCTTCCAACGTAGTGGCCAGCCAGCCCGGCGTTCATCGCGTGCCCGTGCGCAGCAAGGGCGGCTCCCTGCACGGGGTCAGCAATCCGATCCGCGTGGAGGAGCACTTGGACCGCAGAGTGTACTACGGGGACCTGCACCAGCACACCTATCTTCACGATGGCCGAGGCGTCAACGAGGAGCTTTACCTGCATGCACGGCGCAGCGGCCTGCTAGATTTCGGGGCCCTGACCCCGCACCACATGCCGCTCGGAGTCACCGGACCCTCGTACCACTTCGACAAGTTCCGTGATCCGCGCAACAACTGGCCGGATCTCCTGCGCGCCAACCGACGGATGAACGGCTGGAAGGGCTTTGTCACGATTCCGGGCTACGAGTACAGCGTAGGGACGAGGCTTGGCGGGCACCACAACGTGATCTACAACGGCGACGCCCCCCCGACCACGATGGAGATCGATCCTTCCAAGAACCGGGCGGACGTGGGCGTGATGATGCAGGTGCTGGAGCGTGCCCGCGTGCCTGCAATGGTGATCCCCCATATCGGCGGCGGCCCGCCCAACTGGGAACACCGCACGGATCCGCGCGTGGAGCGCAGCTTTGAGATCGCGTCCGTTCACGGCGTCTTCGAGGAGTCGTGGCAGCGGCACCTCGACGCCGGATTGCGGCTGGGCGCGACTGCCTCAGCAGACAACCACACGGTGGGATTCGGGAACTCATACCCGGGACTGATCTACACCATGAGCAACCCGCTCACGGGGGTGTTCGCACTGGAGAGGACACGTGACGCGATTTGGGAAGGCCTGTACCAGCGCCGGACTTTCGGCGTGACCGGCAACCAGCGCGTATCGATGGATTTCAGCCTGAACGGCGAGCCGATGGGCGGCGAAGTCCCCGCTTCTCACGCCGAGACCGCCCGAATCCGGGCGCGCGTCTCGGGCACTGCGCCATTGACGCGCGTTGAGCTGGTCAAGAACGGGCGCGTGATCCACGCCCGGCATCCGTCGCGGCAGCCAGGCCCCTTGGTTCGGGTCACTTGGGGCGACAACATCTATCAGCGCCGGGCCAACGTCGGAATGGGCTCCGGAAAGATCTCGGTCGAGTCGGGAGCGCTGCGCTTGGTGCGCTTCCTTCACCGGGACCAGCAATTCGAGGAGATGCATCAGGACGAGGGCGCCATTCGCTGGCGCTCGGCGGCCACATCCAACGACCGCGACGGCATGCTCTTGAGGTTGGACGGCGCTGAAGGGTCGCTCGCCTTTCTCCTCGATGATCCGCACTTGGGCAGCATTGAGCTTGCGCTGCCGCTGGCGGATCTTGAACGCGAGGGATTCGCGCGCCTAGCCACCCGCGGCGAGAAGCCCTTTTCCCATAGCTACTTGGAGAAGATGGGAATCGAAGCGCGCTTTCAAGTCGAGTTTGAAATGGTCCGGGAGAACGGGCCGATGGACATCGACTTCGACTTCGAAGACCGTGAGCAGCCTCGCCCGGGAGACTACTACTACCTGCGAATGGAGCAGTTGGACGGCAACGAGGGATGGTCGAGCCCGGTGTGGGTCAATTGACGGAATCGGAACCGTCGGCCGCCGCCCCCTCGGGCGCGAGGAAACGGAAGTCGCAGCCGAGGTGGGCTTGGGTGACCTGATCGAGGAAGAGCCTCCCGTAGCCCCGCCGGTAGTGCGGCGCTTGGGCCCTGCGTCCGGCCAGCCTGCGTTCAATCTCGCGCGGCCCGACTCGCAGGTCGATGCGGCGCGCCGGGACGTCGAGCTCGATCTCGTCGCCGGTGCGCACTGCCGCAAGCGGGCCGCCCACGGCCGATTCCGGGGACACGTGCAGCACGTCCGTCCCGAAGCTCGTCCCGCTCATTCGCGCGTCGGACACGCGCACGATGTCGTTGATACCGGCGCGCAACAGCTTGGCCGGGATGGGCAGGTGCCCCCACTCGGGAAAGCCCGGCCCGCCCTGAGGCCCTGCATTCTGCAGCACCAGAACGGTGTTCTCGTCCACATCGAGGTCGTCGTCGATCCGCGCGCGTAGCGTCTCGTACCGGTCGAAGACGAGCGCCTTTCCGCGATGGCGCAGCAGGTGCGGCGACGCGGCCGTCTGCTTGATGACCGCACCGTCCGGAGCCAGATTGCCGTACAGGATCGCCGTGCCCCCCTCTCGGTTCAGCGGTTCGTCCAGCGGGCGGACGAGCTTCCGGTTCGGGACTTCGACGCCTGAGAGATCCTCGGCCAGCGTCCGCCCACTCACGGTCCGGGCATCCCCGTGCAGTAGCGGCTGCAGTTCCCTCATCGCGCTGGGCAGGCCCCCGGCATAGTAGAAATCCTCCATCAGGTATCGCCCCGACGGTTTCACGTCAACGATATAGGGCGTCTCGCGAGAGAGGCGGTCAAAGTCGTTCAAGGTCAGCCGGATTCCGGCCCTTCCGGCGATTGCCAGCAAGTGCACGACGGCGTTCGTGGAGCCTCCGATGGCCATGTCCGTGCGAATCGCGTTCTCGAACGCCTCACGCGTCAGGATGCGTGACGGCGTCAGGTCTTCGCGGACCATCTCCACAATGCGCCGCCCGCTCTTCTCCGCGAACTGGTAGCGCCGGGAGTCGACCGCCGGGATAGCCGCGCCGCCCGAGAGCATCATTCCGAGGGATTCGGCCATCGAAGCCATCGTCGAGGCCGTACCCATGACCGTGCAGTGCCCTGCGCTGCGGGCGATGCAGCCCTCAAGCTCAGCCCATTGCTCCTCCCCGATCCGCCCTGCCCGCAGGGCTTCGAAAAGTTTCCGGCCGTCCGTGCCGGAGCCCAGCTCCTGCTCCTGCCAGCGGCCGGACAGCATCGGCCCCCCAGTCACCATGATCGAAGGGATGTTCGCGGAAGCTGCTCCCATCAGCTGGGCCGGCGTGGTCTTGTCGCACCCGCACAGCAGGACGACGCCGTCGATCGGGTTCGCGGTGATGGACTCCTCGACGTCCATCGACATCAGGTTGCGGAACAGCATGGTCGTCGGCTTCATGAACATCTCGCCCAGCGAGATGGTCGGGAACTCGAGCGGAATGCCGCCGGCAGCCCAAACCCCACGCTTGACCGCCTCAGCGACCTGGCGCAGGTGCGCGTTGCAATTGGTCAGCTCCGACCATGAGTTGCAGATCCCGATGATGGGGCGTCCGTCGAAGGCCGAATCGGTGAGGCCCTCCGACCGAAGCCAGGCCCGGCGGGAGAGGTGCTCGTACTGGTCGCCATGGAACCAAGCCCTGCTGCGGAAGGTCTTAGGGTCTCGCATGAACGCATTACGATAGCACCGGGACCGGCGAGAGCAGTCGCGCCACCGTCACACGGGAAAGCGCGACGGGAGCCGCCCCCATGCCCGATGCACACGATAATCCGACCACCTCTTCTCCTGCTGCTTACCGGCCTGGCGCTGCAGCCGCGGGCGCCGGGCCAGGAGACCCTTTGGATCACTCACGGCCCGATTCTCGGCCGCCTCGGCGCCCACGGCGTCGGGGTCTGGGCCCGAACGAACGGCGAGAAGCCGTTTCGGGTCGCATACGGCACCGAGCCTCAGGCGCTGGACAGTCTCTCGGAGGTAGCCAAGCCCAGCCTAGAGCACGACAGCACTGGCTGGGTCCAGATCCGAGGACTCGAGCCGGACACCAAGTACCACTACAAGCTTGTCGTGCCCGGAGCCGTCCAGCCGCAGTCCGGCGTGCATTCCTTCAGGACGCTGCCTCACCCCGCGGACTTCCGGGACGCCGAGCACAACCCCGAGGGACTGTTCAACTTCAGCTTCGAGTTCGGCTGCGGGAACAACCAGTCAGCTGACCGGGACCTTCCCGCGTTTGCCACGATGCTCGAGCGGCTCAAGGACAAGGTGCACTTTGCGATCCAAAACGGGGATTGGTTGTATGAGGAGCGGCGGGACTATCCCCCTGAGCGCTGGAGGGCGGCTGCCGAAGTTGGCGCTGTCCGGCTGCCGCGAATCCTCCGCATCGCCCCGACAATCGCCGGTGTTTGGGAGAACTACAAGATCTATCTGGAACGCGGATTGGCCATGGCGCGGTGGCACAAGGAAGTGCCGTCGTTCTTCACCTTCGACGATCACGAAATCCTCGGCGACGTGATCGGTGCGGGATCGGTCGGGCTGCGCAGCCGCAGGGCAGTATTCCGCGACATCGGCGTGCGGGCCTGGTACGACTACCTCGGCTGGAGCAATCCCGTCGCGGATAGCCAGGCGATCCATTTCGGACGGGCGCGCCTCGAGGCTGGAAGCAATGTCTTGCAAGACGAGGATGCGGACTTCGAGGGGCTGGCCTTGGGCGAGGCCTCCAACCTCCACGTCCACTGGGGCACGCCGACAGCTGGCGTCAACTACCTGCGCCGGGAAGACATCAACCACCTGGACCGCGAGGGCGGCGACCCCAACGCCGGAGTCTACGAGATCGAGGAGCGGATCGACAGTCATCGGCTGCGCATCCGGCCACCCGCCACGGCTACAGGCGACGCGTCCTACTCAATAGGGCGCACCTCGTACTACCAGTTCCGGGTGGCCAACGCCGAGTTCTTCATGCTGGACACCCGTTCCCACCGCCAGGTGCACGACAAGGATGACCCGTGGAAGCAGGGAGTGTCCATGCTGGGAGCCCGGCAGAAGCGCTGGCTGATGGACGGGATGCGCACCAGCGATGCCGACTTCTTCTTCGTGGTGTCGTCGGTGAACTTCATGGTTCCCCACGTCGGGCCGGGGGCGGGCGGGGCAAATAAGGACGAGGCCTGGACGGCGGTCCCCAGGGAGCGTGAGGAACTGATCGAGTTCTGGGACCTGCTTGGGCGCCCAGTCTTCGTGCTCACGGGAGACTTGCACAACAGCTTCGCCATCAAGATCACGGACTCGGTCTGGGAGTTTGCGTCAGCGCCTCACAACTCGGGCAACCATCCGGTCTCCTCAGAGGGCGGACGCCCCCCGAACGGCAGGTTCGCGTCCCGCGGCAGGGAGTGCGAGATTCGCTGGTCGACGTACTTCTTGGATGAGGCCAGCCCTAGACACAAGCCGGTCTACTGCGTCGTGCAGGTGAACAATGCGATCCGGACGCCGACCCGGCGGGACGGCGTGCGGTGGGTGGCCTATCCGAGGCCTCAGGTCGTCTTCCGATACCACGACGGCCGGACAGGCGAACTGCTGTACGCCGAATCGGTGTTGGCCGGCGACTGATCCTGCGCGACCAAGGTCCATCGGGACAGCCCCGCGCGATCCCGCCTTCGGCCTCTCAGCGGGCGTGGGGAGCCCCCGCTAGGGGGCGCTTCCCGCATCCATTACTGCCACTGAGGAGAGCCTGCCGCAGCCCCGCAGACGGGCGATAGAATGGGCCGCAATGCTCCGCGTAGCCTTGGTCGCCGCGGTAGCCGTTCTGGCCGGCTGCCAAGAAGTCCGGCGAGCCCCGCAGACGGGCTACGACGGTTGGAGCGTATACGGCGGCGGGCCGGACCAGTTGCGATACTCGCGCCTGTCGCAGATCCATCCAGGAAATGTTGCCAGCCTCGACGTTGCTTGGCGGTACGACACGGGAGAAGAGTTCCCCGGCTCGCAGATACAGGTCAATCCCCTGGTCGTGGATGGCGTGCTGTACGGGCTGAGTCCGAACGGGCGCGTGTTTGCCCTGGACGCGGCGAACGGGGATGAGATCTGGTCGCGTCGGCCCCTGTTGCGGGGCGAGCCATTCGAGGGCCGCATCCAGAATCGCGGCTTCATGTACTGGGCCGACGGCAGCGATCGCAGGTTGTACACCGGAGTTGACCACCTGCTGTATGCGCTGGACGCCGGAACGGGCCGGCCGGTCGAGAGCTTCGGCGAGGGAGGTGCGATCGACCTCCGCAAGGGCTTGCGGCCCGACGCCGAACGTCTGTCGGTCAGCTTGCGCACGCCAGGAGTCGTGTACAAGGACATGCTTATCGTCGGGAGCGTGGTCAGCGAGTCCATGCCCAGCGCGCCCGGCGATATCCGCGCCTTCGACGCGGCCACGGGAGAGCTTCGGTGGAGCTTCCACACCATTCCCCATCCCGGCGAGCCGGGCTACGAGACCTGGCCGGAGGATGCATGGCAGCGCCAAGGCGGCGCCAATTCCTGGGCCGGCATGGCCTTGGACGTGGAGCGGGGATTGGTCTTCGCAGGCACCGGCTCGGCCGCATTCGACTTCTGGGGAGGGGACCGGCACGGCGACAACCTCTATGCGAACTCCCTGCTGTGCCTTGACGCCGAGTCCGGGGAACTCGTCTGGCACTACCAGTTCGTGAGGCATGACATCTGGGACATGGACATCCCGGCTCCTCCCGTGCTGGTGACCGTCCGGCGCGGCGGCCGGCTGGTCGACGCGGTTGCCCTATGCACAAAGACGAGCCAGGTCTACGTCTTCGACCGCGAGACCGGCGAGTCGCTCTTTCCGCTGCGGGAGTTCCCAGTCGCGGCGTCCGACGTCCCCGGCGAGCGCTTGTCGCCCCGGCAGGTGCTGCCCGAGAAGCCGCCCGCCTTGGGACGGCAACGCCTCACCGAAGAGCAGCTGACCTCTCGCACGCCGGAGGCGCGCGAGGCCGTCCTGAGGCGCTTCCGCCAAGTCCGGAGCGATGGGATCTTCACGCCGATGAGCCTGCAGGGGACCATCGTCTTTCCGGGATTCGACGGAGGGGCGGAATGGGGTGGCCAGGCGTTTGACCCGGAGACGGGCCTGCTCTACGTCAATGTCAACGAGATGGCCTGGATCCACCGGTTGGTGGAGCGCGCGTCGGGCGGCGGTACGGTGAACGGCAAGCGCCTGTACCAGCGCAATTGCGCCGCCTGCCATCTGGACGACCTGAGCGGGACGCCGCCCGCTTTCCCAGCCCTGACCGGCATGGAGATGTCGGCGGATCGGTTTAGCGAGATCGCCACGGGCGGCACAGGGCGCATGCCTGCATTCCCGAACCTATCCGACGTTGCCGTGCGGGCCATCGCGCGCTTCGTGCTGCAGGGGGATGCCGGGCCGGCGATCGACACCGCCGCTGCCGGACGACTGGCCGGGCCGTTCACCCACGACGGCTACAACCGCTTTCTGGACCCGGACGGGTATCCCGCCATCTCTCCCCCCTGGGGCACGCTGAACGCGGTCAATCTGGACACCGGCGAGATCGAGTGGACCGTGCCGTTGGGTGAGTATCCGGAACTGGCGGAGCAAGGCCTGACCGGGACGGGGACCGAGAATTACGGCGGGCCGGTGATCACAGGGAGCGGGCTGCTCTTCATCGGGGCGACAGCGAGAGACCGAAAGTTCCGTGCGTTCGATAAGCGGACCGGCCAATTGCTGTGGGATACAACACTTCCTGCAGGGGGGAATGCGACGCCGGCGGTGTATCAGATCAACGGGCGGCAGTTCGTGGCGATCGCCGCCGGCGGCGGCAAGACGGGAGGCATCGTGGGCGGCAGCTACGTGGCATTCGCGCTGCCCCGGACTGCCGATTGAGCGCCCGGACTCCGTTTTCCGCAGGCTGAGTCGGAAGCCTGCTGATATCATCGAATCACTTGCGGCGGACGCTGCAATGGCTGCTGCCACTGGCCGCGCTGGCATTGCTGGCGCTCGTGGGCCATGATTTCGCCGCGTCCAGGCTGGATCCCGAGCGGCGTCGCGCGCCGAGCTTGCCTGTCCTGCCCGAGGACATCCAGGCGCAGTCGCAGAGCTGGAATTGGTCGCAGACCAGCGGCGATGCGACGCGCATCGAAGTCTCCGCGGATGATTTCGCGCAAGCGGCGCGCGGCACGGGCGCAGACCTCACGGGGGTGTTGCTGCGGATTCATCGCGAGGGCGAGGAGGCGTTCGACCGTGTCGAGAGCCGCGCTATGCGACTGCTCGCAACCGGCGAGCTGTTCAGTGAGGGCGAGACGACGATCTCAATCGGAGTACCAGTGGACGCCGGGCGCCCGCCGTCGGCCGTCGTCGTGACCAGCGGGGTGACATTCCGGCCCGACGAGAGCAGCGCCAGGACCGACCGGGGGTTGGAGTACCGCTTTGCAGGCGGCTCCGGCAGTTCGGTGGGGGCGGTATACGACGCCGGGAGCGGCAGGCTGGAGTTGCTGTCAAATGTGCGCATCCTGCAGGATGCGCATGGATCGGCCGCATCCCGTTCCACGATCACCGCCGGGGCGCTGCGCTACTTGGACAAGGGGGACCGGGTTGAACTCTCAGGCGGAGCCAGGATCGACCGGGGGCCGGTGTGGCTGCACTGTTCCTCGGCCGTCCTGCGGCTCAAGTCCGGCCGGCTGCGGCGTGTTGACGGGACTGAGGCCACGGCCGGCGAGGTCCGTCCCGACCGAACGGCCCGTTTTGCAGCGGCCAGCATGCAGGCAGATCTTGACGAGCAAGGGGCACTCGTGAGGGTCGAGGGACGGGGGGAGGTTAGTTTCAAGGCGGAAGAGGGCGGCCAGCAACTCGACGTGAGCTCAGGCGTTCTGCTGCTGCGGTTCGGCCCGGTGGCCGACCAGCCGGGAACGTCGCTGCGGTCCGTATCGGCCCGGGACGACGCGAGCGCCACTCTCATGCCCGACCAAGCGGGCCTCCGATCCACTCTGGAGTCGGAGGTCCTGCGGCTGCACTTTTCCCCACTGTCCCAGCAGGTGCAGCGCGTGGAGACCTTGGCAAGAGGCTCGTTGCGGCACGGTCCGGCAGACACTTCCGGGCCGACCGGAACGCTTGACGCCGACCATATCGAATTGCTGCTGCACGAATCGGGCCGGCCGCGATCGCTGGCAGCTGCGGGGAGGGTTGCGTTGGAGCAGCCGTCCGGGGACTCGCGCGGCGGAATGCTCAGGACCTGGAGCGAGACTCTGGAGGCGCAGCTGGATCCCGAGACCGCCGGTATCGAGTCACTGAAGCAGCGGGGGGGCTTCCGATTCGAAGATCCGGACACCCGCGGGAGCGCCTCGAGGGCGCGTTTCGAGCCGACCGGCGGTGTCCTCAATCTTGAAGGTGGAGCAACGGTGGTCCGCGCCGGAACAACCCTGTCCGCACAGACGATCTCGGTTGACAGAGACAGCGGAAAGCTGCAGGCTGAGGGCTCCGTCACAGGATCGGTCGGACCAACCTCCGGCGAGTCGGCAGGCCCCGAAGCACCGAGCCTGTTTTCGGGCGACGCCCCCCTGTTCTTCGCCGCAGGGAGGCTCGTCTCGGACCCCGGCCCGGGCTTGGTCCAGTACCTCAAGGGCGCCCGGCTCTGGCAGTCGGGGAGCCGCCTTGACGCCGGGACGATCCAGATCAGCCAGCGGACAGGGCGCGTCACCGCACAGGCGGGAGTCGCCGGTGACTGGGCGGAAGCCCCTGACGAAGACAGAGAGTCAGGCCCGCGCACCCGAGTGCGCGCCGACAGAATGGTCTACGAGGGAAGCACTGGCGCAGCGCGCTTCACCGGCTCGGTGGAGTTTCGAAGGGCAACGATGCTCGTTTTGGCAGATATGCTGACAACGGCTCTGGGGACTGGAGAGGGATCCGGCATGGATGCGGTGGCTGAAGGTACCGTTCGCATCGCCGACCCTCCCGACGGCTCCGGGACGCGCGGATTCGGCGACAAGGCGGAGTTCGGGGCGGCCCGGTCGGAGATCATTCTGACCGGCCAGCCGGCGCGAATCGTGGCTGCTGACGGCACGAGGTCGGAAAGCGGCAGTTTGACGTACCGCCCCTTGGATGCTAGTCTGCTCCTTTTGGGGCGCGATGGCGATCGCGCCTATACGCAGCGCCCCCTCCCCTAATCCTGCGGCCAGCGGAGGCCCGGTGTCGTTTGCGTGATAGATTGCCTGCGCACGGAGCGGCTGACCAAGAGCTTTCGGGGCCGGACCGTCGTCCGGGACTTCAGTCTAACCGTGCGCCGGGGGGAGACGGTCGGGCTGCTAGGCCCGAACGGCGCCGGGAAGACTACCTCGTTCAACATGATGGTCGGCCTAGTCCGGCCCGACACCGGGCGGGTGTTCGCGGACTCGGCCGACATCACGGACATGCCGATGTACCAGCGAGCGCGCCTCGGCATCAGCTACCTGCCTCAGGACGCGTCCGTCTTCCGCAAGCTGACGGCCGAAGAGAACATCCTCGCCGTCCTTCAGACCCTGCCTCTTGTGCGAGCCGAGCGTCGCGAGCGCCTGAACGACCTGATCGCGCAGTTTGGGCTGGACACGGTGCGCCACAGTCTCGGCTATCAGCTGTCCGGCGGCGAGAGGCGGCGTGTGGAGATTGCCCGATCTCTGGTCCTGTCGCCGTGCTTCCTGCTGCTTGACGAGCCCTTCTCGGGAATCGACCCCAAGCAGGTCATCGAGCTCCAGGGGATTGTGCGGAGGCTGCGGATGCGGGGAATTGGTATCGTCATCACCGACCATAACGTGCGCGAGACCTTGGCGATCACCGACCGGGCCCTGATAATCCACAATGGCGAGGTCTTCCGATCGGGATCGCCCGGCGAGCTGGAGTCCGACCCGGAGGTGCGCAGGGTGTACCTAGGGGACCAGTTCCGGCTTGGCAGCACCAGCGGGGTCGGAGCCTGAGCCTGATGCCTACCGTTCGTCTTGAGCGCGCCGGGAAGTTCGGGCCGGTTGGGGTTGTCGACACCGCTAGCACCCGTCGATTCACGATCGGCGGCGTGCTGCAGGGGGCGTCGCTGCTGCGCCCTCCCGCAAGTTCCGTCCCCGGCGTGACGGCCCGCGGGCCTGGGCCCGTCATCGAGACCCGCTATCAGCTGGCTTGGCTATTGGCCGGCCAGCGGCACCCCGCCGGACGCGGAGTCATGCTGGGTTTGGGCGGTGGCTGCGGGGCAGTCGGCCTGCTCCATGAATTCCCCGGGCTGTCGCTCGATGCTGTCGAAGCGGATCCTGCCATGGCCACAATGGCCCGCGAATCCCACCCGCTGGTCGCGCACTACGAGCGCGTCGGCAGGCTTCGCATCCACGTCGCCGATGCGACCTCCTACCTGTCACGACAGAACGGTGGGCATGACTTTGTCTTGGCGGACGTCACCGTAAACGCGGACAGCCTTCCGGTCGCGGGTTCGGAGGCTTTGGTGCGGGCGGTGGTCCGGGCTGCCCCCGAAGCTTGGCTTCGCGTCTTCGGGTCGCTTCCCGATGGCGAAGTGCACCCGGTTTTGGACAGGTTCGCGACCGCAGGGCGGCCGGTCGACTGGCTCCTCTCCCCAGTCAGTCCCACCGTTCCTATCCCTAGGCCCCGGGACTGGGTGCTGGCGTCCGGTGTGAGAGAGCTGCCCATACCCGGCGCGCACGGGCCGTTCGCACGCATGGGCTCCGTGATTGAGCCGATCCGGGCCGCCTACCGCAAGCTGGTCCTGACTGCACTTCCTGGTCCAGGTACCGGCGGCGGCAGGGGCTTTCAATGTTAAATGGATCGGGCGATGTCTGAGCGACGGTTGAGAG
>JAPPMC010000174.1 GCA_028819235.1 Bryobacterales bacterium
GCGTGTAAGGGAACATCGACCCCTATATGTCGTGGTCTCTTGGCGAACTCCAGCTGAGTGCCATCTAGTATTCTCGGTGCGTGGGCGCTTCATAGCGAACAAGCTAGAGTTTGGATTCAAGCGGGACGGCAACTACCGACTCAGCTCACTAGACGAATCTTGGAGATGGGGGACATCGCACGGCTACATTGGGGTAGATTGGTTCTGCGAGTCGTTTCCAATGCCGGAAGAAGTAGCCCACGAAGTCCGGAGAGTTCGCTTTGGAGGGATGATGCCGTCGGACGGGTGTTAGCCTGAAACAGTGCGCGTTCCGACAGCGCCCGTGCCAACCCGACCGCCCGAGACTGCCACATCGGATATCTTCTCGCCGGGCGAAGAGGTATGGATTGACGACTTGGGGGAGGGAACGTACCGCATCCGGCGACCATTCACTGTGAAGATCACACGAATCGGAATGGGGAACTTCGAGGCATCGTTTCGCGAAGGTAACATTGCGATGTCTGGGACGGATCGCGATGACGCCTTCCAATCGCTCGTAGCAGAGATCCTCGACACACTCGATATTCTTAGGGAAGAGCAAGACTTGATTCCGAGCGCGGCCCGGCAGCTTCAAGTCCTCCGTAAGTACATTGTCCAAAATAAAGCGTAGCCTCCTCACCGAAGGGTCTGCACGCAGGATGGCAGGCAAGCTGGGGGCGGAAATTAGGCCTGGTCGAAAACACCTTATAGCCATCGTGCGAATTAACGGAGCCAATGTGGGTTCTTTCGGAATCCGGCGTGGTCAGAATACAGTCAGAATACAGGGAACGACTACATCCGCAGGCAGATTCATACCTCCATGCGGCAAGCCATCGGACTAGCCCGCTGCTACGTCTCGAAAGAGGACTACCAAGAGACCCTCAGATCTGGGGGAATACTTCCGTAGGCTCGCTACCCCTTCGCCCCGCTCAGCAGCCCGTAGTCTGCGGTCCGGTCGTGGAACCGCGGCCCGCGCCATACCAGCCGGGCAACCCCGTCGTGCATGTCCGCGAGCGTCCTAGGGGCGAAGACCCTGGGATTGCACGTGATCTCCCGGATCTCGCGGACGAGGTACTGCGGGTTCGGCTTGAAAAACGTTCCCCTGGGCTTCCGATTGAGCATGGAGCAGAACGACTCGATCCCGTATCTCGAAGCCTGCGCACGTTTCGATGGCTCGGACCGTCCCAGAATCGTTCGACCGGACCGCCCGCCCGGAAGGACGCCTCGTGGCCCGGTCCCGTACTACCGCAGCCTCCGCCATGTAAGAGTCCTCACATCCTGGGCCCCTCGCGCAACGGCCCCCGTGTCCCGCTAGGGTCCGCCTACATGCGTATCGTCGGCTTCCACCGATCCCTCGAACCGGCCAGCCGCCTCCGTCACCGACGCTTCGCGGATGCACACGAAAACGAACCAAGCCGAATTCCAGGACTCCAACATCGCGGTAGACCTCCATACTGGAGACGCTCTCTCAGGCTCGGCAGGAACATAGTAGATGGCAATGGCCCACTTGCGCAGCGTTCAATTCGAGCGAGCGTTGGCCGCGCCTAGCCGAATTCTGGAGTAGGAACAACACTCCGCGCACCAGTAGGGCATCGGCCTGCGGGTCGGCCTCTCACGTGCGCGCGGTGGCGCGATCAGCGCAGTAGCGCTCGCCCTGCCAGAGCGTTGGCTCGAACCGGCGCTCCGCCGATCGCTCGGTCAGGATCATGGCCGCTAGCCGGATCAGGTCGATCCGCTCGCGGTACGTTCGTCCGAGTGCGTGTGGCACGGAGCAGCTATGCTCCTTGCTCTCGACTGTGGCAGCCTTGCCGCACCGCACTGCGTCTCGGTTCGCAAGTACGATCGGGCGGTGGGGTACACTGCCTGCGATACGGCGGCAGTCGGGCCATGAGAGCTTGGAGGTTCTACGGATTTGGGGACATGCGCCTCGACGAGGTGCCCGAGCCGGCGCTGCGGCCCGGCCACGTACTCGTAGAGATCCTTTGCGTCCAACCCAGCGTGACCGAGGCGCAGCTGGCTTTCGGCGTGCCGACACTCGCATATCACGAGATCAAGAGGCGTCTCGCCGACGAGGCTCCCTTGCAGCTGTTCGGGCACGAATTCTGTGCACGAGTCCTCGAGAGCCCCGCCCGTTCGCGCTTCCGCCCGGGAATGCGGGTGGCAGCCAGAGCAAAGCTGCCTTGCCAGAAGTGCCCGCTTTGCCTCTCCGGAAGGGCCGAGACATGCAGAGCCGGCCCGATCATCGGCTTCCAGCTGCCCGGCTGCTTCTCCGAACGGGCCCTGGTGCCCGAGATTGCCCTTGTCGAGGTCGATTCTCGGATCAGTGACCGCGAGGGCGCTTGCCTGCAGTCCCTAAGCGACAGCCTCGCTGCCGTCGACACCGCAGGCATTCGGCTGGGCGAGTCCGTCGCGGTCTTTGGGCAAGGAAGCATGGGACTTGAGTGCATGCAGGCGGCGCGGACGGCCGGAGCAGGCAGGATCCTGACCGTGGACGTGCGGGAGGAAGCCTGTGCCGTTTCCCGAGAGCTCGGGGCCGACTCGGCCATTAACGCGACCGAAGAGGATCCGGTTGAGACGATTCGGGACGCGACAGGCGGCAACGGCGCCGACGTCGTGTTTGAGTGCGCGGGGGGAAGCCCGCGCCAAGGCCTTGCAGGATCCAAGACGTTGGAACAAGCGATGCAAGCAGTGCGGTCCGGCGGCAAGCTCGTGGTGGTCTCGTGGTTCGGGCGCCCGCTTAAGGTTGACGTCGATGGCCTCCGCGAGCGGAGCCTGCGCCTGCTCTTCCCCGACATCAGCACGCTCGCCCACCTGGAGCACACAGCAAGCTTGGTCGCATCGGGCCGCATCCGCCTGGGCCCGATGCTGACGCACTGCCTTCCGGGGATCGAGTCCGTTCGAGAGGCCTTCGCCATAACGGCCAACAAGGGGCAGCACGGGGCAATCAATCCGGCCCAAGTGATGATGGTGCAGGGCGCCGCCCAGCCAGCGGCCGTCTGACCCGTGCGAGGCAGCATGGCCAGCAGGCGTTCGGAGCACTCGCACCCTGCAGGGGCGGGACGTTCTCGCCGTGCCGTCAGGGAGCGGTTCATGGCCCTTTCCACCGGCTTGGTCTCCGACGCCTTGGGCAAGACCGGCGCGATGGATCACGAAATCAAGTGCCGGTCGGCACGCGCCTCCATGGCGGGACCGGCCTACACCGTGCGCGTGCACTCCGCCGACATCCTCATGGTCGGGAAGGCCCTTTCCGAGTGCCCGGAAGGGCACGTGCTTGTCGTGGATGGCCGTGGCGAGCGCAACACGGCCCTATGGGGGGGCATCACGACGCAGGCGGCCCGCCTGAAGGGACTCGCCGGAGTGGTCATCGACGGTGCCGTTCGGGACAGCGAGGAGATCTCCAAAGACCAATTGCCGGTCTTCGCAAGGTCAGTCGTGCCGAGCGCCGGCGGCGCCGAGTACGCCGGAGAGACTCAGGTGCCGGTGCAGTGCGGCAGGGTGCCTGTACGACCGGCGGACTGGGTGGTTGGGGATTTGGACGGCGTCGCCGTCGTTCCGGGGGAGCGCGTCGGGGAAACGCTGAGGGCGGCCGAGGCACTGCAGAAGGTTGAGGCGCGGATCACCGCAGCCGTCGAACGGGGCGGGGACTTGGCGGAATTGCTGCACTACGACGAGATCCTTGACCGGAAGCGCCATACCGGGTTGCCCCAGCTGCGGTTCTCCGGAAAGCGCTGACGACTCTCGAACGGCGTACGTGCCCACCCGTGCCCGGCCATACCGTAAAGTAGACGGGAATCAGGAGTAACACCGAACATGTCTGCAGATCTCACCCGCCGTCGTTTCTTGGGAGGAGTCGCCGCGGTCGCGGCCGCCGGGTCGCCTCCGACTCGGGCCGAAAGCGGCGGCCCCCTCCCGGCACGGCCGCTAGGCCGCACTGGCGCCGAGCCCTCGGTTCTCGCGATGGGGTGCGGAAGCCGGCTGTCAATGTACGGATCTGAGGACCAAGGGATCGAAGCGCTCGAGCTGGCCCTCGAGCTCGGGATCACCTACTTCGACACGGCTCAGAGCTACGGACGCGGCAACAGCGAGACATGGGTCGGCAAGGCCTTGGCCGATCGCCGCAGGGACGTCTTTCTGGCCACCAAGATCGCGACCCGCGACTACGACGATGCGATGCGGCGGACGGAGGAGAGCCTAAGAAAGCTTCAGACAGACCAGATCGACCTCATCCACATCCATAGCCTCAAGGGGGCCGACGATCTGGCCGCGATCGAGGCCGGGGCGCTCCGGGCCCTGTGGCGCCTGCGCGACGAGAAGGTGTGCCGTTTCGCCGGCATCACGAGCCACAGCCATCCGGACGTCCTCGCGACGGCACTGGAGCGCCACGACTTCGACTGCACCCAAATGGCGCTGAATGCGGCCATGCAAGGACGCAGCGAGAACTCGCGCGACCCCGTCGACCACGCGCGCGAGGACAGCTTTGAGGCAGTCGCCTTGCCCGTGGCCGTGCGCAAGGGAATGGGTGTGCTAGCCATGAAAGTCACCGGCCAAGACGCGCTGGTCGGTTCCGGCCCCGGAAAGGCCGGCATTGAGTCGCTGCTGCGCTACGTCCTGACGCTGCCCGTCACCAGCGCCGTTGTCGGAATGCCCACCCTGGAACAGCTGCGGGAGAACGTGGAAGCGGCCCGAAACGCTGAGCCCCTGACCGCTGCGGCTATGCGCAGCCTCTCCGACGACCTCGCAGGGAAGCACAAGCTGGCGATGGACCTGCGCTTCCACTGTCACGTGGATGCCTGAGGCTGGCGGACATCGGCGGAACGGTCACCCGCCAAGGCTGATCATCTCGATCTTTTGGACAGCCAACGGGCTGTAGCCGCTCCCCGAAGAAATCGCTTCCAGCCTCTGCTCGGAGTAGCGGTCGTTCCTGGACCTCCAGATGGCAGCGATCTTGCGGCGCAG
The DNA here is from genome assembly GCA_028819235.1 of Bryobacterales bacterium. Taxonomy (GTDB): domain Bacteria; phylum Acidobacteriota; class Terriglobia; order Bryobacterales; family UBA6623; genus VXMF01. The sequence goes on from JAPPMC010000174.1 coordinate 4,975, forward strand.
CTGCTCGTCTGTCCCCCCGGATCGGAGCAGGCCCTTCAGGTCATGGCCTTGCGCAGAGAAGAGACAGGTCACCAGGCGCCCGTCAGCGGTCAGCCTGGCTCTGGTACATGCGCCGCAGAACGGCTCGGTCACCGAAGCGACCACGCCGAAGACACCGCTCCCGTCGGAAAGGCGGAAGCGCTGGGCCGGGGCGCTTCCCCGTGGTTGACGGTCTGGCTCGAACGGATGGGCCTGGCGGATGCGGCGCAGGATTTCGGCCTTGGAGACCAGTTTGGCGGAGGACCACTGGTTGACCGTCCCGACATCCATGTACTCAATGAAACGGACTACGATTCCCCGCTGTCGGCCGAATTCGAGCAGGTCCAAGATCTCCCCGTCGTTGACGCCGCGTTCTACCACTGCGTTGAGCTTCAGGGGAAGGAGACCCGCACGCAATGCTGCGTCAATGCCGTCGAGGACGTTCTCCAAGCTCCCCCTTTGGGCCATCCGGGAGAAAGTCTGCGGTCGAAGAGAGTCGAGACTCACTGTGACGCGCTTCAGGCCTGCTCCCTTGAGGATCTCGGCCTTGGGGGCGAGCAAAGAGCCGTTGGTGGTTAGGCACGTATCTTCGATACCCTCGATTTCGGTCAGCATGCGGACCAGCGACTCGAGATCCACCCGCAGTAGGGGTTCGCCTCCAGTCACGCGCACCTTGCGCACCCCAAGCTGGGCAAAGACCGCCGCGACGCGCCGGATTTCTTCGAAGCTCAGTATCTCCGAGCGCTCGATCCAGTCGTAGCGGTCCAGCGGCATGCAGTAGGTGCATCGAAAGTTGCACCGATCCGTCACGGAGATCCGCAGGTCGTCCAGCGGTCGCCCAAGCCTGTCGATCAAGGTCCTCGATCCTCGCTAGAGCCATTGTACTGGCCAGCAGCAAGGCCGGAACGTGAGGGCTCGCGCTATGATGGAGTCAAGGCGATGATCGAGGTGACGCCAAGCGCATCACGGAGAATCCGCGGTATGCTCTCGAGCGAGAACCCCGGCGGGTTCCTGCGCATGGGAGTGATCGGGGGCGGCTGCTCCGGGCTGCAGTACAAGTTCCGTTACGAACGTGCGCCGCGACCGGGCGACACAGTATTTGAAGCCGCGGGTGCGCAGCTCTGCGTGGACCCGAAGAGCTTCCGCTACTTGGACGGAATGACGCTGGATTACGTTGAGACGCTGCTGGAGCAGAGGTTCCTGTTCAAGAACCCCAACGCTGGCAAGAGCTGCGGCTGCGGCAAGTCTTTCCAGGTCTGACGACGGGGGCTTCTGCCATCAGGGCAGCCGGAACGCGTGCGGCTGACTATCGGCTGGAGGAGAACCGCATGGACCAACTACCGTACGACCGCTGGTACGACACGTTCAATCGCGCTGCGGGAGACCTGTACCCGGGCCGCTACACACGGGAATTCACTAGGGAACTGGTCGACACCGCGCGCAGGGTGGCCGAACTCGCCCGAGACAAGAGGTCCCTGATCGTCGCTCACAATTACCAGTATCCGGAGCTGCAAGAGGTGGCGGCGGAGGTGGGCGACTCGCTTGGCCTCAGTAGGTATGTGGCGCAGCAGCCCGCCCCGCGCGTCGACTTCTGCGGGGTCTGGTTCATGGGGGAGACGGCCAAGACCATCCTTGGGGACCGCTGCAAGGTCTACATGCCGGCCAGACCCGGGTGCTCCCTAGTGGACTCGATCGACCATGCCCGCCTGCAGGCCTGGAAGCGTCGGTTCCCGGACGGCGTGGTGATCTCCTACGTGAACACCGACGCCGCGACCAAGGCAATGAGCGACTACATCTGCACGTCCCGCAACGCGGCACAGGTGCTCGACCATGCGGCGCGCGCAAATCCGGGGCGCCGCATCCTGTTCCTGCCGGACAAGTTCCTCGGATCCGTGTCGATCTCCCAGTGCAGCGCGGTCGACGCGTCGCTGGTAGACCTCTATGACGGTTTCTGCCACGTGCACGCAAAGATCGGCGAGAGCGCCCTCGAAGAGGCATTCGACCGGCACCCCGAGGCCGAGCTGCTGATCCATCCGGAGTGCGGTTGCGCATCGCATTGCATGTCGAAGGTAATGCAGGGGAACTCGCCCTACCAGAAGGCGTTCTTCCTCTCGACCGAAGGCATGCTGCATCACGCGCTGGCGTCCCCCGCCCCGGAGTTCATTGTGGGCACCGAGATGGGCATGGTGTACCGGCTAAGGCGGCAGATCCCTGAGAAGCAGTTCTACGCCGTCAGCCCGGAGGCCGTCTGCGAGTACATGAAGATGAACACGCTCCAAAAGCTGCTGACGTCGCTCGAGACTGACGAAGTGGAAGTCACCGTCGAGCCGAACACGGCACGCAAAGCGCAGCGCGCGATCGATCGGATGCTCAGCATCCAATAGCCGCTTCCCACCCGCCGCGCAGACTTCCTATTGGGGACGCTGTGCGAAACTCACAGCGGAGGAAATGCTATGCCTGCACGAAGCGTCGGTTCTCTCGTGGCCGCCGCGACAATCCTGGCCGCACTGTTCGCCCACGCGCAAGCCCCGCGGCGCGCAAGCTTCGACGAGCGGTTTGAGCGGATTGAGGAGCGCCTAGCCGCGCTGGAGGAGGAAGCCCTGCCCCGGGCCGACCCGGCCGCGCAGGGCCCACGCCCGGGAAGGCTGGCGCTGGAGTCCGAGGCCAAGCTGGACCGGCTGGAAGTGCGCGTCATCCAGCTTGAGACCCAACCACCCGAGTGCGATTGCGCAACAGCCCAGCTGGGCCTTGCCAGCCGGGTGCGGTCTCTCGAACGCCAGCTTGCAAGGTTGAGGGCCGGCCTCAATCGCTAAGATATACGGCGATGCCGCGGACGTTACTGGCCCTCCTGACCGCCCTTACAGGCACCTTGTCGCTTGCGGGCTGCGGGCCCGGTATCACCCGCCTTGAAGAGTCCCGACAGGCAACCGGAGTGAAGGTCGGAGAAGTGACGGCGGAGTCTTCCATCATCTGGACCCGTTCCACCGCTGCCGCGCAGCGCAGGGCGGACGGAACGCCGATCCGGAGACGCTCCAACAAGCCGGCGGAGGACGAGCCGCTGCCGCCATCCCTCGACCCGGAAGAACTGCAGGGGTCTGTTCCCGGGGCAGCCGCTATGGTCCGGCTGCGGTACGCCGACAACGTCAACCTCTTCGACGCTGTCGATACCGAGTGGCAGGAGACGCGCGCCGAGGATGACTTCACCCACCATTTTCGCCTGACCGGGCTTCAGCCGGGGACCGTGTACTACTTCGAGTCCCAGACGAGCAGCCTCGACGGCACGGTCCTCCACAGGCCCGTGAACGGGCGCTTCGAGACGGCGCCGCCGGCACAGGAGTACGCCGACGTCACCTTTACCGCCGTTACCGGCCAAGCCAACCATGACCATGATGCGCCGGATGGATTCAAGATCTACAAGTCCATGCTGGATCTGGCCCCCAAGTTCATCGTGCCGACCGGCGACACGGTGTACTACGACAGCGACGCCCCGCTGGTCACCTCGATCGACCTTGCGCGCTTCCACTGGCACCGCATGTACAGCTTCCCTTCCCTTGTCCGCTTCCACCTCAGCGTGCCCGGGTACTGGGAAAAGGACGACCACGATTCCTACCACAACGACAACTGGCCGGGGATGTCGAGGCGCTATATGGGAACGTTCAGCTGGGAGCAGGGCTTGCAGGTCTACGCCGAGCAGGTGCCCATGAGCGAGAAGCCCTACCGCACGTTCCGCTGGGGCAAGGGCCTGCAGGTGTGGGTGGTGGAGGGCCGCGACTTCCGCTCTCCCAACACAATGCCGGACGGTCCCGACAAGACCATCTGGGGGGCGGAGCAGAAGCGCTGGCTGATGGAGACGTTGCTGGGCAGCGACGCCGACTGGAAGGTCTTGGTCAGCCCGACCCCGATCGTCGGACCGGACCGCACCAACAAGGCCGACAACCACGCGAACGTGGCTTTCAAGAGCGAGGGCGACGAGTTCCGGCGCTGGGTCCAGGACAATCTTCCGGAGGACTTCTTCATCGTCTGCGGCGACCGGCACTGGCAATACCACTCGGTCCATCCGGAAACCGGCGTTCAGGAGTTCTCGAGTGGCCCGGCCACGGACGAGCATGCGGGCGGCACACCAGGTGAGGATCCACAATTCCACCGCTTCCACCGCGTGGGCGGAGGTTTCGCCTCGGCCACGGTCACAAAGGACGGGGAGGCATCGTCTATTGCCTTCCGCCTCCACAACGTCGACGGGGGCGTCGAGTACGAGTGGACGCGATCCAAGCGGCCCTGAGCAGAACTCTCGGCGACAGCCTCAGACCGGCCCGGCGAGAAGCCCGAGCGCTCGGGTGATCCGGGAGAACACACCCGAGATGGATTCCCGAGCATCGATGTGCACCAAAGTCCCGGTGCGGTCAAACGCGTTGAGGATCGGGCGGGTGCGGCGGTGGTAGTTCGCCAGCCTGCGGCGCAGTACGTTGGGATTCGAGACGGCACGCTTCGTGTACCCGGAACCCCAGCCTTCCTCGGCGCGCTGCATCACGCGTTCGGTCACCAAGTCGTCGGGCAGGTCGAGGTAGATGACCTTGTCGACGTCCCAGGTCTGGCGAAGGTAGTCGGCCTGTCCCTTCGTCCGCGGGAAGTGGTCCAGCACGAAACCGTAGTTCCAGTCGTGCTGCTGGATCCTGCGCTGCATCAGTTTAAGCACGATTTCGTCCGGAATCAGATTGCCGGTATTGAGGATTTGCCGAATGCGAGCCGCGATCTTCGTTCGGTGCTCCAAGTGCCAGCGGATGATCTCGCCGACCGATATGTGAGCGAAATCAAAGCGGTCCGAGAGCATCCGGCTTTGCGTGGACTTCCCGGAGGCCTGGGGGCCGATGACGATGTACTTGTGCAATGCCGCCCTCAAGGCCAGCCAATCTGAGCGCCGACGTGAGATTCGAGTCTAGCGCAGGGTCACGTGGCCCCGATCGCTCTGCGCGACCTCGCACCCGGGCTGGGATAATCGGGACTTGCCGATGATCGGAGGCGACGGTAGATTCTCGCTTGGTTTGGCCGTGCTTGGAGCCGGGGCAGTGGTTGTCGACCGCCACTTGCCGGCACTTCGCGCCTTGGGAGGGCAGGCCGTCTCGGTCTTCGATCCGGACCGGCGCGCAGCCGCTCGGGCGGCTCGCCTGTTCGAAATCCCCAAGATCGCCACTTCAGCGGAGCAGGCCGCCGAGGCCGACGGTGTGGATGCGGTCCTGATCGCGTCGCCCAACGCGTTCCACCGCCAGCAGTGCGATCTCGCGCTCGCGAGAGGCCGCCACGTGCTGTGCGAAAAGCCTATCGCGCTCACATTGCGAGACGCGGAGCAGATGGCAGCGGGCGCGGAGCAGCGTGGCCTTGTCCTGCAGGTGGGCTTCCACCATCGGTTCAGTTCCGAGCATCTCTGTGTCAAGGAGCTCTTGGCCAGTGGCGCGGCCGGGAAAGTGAAGGCATTCAGCGGAGTCATCTGCGAGCCCATGGACGTCATACCCGGAGGGGTGGAGAACTATCGCTTCAGTTCCCGAGACGGCGGGGGCTTCACGCTCATCGACGTTGGCCAGCACCGCATCGACCAGATCTTGGACCTGTTCGGTCCTGTCGCCGAAGTGTCGTGCGAGATGGCCAGCGTCCTGCCGAGCCACAATCTCGACGACAGCGTAATTCTGACCCTGAGAATGCAGTCCGGCGCAATAGGTTCGCTGAATTGGCACAGGTTCTCGCGGGCATTCGCTTCGCCGATGATGCTGTTCGGAACCAAGGCCACGCTGGGATGCTCGGCATTCATCACTGGCCCCTACCAGTCCGCGCCCGTGTCGATCTACGTGGATGACAGCCCCGAGACAGCCCTGCCGCCAAGCATCATGGCGCTGGCAAGACCGGACCGCTGGTGGGGCGAGCTGCAGGCCGGATGGATCAGCTTGTGGCCCCCGAGGGTGGACACCTTCCAGGAACAATTGCTCTCATTCCAGCGCTCAATCGTCGAGGGACGTCCTCCTGTAGCCGGAGGCGATGACGGGCGTCGGGCTGTGGAGGTGGTCCAGGCCGCCTACCGCTCGTACCGAGAGCGGCGGACCGTCACCGTTGCGGGAGATCCGGGCCGACACGAAGATCCGCCGACTTGGTGACGGAGTTCGCCAGGCTCATTGACGGCGGACTTCGACAAGCCCGGCGGTCGAGAACGCTTCGACGCCCTGATCCGCCAGCGGAACAGCGAGATCGGCGTCTACCCGGATGCAGCTGGCGGCATCGCAGGCTTGGGCCCGGACGGACACCCTACCGGTGTCGCCGCCCGTTCTCTCAACGGGCGCGGCCAGCAGGGCGATGCCCTCGAACCCATAGGAATACCAGCGCAGCTCCGGCTGGGAGAAGTCCTGCGGCTCTGACTGCAACCACGGCCCGGTGACCCGCAGGCCTTCCTGCACAACAACCTCCGTACTCTCTTCGACCCCTAGCGACATCCTCCCGGCCAGCGCCTCTTTCGCACGGCGCTCGTTGTCCATCGCGTACACATGCCAGCCAGGCTTGGCGCGCAGCTCCACGACCAAGTGCCCACCGGCCAAGCGGGCCCGGCAAGTCACCAAGGCGGTCCCGGAGCGATCCGTGGCCTCAACCGGCGCCGACCACCCTCCGGCCCACAAACCCGTGGCCAGCACGCCGCCGAGGAAGAGACGAACGGCGAGTCTCATTTTCGAAAGCTCATCCTGCTTGTCTTGAGGGGGAGATCCAGACGCTCGCCGGCACGCAACACCTGAAGGGTTACGGTCTGCCCTGCCTGCTTGCGAAGCTTAATGTGCAGTTCAGCCGTTCGCGCAACCTCGTCTGCCGTCTCCCCGTCCACTCCGTAGACGATGTCTCCTACTTGTAGCTCGTGGCTTCCCAACAGGTCGGAAAGAGAATCCACCGTGCGGACCCTGCTTGCGAAGCCTAGCTCGGGCAATCCCAGATCGGCCTTCTCGCCTAGCGCAAGGGGATCGGAAGCGAAGTACACTCGCGGATCAACAGATAGGTTCCTGTAGGTCAGGTCCGTCAGCCACCACATCGGCGGAAGGCGTAGCTCCAGCCGTCGCAACTCTCCGGCTCGTTCCACGGCGATCTCGACCGCCCGGGCCTCGAGTGGGACGCTTCCGTACTCCCACTGGAAGTCACCGAAGGTCCAGACCGCCTCGGAGTTGAGCTCGCGGACGACGTCACCGGCACGCATGCCCGCCTCAGCCGCCGCGCCTGTGACGCGTGCCACCCTTAAGCCCTTGGGAATGTCGAGCTCGATGCCAATCCTAGCCAGCTCCGGCGCGCGGTAAAGGTGGCGGAGCTTGTCGAGCGTCCCGTCCCGCTCACGCTGGACGTTCAGCAAATCCCCGACCAGATGGCACTCAACGCAGCGCCCGCGCCCGATCGTGCGTTCGTATAGCGCCGGAATGTCTCTTGCATACAGCGGCTCAGGGTGGGGTTCTCCGGGGAGCTTGCGCTGCTGATGGAGGCGGTGTAGCTCGAGCCCTTTCTCCAGCGCCAACTCCAGACTTTCGAGATTCAGGTAGGAGGTCGCCGACTTTTCGTCCCGCCCCCCGTATCGCAGGTAGATTTGCTCGTCTGCATTGAGAACGAAGAAGTACAGCGTGTTGTAGCGGTCGTAGTCGAACAGGGCCAAGTCCACCCGGTCCAAGCGGGTGATTCTCGCAGTGACGTATTGCTGCAGCAGCCTTCCCCGCCTCGTTTCTGCCTCGGTCAGCACAACCTGTGCGTCAAATACCCTCCCGGCCCTTCAAGGGGCGCATCGGAACGCGAGAAAAATCGGCTTTCCGGTGCGGCGCGCCTCTTCCAGCGCATCTTCGTAGCTCTCTAGCCAGGTGACAGCCGGCTCGCCGCGTACAGGCTGCGCCAAGGCCAAGACTGCTGCGCACACCAGCATTCGGGCTGCAGGCGCGACGAGGGGGTGAAACGTCCGGGCCATGCCAGATCACTCTTGTTACACGGCGTCAACCGCCCGAGCGACGGCGGCCGCCAAAGCGCCCTCCTGATCGTCGCTAACGGTGCGCAGGTCGAGCAACAGCCGATCTCTCTCGATGCGGGCAATCACCGGCGGAGTCCCAGACCGCAGACGCCGCTCAATGGCCGAAACCGCTCGCCTGGTCCCAGAGACGGTGACCAGCACGGACGGAATCCGCTGCATAGGAGTTGACCCGCCGCCGAGCAGGGACTCCCCCTGCTCTACCTGAGCATACAGCACTCCGCGGTCGGCCAGCTGACCAGCCAGACGCTCGCACCGACGCGTCAGCCGGCTAACTGTGGCCCGGGCCATCCTCAATGCCGGCACTTGATCCTCCCTCCCACGCGCATAGGCGCGAAGCGTCGCGCCCAAGGCCGCTAGGGTGAGCTTGTCGACACGCAGCGCCCGAAACAGGGGATTGCGGCGGATGCGCTGCACCAGATCCTCCCGACCAGTGATGATCCCGGCCTGCGGACCGCCCAGCAGCTTGTCGCCGGAGCATGTGACGAGGTCGACTCCAGCCGCGAGACTCCTCGTGACCGGGGGCTCACCCTCGATTCCCGGCCACGGCCCATCGCTGAGGCACCCACTGCCGAGATCCTCGACCATTGGGATTTCGGCTCGGTGCGCGAGCTCGACGAGCTCGGGGAGCCGGGGCCGCCCCGTGAAGCCCACTTGGCGGAAGTTGCTGGGGTGAACCCTCAGGACCAGCCGGGTACGCCGCCCGATCGCGGCCGAATAGTCCTGGAGATGTGTGCGGTTCGTCGAGCCGACCTCTCGAACTCGGGCTTGGGACGCCTCCAGAATCTCCTGGATCCGAAAGCCGTCCCCAATCTCCACCAGCTCGCCCCTGGACACCAGCACTTCGCCGTCCCGGGCCAGTTCGTGCACCACGAGGAAGATGGCCGCAGCGTTGTTGTTGACGACCAAGGCTGGGGCCCCGAGCAATGCCTCAAGCAGCGGTCCACAGTGGTCGTCCCGCCGGCCGCGACACCCGCGGGCAAGGTCGAACTCAAGGTTGCAGTACCGCGTCGCAACGCCGGCGACGGCCCGGGCCGCTGCGGCCCCTAGCGGAGCGCGGCCAAGATTCGTGTGCAATATCACGCCGGAAGCGTTGATGACGGACCGGAGGCTGGGCTCGGTCACCTGCTCCACCTTCCCCGAGACAAGGTCTGAGACAATCTTGTCCACATCTCCCGGCGGTCGCTCTCCCGACACCAGCTTCTGTCGCAACTCGGAGATCACACCCCGCACTAACGACACGACGCGGTCCCGCGGCATTAGGGCAAGCCATGGTGTCGCCGCCGGGGACTGCAGCACTTGCTCGACGGATGGCAGCGCCCGAAGCAGCGCCTTGATCTCTGCGGAATCCACTCACCCCATCTAACCAGCCGGACGGGTGACGGGCAACCAAGCGGGGCAGCGGGCGCCAAGGATGCGTCGGCAGGTCTTCGGACCGCGGGGACGCCGCCGGTGTCCAAAGGTGCTCACCGTCGGCACCTGACACTCCAGAGGGCCCGGCGATAATCGCCCGGAGGGCGTTCCGCGCGCCAACAGGCCGGAACAGCGGGCCAACCTGCGATACTTGGCCTGTGAACCGCCGCACATTCATGGCGGCCGCCGGAGGAGCGGCACTGGCCGCGGCCATTCCGGCCGGCACCATTGACACCCACATCCACCTGTTCGATCCCCGGCGTCCGGGCGGCATCCCTTGGCCTCCGGCCGACGACCCGATCCGGTCCAAGCCGACGTATCCGGACCGCTTCCGATCCGTGGCGGGCCCTCACGGCGTAGAGGCGGCGATCGTCGTCGAGTGCAGCCCCCGCATCGAGGACAACCAGTGGGTCCTGGACGCGTCCGCGAACGACCCCTCGGTGGTCGGGCTCGTCGGATTCCTCGATGCAGGGCAGCCCGGATTCGGTGGGGACCTGGAGCGTTTCTCCAGCAATCCGCTCTTCAGGGGAATCCGCTACGGGAACCTCTGGGGGCGCAGCCTCGCAGACCAGCTGGGCAATCCGCGCTTCATCGAGGACATGGGCCTGCTCGCACAGGCGGGTCTCTCGCTCGACACTGCCAATCCAGACCTGAAACTACTAGAGGCCATGCTGAGCCTCTCCGACCGAGTTCCGGCGTTGCGCATGGTCGTGGACCACCTGCCGAAGATTCAGGTCGCGGAGGCCGACCGCGGCCGATTCCAGCGCATCCTGCAAGGGTTCGCCGCCCGCCCGCAAACGTACGTCAAACTGTCCGCCGTGTTGCTGCAACGGAACGGCAGCGTGTCCTATGACATCGCCGACTACCGGGACACGCTCGACCAGATTTCGGGCGCGTTTGGGGAGGATCGTGTCCTATACGGCAGCGACTGGCCGAACAGCGATCCTCTCGGCAGCTACGGCCAGGTCATCGGCATAGTCAAGGAGTACTACGAGGGCAAGAGTTCCGCCGCCAAAGAGAAGTACTTCCGGACGAACAGCGAGTCGGCCTACCGCTGGAGCGCGGGGTAGTCGCCGCAGTGCCCGCCCATTTGGGACCGCTCATTCGGAGGCGGCGCTGACGGCTGGCTGTTGAAGGACCAGCCTGCGGGGACCATGGGCCGTAGTGCCGTAGTGTAGATTGTCGGCATGCGCGCCGCTGCACTGATGGTCCTGCTCGCCGCTCTGCCGGCCGCGGAAGGTCAACAGGGCGGGCCCGGGAAGGACAACGTTGTCCTAATCTATCTCGACAACGTCGGATGGGGCGATCTGGCGTGCTATGGGAATCCGACCATCCGAACGCCCAACATCGACCGCTTGGCAAGCCAGGGTACCCGGCTCACCGACTTCTACATCCCCAGCTCATCTTGCTCACCGTCGAGAAGTGCCCTGCTGACGGGCAGGTACCCCGATCGGAACGGGCTGGCGCACCAGCTGTCGGTGGAGGAGAACTGGTCCGGAATCGGCCTGCCTCACAGCGAGCGGATTCTTCCCGAACTCCTGCGGGAGCGCGGTTACGCGACTGGAGCCTTCGGGAAGTGGAACCTCGGATTCGCCGAGGGCAGCCGGCCCACGGATCGCGGCTTCGACGAGTACATCGGCTGCATATCCGGCAACTGCGACTACGACACGCACGTCTACAACGGACGATTGGACATGCGCGTAGGCACGGAACCGCGCAAGCTGACGGGCTACACCACCGACATCTTCGCCGACGCGACGGTCGATTTCATACACCGCAACGCATCCCGCCCGTTCTTCGTCTACGTGCCGTTCAACGCGGCGCACTACCCGAACCCCAAGAACAAGGCACCCGGCCAACCGTTCCGCTGGCAGGCCCCGGCGGAGTTCTTCGAGGTGTACGGATTCGACCCTAGCACCGACATGCCGCAGCACGGCTACCACGCCGTGATGACAGCCCTTGACGCGGGCGTCGGCAAGGTGCTGGACGCGGTAGAAGCGACGGGAGTGGTGGGTAAGACCTTGGTGATTCTGGCTTCGGACAACGGCGGCTGGGTGGGCCCCCGGCGACCGTCCCTGGAGGTCTCCTCCAACGCACCCTTCCGAGACGGGCGCACGAGCGTCTACGAAGGGGGCGTGCGGACACCGTGTATCCTGCGCTGGCCGGGCCGGCTGCCTTCCGGCTCGGTAGTGCGGGAGCCCTTGACCAACATGGACTTGTTCGTGCTGGCGCTGAGAGCGGGCGGAGGAGAACCGCCGCGGGACAGGGTCATCGATGGCCGCGACCCGCTGCCCGCGCTGAGAGACGGGGCGCGTTCGCCGCATCGCAACATCTACTTCCGCTACCGCCAGACCCGGGGGATAAGGCAGGGACACTGGAAGGCGGTCCTGCCCCGACCAGGAGGCCCGATCGAACTCTATGACTTGTCAGTCGATCCGGGAGAGACGCGCGATCTGGCCCCGACCAAGCCAGACATTGCCGCCAGGCTGGCGGGAGAGTTTCGGCAGTGGCAAGCCTCCCTGCCTAGCGGCAACTGACGTTCGCCGCAGCGCAGCCAAGGAGAGTTGGCCGCGCCCTCGCGGCGTCGACGCGGCCAGCGTTGTTGATTACAGCCACCGAGTAGAGGGCAACCAATGGGTCTTGGACGATTCCGCGAATGACCCGTCGGAGGTGGGGCTGGTCGGATTCCTGGATGCGGGCCAACCCGGACTCGGGTGACACTTGGGGCGTTTTTCCCGCAATCCGCTCGTCAGAGAAGTTCACCACGGGGATCTCTGAGGGCGCAGCCTCGCGGACCAGCTGGACAATCCGCGCTTCGTCGAGGACATTGCGCTGCGCGCAGGGGCCCGGCTCGCGCTCGAATCTGCCAATCCCGACCTAGAGATCCCAGAAGCCTGCCGGATCTCTCCGACCCAGTCCCCGCGCTGCGCATGGCTCGAGGACCACCTGCCGAAGATTCAGGTCCCGCAGGTCGACCGCGACCGATTTGGACGAGTCTTTCGAGCGTTCGCCGGCCGGTCCCAGGCTTGTGTCAAGTTGTCCGCCGTGTTGCAGCAGCGGAACGGTCGGGTGTCATATGACATCGGCGACTACCGGAACACGCTCGACGAGTGCTCGCGTGCCTTTGAGGAGGATCATGCCTTCTTAGGCGGCGACTGGCCAAACGGCGATCCCCTCGGTAGCTTTGGACAGGTGGGCGGCGTTTTCGGGAAGTTCTATGCACGTTCTATGCAGGCAAGAGTGCCGCGGCCCTGAGAAGTACTTCCGAACGAACAGTGAGGCCTCCCACCGTTGGAGCGGAGCGTGATCGCTGCGGCGCCGGACTATGTGGGAAGTCCGCTAGGAGTCCTGGGATGACCCCTAGCCGAGGAAGGGCTGTCCGCTGGGCGTGCGACCGTGGTGTAGATTGTGCGCATGCGAGCCATTGCACTCATGTTCGCGCTCGCCGCTGTGCCCGGCGCGGAGGGTCAGCAGGGCGGGCCGCGGGGCGACAATGTCGTCCTGATCTATCTAGACAATGTCGGATGGGGCGATCTGGCGTGCTACGGGAATCCGACCATCCGAACGCCCAACATGGACCGATTAGCAACTGAGGGGACGCGGCTCACCGACTTCTACATCCCAACCTCATCTTGCTCACCCTCAAGAGGTGCTCTGCTGACGGGCAGGTACCCTGACCGGAACGGGCTGGCGCACCAGCTGTCCGTGGAGGAGAACTGGTCCGGAATCGGCCTGCCGCACAGCGAGCGGATCCTTCCCGAACTCCTGCGGGAGCGCGGCTATGCAACCGGGGCCTTCGGGAAGTGGAACCTCGGATTCGCCGAGGGCAGCCGGCCCACGGACCGCGGCTTCGACGAGTACATCGGCTGCATATCCGGCAACTGCGACTATTACACGCACGTCTACAACGGGCGATTGGACATGCGTGCTGGCACGGAACCGCGAAAGCTGACGGGCTACACCACCGACATCTTCGCCGACGCGGCGGCCGAATTCGTCCGCCGTAACGCATCCCGTCCGTTCTTCCTATACGTGCCGTTCAACGCGGCACACTGCCCGAACCCCAAGAACAAGGCACCTGGCCAACCGTTCCGCTGGCAGGCACCAGCCGAGTTCTTCGAGTTGTACGGATTCGATCCCGGCACGGACGTGCCGCAGCACGGCTACCACGCCGTCATGACGGCCCTGGACGCCGGCGTCGGGAAGGTGTTGGACGCACTCGAGGCGACCGGCGTGGTCGGCAAGACGTTGGTGATCCTAGCCTCGGACAACGGCGGCAGGGTGGGCCCCCGGCGGCCAAGCTTGGAGGTCGCCTCCAACGCGCCCTTCCGAGGCGGGCGCACCAGCGTCTACGAAGGGGGTGTGCGCACGCCTTGCATCTTGCGCTGGCCGGGCCGACTGCGTTCCGGCTCGGTAGTGCGGGAGCCCTTGACCAACATGGACTTGTTCGTGCTGGCGCTGAACGCCGGCGGCGCCGAGCCGCCTCGGGACCGGGTCATAGACGGTCGCGACCCGCTGCCCGCGCTGAGAGACGGGGCGCGTTCGCCGCATAGCAATATCTACTTCAGCTACCGCGGGGCCCGGGGGCTCCGGCAGGGACGCTGGAAGGCGGTCCTGCCTCAGCCAGGAGGCCAAGTCGAACTCTATGACCTGTCCGTCGATCCGGGTGAGAGGCGCGATCTGGCCGGGGCCAAGCCTGACATTGCCGCCAGGCTAGCGGGAGAGCTTCGGCAGTGGCAGGCCTCCCTGCCAAGCCACAACTGACGATCTGGGAAACGGCGCCGGGCAGAGCTGACCGGGGCCGGGCACAGGGAGGGCACCAACGGCAGCGGACCGGCAAACTGCCGCGTGCAACACGGCCCCGGGCAAGCGCGGCGGAAGTGCAACCGCCCCGGAGGACTGCCCCGAATCCGGTCCGAACGGAGGGCGCGCGGCGGTGGTACCATGGCTGGGTGCCCGGCATCGCAGCATCGACCCGTGCCATGACCTACAGTAGAGCCGCCGCAATCCTCCTCGCCCTCTCATGCGCCGTCACGGCGAGCGCCCAGATCTTCCCTGACAAGAATCTGGAAGAGGCGGTCAGGCGTTACGTATTCGAGAAGCGGAACACAGAAGAGCCGATCACGGTCGAGGATGTCGCGACAATCTCCACAATCACCGCCCGCGACAAGGGCATCCAAGACCTGACGGGGCTGGAGCACTGCAAGCGGCTGATGCTTCTCGAACTGCCGGGGAACAAGGTGTCGGACCTCACGCCGATTGCAGGCCTAGACCTCCTCCAGAGCCTCACGCTCACCGACAACGCGGTTGAGGACATCTCTCCCCTCGCGGGACTGAAGAGGCTGCAGTACATCGAGCTGTCGGGAAACAAGGTCTCCGACATCTCAGCGCTGCAAGGACTCGAGGCGCTGAATTCCGCCTATCTCTCCAGCAACCAGATCAGCGACTTGGCGGCGGTTAAGGGCCTCGCCAAGCTCTGGACGCTCGACGTGGCGGGAAACAAGGTCAGTGATCTGAGTCCCGTCGCCTCGCTGGCTCGCCTGTCCTCCCTGATCTTGGATGACAATGCCGTGCGGGACGTCTCCCCGCTCAAGGAACTGAAGTCCCTGCAGCGCCTCTCGCTTCGCAACAATCAGGTCGCGGACATAGCGACGCTGGCCGAGATGGCAGAAGCGGACGTCGCCGCTGACAGCCGGTTCGCACGGTATTGGGCCGTATCCCTACAAGGCAACCCCCTCAGCCAGGCGTCCACGGACCAGCACTTGGAGACGCTGCGCAAGCACTCCCACCGCATCGAGTCCGACGACCAGTAGGCGACTCGCGACGAGGCCTCACGCGACACGGTAGCGGGCGACTGCCTCCTCGTTTAGGTCGACCCCGAGCCCGGGTTCTTGGGGGATGTCCAGCATCCCATCGCGGGCAACGATGCGTTGGCGCGTGAGCTCGTCACGAAGCGTGGTCTGCTCTTCGGCCACAAACTCGGCGATTAGGGCGTTGGGTATGGCGTTCAGGAAGTGCAGCGCAGCCGCCACGTTGATGTACGTCGTGAAGCCGTGGTTCGCCACGGCCAGCCCGCGATCCTGCGCCAGGCTGGCTACCTTGACTGCCTCGGTAAAGCCGCCGACACGGGTCAGGTCCACTTGGACGACATCTATTTTGCCCCTGTCCATCAGCTCGAGGAACGAGGTGCGGCCGCTCTCTTCCTCGCCCGCTGCGATGCGCGTGTCGACCGCCTCACTCAGCCGGCGGTAGCCGTCGTAGTTGTCCGGCATCAGTGGCTCCTCAAGCCAATAGATGCCGTACTCCTCGAAGGCGCGCACGCGCCGGATCGCTGTCTTCGCGTCCCATACCAGTCCGGCATCGACCAGCAGGTCGGGACCCTCTCCAAGGCCGGCCCGCGCCTCGCGCACGAGCGCGATGTCCGTTTCCTCGTCAACGCCCATCGGGTCCCATCCGAACTTCACAGCGGTAAATCCGCGGTCGACGTACCTGCGGGCCAGATCTCTGGTCTCGCGCGGCGTCGGAGCCCAGAGAGAACTCGCGTAGCAGCGCAGCCGCTCATGGAAGCCGCCGCCCAGCAGCTTCCAGACGGGCATCCCCAAGGCCTTGCCTTTGATGTCCCACAGGGCCAGGTCAATCCCGCTCATGGCGTGAAAGCCCGCACCGCGCCTGCCTCCGTAGAGGTTGCGCGTGTACATCTTGTGCCAGATCTTCTCTGTGGCGAAAGGACTCTCGCCAATGACGAGGTGGCGTAGCCCGGAGGTCACGGAATGGGAGAACGGGCCGTCAATGGCTCCCTTTGCGGCAAGCGGGCTGGAGTCAACTTCCCCGATCCCGGTGATGCCGGCATCTGTGTGAACGCGCACGATCAGGGCGTCCTGCCCTGAATCGCACAGCTCCCGGACATGGGGAGACCGCACATAGATGGTCTCCACGTCAGTGACTCTCATAGGATCAGATCTCGCCTCAATGGAACGAGGATACCCGACCGCGACAAAGCCAGCCTGACCCGGCTGGGTGTGGGACGGCCTGTCAGAGGCTTGATAAGATTCGAGACGGTCGCCGATTCCGACGATTGTTTACAAAGAGAGGAGCCAAAACAGGGATGCAATTACGAATCGCAATGTTGGGGGCGTTGGTCGCCGGCCTTTTCCAGGCCAGTGCGCTCGCTTCCGGCTCGATAGCGGCAGGCAGGGGAATCAGCCCAAGGATCGCTTACACACAGGGGAAGGCTGTCACGTTCAAGAAGCTGGTGTGCGCCTCCTGCCCGCTGCAGAAGGCCGACCTGAACCGGCAGCGCGCCGCGAGCCTCAAGTACAGCCTTGAGGCCCGGGATGCAGCCCAGAAGCCCGGGACGTCGGATGACGAACACATTCAGGTCCTCTGCCCGGGGACCAAGGCCGTCGGCTGCGACTCGGACGTGGACGAGCAGGAGCTGGTGCACTACTACCTGACGCGCAGGTACAAGCTGTGAAGCGGATACCTCGACCACTGATCAGTAACATGACAAATTCGAATCGATCGGCGCTACCGCACACGTGGATGCCTGTCGCGGTCTTTGCTCTTGCGGCGCTCGCGGCGGCCCCGGGAGCTCTAGGAGCAGGGTCGCCGTGGCTACCGGCTCCGGGTGGCGGCACGGTCGCCGTCTCATTTGTGTCGCAGTCTGCGACAGAGTTCTTCCGAGCGACGGACAGGGTTCCGACCCCAGGGGGAGGACACGACCTGAAGCAACAGACCGTGTGGGTGGACGGCGTGTACGGTATCTCCGACGCGCTGGCCTTCGACTTCCGCGTCGGTGGGGCTCGCAGCCAGTACGTGGAGAACATCGGCCCTCCGACGCGCGCGAACCTCAGCGGCCTGGCCGACACGAGCTTCGGCCTCACGTTACGGGCCGTGGACGAAGTGATCAGTTCCGGTCCGACCATCGCCTTCCGCGTTGGCGGCATCATCCGTGGAACGTACGAGCAAGGATTCGTCAACTCCCTCGGCGACGGCGGAAGCGGCATCGAACTGTCCACGCTGATCGGTAAGTTCATCGGTGAGCGGGCTGGCCTCTCGGGCGAGTTGGGCTACAGGTACCGCGCCAGCAGCGACCACAAGATCCCGCCGACGATCTTCGCCCGAGGGTCCTTCGGCGTCCTCGTAGCTAGCGGCGTCGGCGTGAGCCTCAACTACTCCATGGATAACTCCACGTCCGGGCTGAACATTGGCGGACCCGGATTCTCGCCGTCAGTGTTCCCTGAACTAGACGAAGACGCGCATCTGCTGGGACCAGCGGCCAGTTTCCAGCTGTCCACCAGCGCTTCGGTCGCGGTCTCCTACGGATGGGTCGTCGCGGGCCGGAATACTGCCATCTCAAAGGCGCTCAGCGTCACGTTCGCCTACACCTTCGACTAGCCGCGAACGCCTCAGCGCTGATTAGGCGCTGATCGATCGGTGCACAGCGACAAGGTCTGGAGGGCACACCAAACGCCCGACGCTTCGGAGGAGCCCGGCCGTCCTCCCATAGTCACCACCGATCGGTGCGACTTGCCCCCGTCGGAGGTGTGCCGATCCAGTAGGTGCCGGTATCAGTCGGCGGCGCGAGTGTGCGAGGCTGCTTTCCCCGGATGAAGGTGGGATGTGGAGCCACGAGTCGGACTCGAACCGACGACCTGCGGTTTACGAAACCGCTGCTCTACCAACTGAGCTATCGTGGCTATTCGAATGCTTGCCCCCCGAGAGGGGCCACACGAACTTAACCTAGCACAACATCCGCGGACGCTTGAATGGCCTCAGCGACCCGTCCGATCGGCACTCGATGGACTCGCGGAAGGCGTCGCGGCTCTCGCCACGACCCAGCGAAGCAGCGATGCCTGAACGACTCCCGGCCGCCATCCAGGCGGTCCGGGCCGCCCCAAACGTGCGGAACGCCGTGCCGGGTGCAATCGGGTCATTGCTCGCTGACGGCCCCATCTGTCAGACATACGGAACGATGCTGCCAATTGAACGACAGACAGCGTGCCCGTCCCGTGCCCGGAAGCCATACCTCCGCCAACGCGGCCACGCGTCGGAGCTACTTTTCCGAGCGACGTACACGCCACGATGCGAGCGGGTTTCGCTAGAGCACGCCCGGTGCGTGACAAGGGGCCCGGGCCGGAAGACCCGCGGACGCCGCTTGGATGGCGGAGCGCCCGCGCGTCTCTAGGTCCCAGCTGCCGCTAGAACACCAGCTTCACGGCGTATTGGAAGATCCTTGGCCCGCCACCTCGGCCGATGTTGCCCGTCCTGGTGAAGAATCCGCCACCGACTCCGTTGAAGCGCCGGAACTCGTTGATCATGATGAAGTTGGTTCGGTTGAGGAAGTTGAATGACTCGAGCCTCAGCTGCAGACGCATGCCCTCTCGGACCTGGAAGTTCTTCGAAAGAGCGACGTTCGCGCTGAAGAGTCCCGGGCCGTCGAGAATGTTGCGGCCGGCCGTGCCAAGCGCGAATGCCCCCTCAGGGCAGGAAACCGGCGTACCGGACTCCGGGTCGGCGTCTATGCAGCTGGGGACGTTCTCGAATGCGCTGGTGTCGAAGAAGGGGTAGTCCACTCCTCGAACGGCTCCTAGGGACGGATCTTCCGCCTGTGCGCCGTGAGCGATCCTGTGCGGGCGCTGCGACTCGCCCAAGTTCTGGTCGGCATTGGCGGCCATGACGGTGAACGGCGAGCCCGAGTACGACGTCTGCGTCCCCGACATTTGCCAGCCGCCCAGCACGCCCTGCGCTACGGACCCCCATTGCCTGCCCCATCGCCTTCCGCGGCCGAAGGGCAGGTTGTAGTTCGCCACGAGAGTGAAAACGTGTCGGCGGTCCCAAGTGGAGCGGCCGCGCTCCAAGGCAAGGTTCCTCCGGTCCAATGCATTGGCGAAGTCCGTCGCGCCTGAGCCGTTTGTCCTCGAGGCGTCGTCGATCGACTTGGAGAACGAGTAGTTGACGCGCCAGAATAGGCCGCGCCGACTCCTCTTACGCCACGAGATGTTCCCTGCGTGGTAGTTGGAGTTCGAGCCGGTGTTGTAGAAGTTGATCGCGTTCCAGTCCGGATTCGGGCGCAGCGACTGGAAGTTCTCGGTGAAGCCTCCGGTCGCGGTGCGGTTGGCAAGAAACCACTCGCGCGTGCGGAGGGCCTGATTGTGGTCGTAGCGCCGAATCAGATGGCTGCCCTTCGAGCCGCGGTAGTCCATCTCGATGCTCGTGCCGCCCGGAAGCTGTCTCTCGATTGTGAAGTTCCACGACTGCAAGTATGCCTGCGAAGGACTCTGAGTGATTCCGCTGGCGCTCGGTCGTTCGCCGAGCCAGCCGCCGGCAATGATCACATCGCGCCCCTGAGTGCCCAACGGGTCGTTCAGCAGAATCTCCGGCGGACGTCTGGGAGTTGCGTTCCTCGCCGCGTAGTTGGTCTGGATAGTGTATGGGAAGATGTTGCCAAGGTTGTTGCGGAATGGGTTCAGGATCGTGCCGGCCATGAAGATGCCGTAGCCCGTCCGGATCACCATTCCCTGCGATACACGGTACGCGAGCCCCAGCCTCGGTGCCATGTTGTTCCAATCCGTCTGGATCACGGACCTGGGATAGCCGACCTCGTCAGCCGTCAGGAACCGGTCTTGAAGGCTGTAGTCGCCGAGGAGCTGGTCGAAGTTGTCGGGTAGGTTCCGGTCGCTCGACAGCACGATCTTGTTCAGTTCCGGAACGTAGCTGCCCATCTTGTCGTTGACGTCCCACGGCATGCGGTTGACCTCCCAGCGAAAGCCGAGGTTCATGGTCAGATTGGGAGTCACCTTCCAGTCGTCGTTTATAAACGCGCCCATCGCGATCTGTCTCCAATCGGGCCCGTTGATTCCTTCCCGGACGTTGATGTTGTGCAGCCAGCCGAGGAACATGTCGGCGACGGGACTGCCCCAGTCCTTGCATCGCAGGGAGTTGCAGCCGCCTGTGCGGAAGCCGCGGAACCGGTAGTTGCCTCTGGCGTTGTTGACGCCCGGCCGCTCATAGATGACGTAGTTGTAGTTGAACCCATACTTCAGCGTGTGATTGCCCTTGATGTTGGTCATCTTGATGCTCCACTGGTAGTCGTAGACGTCCGTGATCACGGGCAGATTGGTTGCCGAGCCCAGCGGGGCGTGGTTATCGACCCTAATGAGCGGAAAGTCGTCGATGCCTTGGTACTCCGCCAGATCGTCTTCCGAGATGAAGTTCGCCATGCCCAGCTCCTGGATGATGTTCTGGTCCGCGAAGGCGCCGCGCTGGAACACGTCATTGCCGCTGAACCCGGCCCGGACCTCCATCAGGGAGGTGGGCGAAAACATGTGAGTGTAGTCCACTCCGGCCAAGTACCGGTTGTCGTCGATCGTGTTTCCGAACTGCGGCAGGACGCTGTTGCCGGCAAACGGGTTCTCGCCGTTGTTGGCGCGGTACTGCACGCGCGCCGCCAGGTTGTTCTCGCCAATCTTGTGGTCGATCTTGGTGATGAAGCTGTCGAAGTTATCGTTGTCGTTGTCAACCACGCGGTAGTTCAGCAGATCGCGCCTCTTACCAAGACTCGGCTCCGGGTACTCACGGAACAGGCGCTGTGCGACAGGGTCGGCACGAGACATCGGGATGATGTCGTTCGGGAAGCACGAATTGCTTCGTCTAGCGTTGCACGGTCCACGAGCAGTCCGGTCCCGGATGAGGAACGCGCTTCGCAACCTGTCTAGCACCGCGTCATCCGTCACGTCCAGCTGGTTGTCGAGGTGGGAGAGCCCGATCGTCTGGCTAAAGTCACCAGCGATCTCCATCGGGGTCGGCACCCTTGAGAGGCGCACATGCTCTTGGTCTCGGCGCTGCAGCTCGTAGCTGAGCATGAAGAACGTCTTGTTCTTCACGACCGGTCCCGTCGCCGTCACCGAGAACTGATTCTGCAGCAGGTTGGTCTTCTCAGCCTCGAAGAAGGCGCGTGCGTCGAGAACGTCGTTGCGCATGAAGTAGCTCACGTTGCCGTGCAAATCGTTCGTGCCGGACCGCAGGGACATGTTCAGGATGCCGCCTGCCTGCCGCCCGTACTCCGCCGAGTAACCGGCGGTCTCCATCTTGAACTCCTGCAGTGCGTCGATGTTGGGCCGCACCTGGGCAGCACCGCCCTGCACGTTGCGGTTGTCGAATCCGTCGACGTAGAAATTCGTGTTCGTGGGACGCGCTCCGTTAACCGACGCGAACGAGCCTTGGGCGCTGCCCCTAGGCACCACGCCCGGCACGAAGAAAGCGAGATCCGTAAAGTCTCGACCGTTCAGCGGGAGCTCTTGGATCTCCTCCATGACGATCACGTCGCCCTTGATCGTCCCGCTCTCGGTGTTCAGCGTGATGAGCTGGGCATCCACGGTCACGGACTCGGTCACTTGGCCGATCTGGAGCGCGACGTCCACGCGGCGGTTGTCGCCGGTGCGCAGGACGATGCTCTGCTCGACATGCTGCTGAAAGCCATCCGAAGTGACGATGAGTTCGTATTCGCCCGGTATCAGCGCTGGGAATGTGTAGCTGCCCACGGAGCCGGTTGTCTGCTCGCGAGAGATCCCGGTCCCAGTGTTCAACACAATGACCTCGGCGCCGGGGATGACTCCACCTCCGGAGTCCGCCACAATGCCGGTCAGCGTGGCCAGGTTCGCTTGGCCAAAGCAGAGCGGCGCAGTCACCACCGCCCCAAGACCAACCAGAACGCACAATGCTTTTCTCATCGTTCCTCCTCTTCCGAACGAATGCAGCTTTCGCCGAACAAAACCCTCGTGTGGACGAATCGACCGCGAATGAACTGCACAGTCCCCTGCAACACAATTCCAACTAAGGCCGTGCAATTCAGGTAGCGCCACCAAGCCTCCCGATCTCTTCAAGTGCACAATCCCGGTTACAAGCATACAGGACGTTTTGGGGCCTTGCAATCTCTCGTGCACCGGTGAAGGCACCATTTAACAATTCCCTTACGCACCGACGGCACACTTCCCTCGGGCTGCCGGAGCAATACGCTCCAAACGACACTCCCGAGCAGCCGGACGCCGAACTCCCCCACGTTCCCATGCGGAGGAGAAGGCGAGCGGAGCGTTGCGGTGCGGGCACGGTTCCCAATCGCCGGGCGAGATCGGTCGCGTGCCGCGGATCCGGAGGGCGCGCGGCCCGTGCTCGAAGACCCTGGCAGCAGCGCCCGTGAAGGGCAATAATGATGCTTGGCTTGGCAATCCCACTTGTGGCCGCTATCCGCCGCGTCGGATCTAAAGACCCCCCGAATCTCTAGGCGGCTCGCCGAGCTCGCTCGCGGCAGCGTGGTCTCCGCCCTGGCATTGGCTGTCCCGGCATGGGCGTTCGAGCCGCTGCCCAGCCATGGCCGGTCCGCCATGGTCGTGACGGCTGAGCGGCACGCCACCGCCATAGGCGTCGACGTCCTGCGAAGCGGCGGCAATGCCGTCGATTCAGCCGTGGCAATCGGGCTGGCGCTGGCGGTGACGGAGCCGAACGCGGGCAACCTCGGCGGGGGTGGGTTCATGCTCGTCCGAATGGCCGACGGGCGCGGCAACTTCATCGACTTCCGCGAGCGGGCTCCAGCGTCCGCTAGCCGGGACATGTACTTGGACCGCAATGGGGACGTTACGGACGGGAGCTGGGTCGGGTACCGTGCGTCCGGCGTTCCCGGCACGGTGCGGGGCCTAGCGCTGGCTCTGGGCAAATACGGCACAAAGACCTGGCAGAGCGTGGTCGGACCGGCATGGCGTCTTGCATCCGAGGGCTACTCCGTGACCTGGGACCTTGCCCGATCGCTGCGGTCCAGCGAGCGCCTGCGGCGATTCCCCGAATCTCGCCGAGTCTTCCTAGCAAACGGCGTTGCGCCCAGCCTAGGCGAAATCCTTCGTCAGCCCGACCTCGCCAACACCCTCGACCGGCTGCGGCGCCATGGCCCCGACGAGTTCTACACGGGAGAGACGGCCCGGCGGATCGCAGCCGACATGGCCGCCAACCGGGGAACCATCACAATGCAGGACCTACGGGCCTACGCTCCGACGGAGAGGCGCCCAGTTGAGGGCACGTACCGTGGACACACGATTCTCAGCGCGCCGCCACCAAGCTCGGGTGGTGCCGGCGTCGTGCAGATCCTGAACATTCTGGAAGCCTACGATCTCCCTTCTCTCGATCCCGGCTCGGCTGCGGCCATGCACTTGGTCGCGGAGGCGATGCGCCGGTTCTTCGCAGACCGCGCACGTTACTTCGGCGACACCGACTTTGTGACGATCCCCCTGCGCGGCATGCTCTCGAAGCAGTACGCGGCGCAGCGGCGCGCCAGCATCGATCCGGCCCGCGCTACTCCCAGCGCGGAGCTCGGGGAGAGCGGTCCCGGCGCATACGAGAGCGACGAGACGACCCACTACGCGGTCATCGACCCAATGGGTAACGCCGTGGCAGTGACCTACACCCTTAATGGAGGCTACGGATCGGGTGTGACGGCCAGGGACACGGGCGTGCTGCTCAACAACGAAATGGACGATTTCACGGCGAAGCCCGGCAGTCCGAACGCGTACGGGCTGCTGCAGAGCGAGAACAACGCAATCGAGCCCGGCAAGCGCCCGCTCTCCGCCATGTCGCCCACCATCGTTCTTCGCGACGGCAAGGTGCGCCTGGTGCTTGGAGCGCAGGGAGGGCCGACCATCATCACGTCCGTCACGCAGGTGCTGCTCGACGTGGTCGACTTTGGGATGAACGTCCAGCAGGCCGTAGACTTCCCGCGGTTCCACCACCAATGGATGCCCGACCAGCTGTACATGGAGCCGGTCGGATTCTCGCCCGAGACGCGCTCGCGGCTCGAGGCAATGGGCCATACGCTGAACTTCGGGCGGCGGCTCGGCCACATCGAAGCGATTGAGGTCCACGCGGACGTGATCGCCGGAGCGGCGGACTCGCGCAGCGAAGGAGTTGCGGAAGGGTTCTGATGGAACCGGCGGTGCGCCCCCTGGAGTTTCTACGCGCCAACGGCAGGGCTTTCCCGGTGTGGAGCCTAGAGGCCTCCGAGGCCTACTCACGCCACCTGACCCGCCTCCACTACGAGAACTTTTCCGTCGCAGGCCCGCTCGTCCCCGCGAACCTACGGCAGGACTGCTGCAATGTGTACGCTTTCTGCCGTTGGGCAGATGACCTGGGTGACGAGACCGGAGATGCCGCAGAGAGCGTTGACCTCCTGACTTGGTGGAGGGAGCAGCTGCACTCGATGGAAACGCGGCAGCCGCACCATCCCGTGTTCGTGGCCC
This sequence comes from Bryobacterales bacterium, assembly GCA_028819235.1. Lineage (GTDB taxonomy): Bacteria > Acidobacteriota > Terriglobia > Bryobacterales > UBA6623 > VXMF01. The sequence continues at coordinate 29,707 of JAPPMC010000174.1, forward strand.
TGAGAGACACGATTGGCCGCCACCGACTGCCCCTGCAGGACTTCGACGACCTAATCAACGCATTCCTCCTGGACCAGTCCAAGCGAACCTATGCGGACCTCCCGGAACTCCTGCAGTACTGCGAGCTCTCAGCGAACCCGGTCGGTCGCATCGTCCTCCGCATGCACGGGTACGCAGACGCCGAACGTCTGGCGCTCTCGGACAACATTTGCAGCGCGCTCCAGCTAGCGAACCACTGGCAGGACGTCCGCCGCGACTGGGACATTGGCCGCGTATACATCCCGGAGCGGATCATGGACAGGCACGGGTACAGCTTTGCGCAGCTTGCGAACGACGTCAATCGGAGACAAGCCTCGCCCCAGTTCCGATCGACGCTCAAGGAATTGGCCGAACGGGCAGGGCTGCTCTTCGAGCGCGGCCGGCCGCTTGCGGGAACGCTCAGAGGCCGACTCGCTTTGGAGGTTGACCTGTTCCGGCATGCGGGCCTTCAAGTTCTTGCCAAGATACGCCGCCAAGGCTTCGACACCATCACCAAGCGTCCGGTGATTGGTCGCCTTGACCGCGTCCGCCTGCTGGCTCGAGTCTTCGCGACTAGGCTCCTGCCGTTCCGGAGAGGGTACCAAGAGGCGCGCGATGCGGTCGCTTGAGGAGTGCTACTCCCACTGTCGGCGTATCGCCAAGGCCCGGGCCCGGAACTTCTTCCTCTCTCTTGCGGCGCTTCCAAGACCCAAGAGTGACGCGATGTGCGCGGTTTACGCGTTCATGCGCCAAGCCGACGATCTGGTCGACGAACCCGGGATCCCGGCGAATGCCCGCCAGGCGGGGATCCTAGAGTGGCGCAACAGGCTTCGCGCCCACCTCGCGGGAGCTAAGGATGACCCGGTGCTGACAGCACTGGCAAACACGGCCGAGCGCTACGAAATACCGCACGCGTACTTTTTTGCATTGCTGGACGGTATGGAGAGCGACCTGGAAGGTCATGCCTTCGACACCTTCGAAGACCTATACCGGTATTGCTATCGCGCCGCTTCAGTGGTCGGCCTAACCACCATTCACGTCCTTGGCTTCGAGGACGATTCTGCGCTTGCTCTGGCCGAGCGCTGCGGCATTGCCTTCCAGCTGACCAATATCCTCCGAGACATCTCGGTGGACGCAGCGATGGGACGGGTGTACCTCCCTGCCGATGAGCTTCGCGCATTCGACCTTGACCGGCGCGAACTGCTCGATGGCGCGCTGTCGGCCGACGACACCCGCTTCCAGCGGCTGATGGAGTTCCAAGCGGACCGTGCCGAGGGTTACTACCGAGAGTCGGCACCGCTGGTCGGGCTGGTCGGACGTCCCTGCCGTCCTGCGCTGTGGGCGATGATCGCGACCTACTGGCGCCTTCTTGCGCAGATCCGAAAGCGCCGATTCGACGTCTTCGGAACGCGCATTCAGGTGCCTGCCCTCTCAAGGCTGGCGATCGCCGTCCGCACAACTTGGCTGCGGACTATCGGAGGAACGCCATCCCTCCCCGCGTGAAGGTGATCGGCGGGGGCCTTGCGGGGCTGGCGGCAACCGCCCGCTTGGCTGACGCCGGCGCGAGCGTTGACCTCCACGAGGCACGGGGGTTCTTGGGCGGGCGAGCGGCTTCGATTCCTGCGGATCCCGAGGTTCCGGACTCTGCGCGCATCGACAACTGCCAGCACGTGCTGCTGCGGTGCTGCACATCGCTGATGGACTTTTACCGACGCTGCGGCGTGCAGGACAAGATTGTTTTCCACGAAGAGCTGCACATAGTGAGGCCCGGAGGGGAAATCGACACAATCCGCGCCGATGCCCTGCCCTTTCCCTTTCACCTGCTCCGCTCACTGCTGGCCATGAGAGCGATCGGATGGGCTGACAAGCTCTCGATTGCGAAGTTACTGCTCGCAATGAAGCTCCAGCGCAGCCGGCAAAGCTTCGATTTGGACTCGATCACGTTCGATGAGTGGCTTCACGGGATGGGGGCGACAACCCTGTCGGTCGCCCGATTCTGGCGCCCCTTCGTTGTCAGCGCCCTCAACGAGATGCCCGAGCGGGCCGCCGCAGGAGCTGCCATGCAGGTGTTCTGCGAGGGCCTGCTCGGAAGCCGGGACAGCTACCAAATGGGCGTTCCGGCGGTGCCGCTTGCCGACCTGTATGACGCAGCCCTGGCGGGGCACTTCGGCCCATCCGTGCGCCTGCACCTGCGATCCCGGGTGCGTCGCGTCAACCCGCTTGACCGCGAGGCCGACTACCACGTGTTGGCGGTGCCGTTCGACAGAGTGGCTAAGCTCGTGCCGGAACTCGGGCTGCAGCGGCAGCTGCAGAGATTCGAGGCATCCCCCATCACCGGAATCCACCTGTGGTTCGACCGACCCATCATGGACCTGCCTCACGCGATGCTGACGGACGGGGATCTGCAGTGGGTCTTCAACAAGGGCGACGGGTACTACCTCGGCGTGATCAGCGCGTCCCGAGCACAGCTGACCCTGCCCTCAGGCTTCATCGTCGCACCGGCCCTTCGACAGCTGCGGGAGACCTTTCCGAAGGCCCGTGGCGCTAGGCTCGAGCACAGCCGCGTGATCAAGGAGACGCGTGCCACGTACGCGGCCCGGCCTGGCCTCGAGCGCCACAGGCCGGGCCCCGCCACAGCGCTGCCGAACGTATTCCTGGCCGGCGACTGGACCGCCACCGGCTGGCCCGCCACGATGGAGGGCGCCGTCCGCAGCGGCTACCGGGCGGCCGAAGCCGTCCTTGCCGCAGCCGGAGTTCCTAGAACGAAATCCGCACCGTGAACTGGAACTGCCTCGGATCGAACGCCGAGGTGAAGGAGAACGGCTCGGTGATCGGACCCCGGCGACCCGTCGGTCTATCCGGGACTTCCTCAAGGGTCATGCTGCCCACCACGCCGTTCACGCCCTTGAAGTTGGTGCGGTTGAGGATGTTGAAGGCCTCGGCCACCACCTTCAGGTCGACCTTCTCCGAGAGCGCGAAGTCGCGGGTCAGCCGGATGTCCATCCCAAAGAAGGCCGGACCCACCCCGACATTGCGCCCAAGGCCCCACGGCCTGTGCGTGTCGGTGTGCCGGTCTCCGATGGTGTCGTAGCCGGCGTTGAGGTTGAACGGCGCGAACGAGCGCGCGACCAAGATGCCGGAAAAGACGAAGTCGGAGAGCAGGTTGTGCCCGAAGCCCCCAGGGCGATTCTTTTTTGAGAGGCCAGAGCTGAGCATGGTGGGAGAGGGATG
>JAPPMC010000284.1 GCA_028819235.1 Bryobacterales bacterium
CTGCGCACGCTAGATCCGTAGACCACTTGTTCCCGATGAGCGCTTCGTAGAGGCGACGCGGGCCTCTACTGCGGCGCGAAGTTCGCCATCCTAGCCGAACCGGTTTCGGCCTCAAGCGACTCCTCCGATTCCGCTCTTGGTGTCTACTTGCCCGTTTGGGTTGGGGCTCTTGCCCTCAGTCCGCGAGGTGAATGGCAGCAAGAGGACGGGAGAATGCAAGACCTTCGATCGAGATCCCAAGGGGCGACCAAGCGGGAGTCGCACTCGCAGAGTCCGCGAGCCCAATCGGCCCGTGAATCCACTGCGCCCTTCGAAGCAGTCGCTGACACGGTGTTTCGTCGCTACGGACGCTCTTGGAAGCCAGGAACGGCAGCGGTGAACCGCTCGTACCTCCGGAATCAGATCATGCCGTGGTTCGGCCACCGCCCCATCTCCGGCATCGCCCACGAGGACGTTCAGCTCTGGTTCTCTTCTCTGAGATCGACGCCCGCAGCGGCGAATCGAGCGCTACCCGTCCTCTCAGTGATCATGCGTCAGGCCGAGATCTACGGCTACCGACCAGAAAACAGCAATCCGTGCTCCGGTGTGCGGCGCTATCGGTGCTGTAGCCGAGAACGATTCCTTACTCGGCCGGAAGTTCGACGCCTTGGCCGAGCACTGGTTCACTTTGAAGCCTCTGGCCCTCGCCCTGCTGCGGCAATCCGTCTGCTGCTGCTGACCGGCTGCCGACAGGGGGAGATCAGGACTCTGCAATGGAGCGACTATCGAGGAGGCCACCTCTATCTGCGCGACGGCAAGGCCGGTCCAAGGATGGTGTGGCTGTCTTCGCCGGCTCGGCAGGTGCTGGATCGCCTTGCGCACGACAACCGCTGGGTGTTCCCCGCCCCGCGCCGCCCAGGGCCCATGCGGTCCGACGCGCTCCATCGCTACTGGCGGGCCCTTAGCGAGATGGCGGATCTCCGTGACGTGCGGCTACACGACCTGCGCCACAGCTACGCAAGCATCGCCCTCGAGCAGGGTGAGTCCATTCCGACGATCGGCCGTCTCCTGGGTCATCGCGACCCGGCAACGACACTCAGATACACGCACTTCGCCGACGCCTCGATCCATGAGGCGGTCGAGGCCGTGGGCCAAGCGTTGGGGATTTAACGAAGTGCCGGTACCAACATTCCGGGAGTTCGTGCAGGGTCCCTGGCGGGAAGCCTGCTACCACCGCTGCAAACCCTCTACGAAGTCGCGGATAGACAGCGCTCTGGCCACCCAGCTGTTGCCGACCTTCGGCCACTTGGGCCTGGACGAGATTACGGCGGAAGCCGTACACGTCTGGTTCGACCGCTACAGTGAGAGCGCTCCCGGCGGCGCAAACCGCACACTCGATGTCCTACGGCAGATCCTGAACCACGCCGTTGCGTGTGGGCATCAGGACGCCAACCCCGCCCGTGGCGTCGTGCGGAACGCGAGTCCATCGCGTACCCGCTTCCTCTCGCGGACCGAGGTTGCGCGCGTGCGCGCGGCGCTCAGCGCGCACCGAGGGAGAGGGTCCGGCCAGCAACAAGCCGACATCATCCGCCTGTTGCTGCTTACGGGCTGCAGAAAGGGAGAACTCGTTGGGCTCAGGTGGTCGGAGGTCAGCGAAGCCACGCTCAGACTCCGTGACGGCAAGACGGGTCCGCGCTTGGTGTATCTGAATCACCAAGCCCAGCGCATTCTCGTCCGCCAGCCTCGAAACGGGGGTCCGTTCGTCTTCCCTTCACTGTCCGACTCGTCGAGGCCCCGCTCGTCGGAGCTGTCGCTCTGGCGCAAGGTAAGGCGGGAAGCCCGCATCGAAGACGTGCGGCTGCACGACCTCCGCCACACGTTCGCGAGCCACGCCGTCATGCAGCGCGTGCCTTTGCCGATCGTGTCTCGGTTGCTCGGCCACAGTCACCCTCGAATGACACTGCGATACGCACATGCCGGCGACCGAGAGACCGAGGCCGCAGCCGAACGCATCGGCACCGCCCTTGCTTCGGTCCTTGGAGCGCCAACCGGCCAAATGAGCGCACCGGGCGCACGAAGTCAAGGGACTGTAGCACCCGCTCAGCGGGCAACACTGAAAGCAGGTCGAGGCCGTGCGGCCGCCGCTGCTATGCTCCCGCACCCGGTCGCCTACCCAGAGGGCTGCCCCAGTAGTAGGGCGGCGATTTCGGCTGCGTCGGTGCGGCCGCGCAGTTCAAGAATGCACTCCTTGATCGAATCCCATCGGACCGAGATACGCGCGCTTGCAGACCGTCACGGTTTCGACGACGTGCGCGTGTTCGGTTCCATGGCCCGCGGGGACGCAGACGACGGGAGCGACGTCGACCTCCTCGTGACTTTGCCGAAGGGCCAGAGCGGCTTGGCCCTCGGGGCGTTGCTGATGGACGTTCAGGATCTCTTGGGGCGGCGAGTGGACGTAGTAACGGAAGGTAGCCTGCACCCCGCTCTCCGGGGCCGGATTCTCGAAGAAGCCCAAGTCCTGTGAAAGGCGGCGAGGGGACCGACTTGGTGCTCCTGGAGCACATCCGTGACCGCATCTCCCGCATCGACGAGTACACCGGCGGCGACAGCTCGACGTTCTTCGATTCGACGCTCGTACAGGATGCCGTGGTCCGCAACCTGCAGACCATTGCCGAGTCGACTCAACGCCTCAGTGAAGCCCTTCGGACTACGGAGCCCGAGATCCCCTGGCGCGCGATTGCGGGTTTCCGCAACGTGCTTGTCCATGACTACTTCGGTATCGATGTCGAGGCCGTGTGGAGTGTCGTCGAGCAGGATCTGCCGTCGTTGGCGGCAGCCGTCGAACGGATGACGGCTACTGCGGCTCGCACGGCCCGACAGCCGGAATGAACGCTCTGGCAGCTAGCGACACGTCTATGTGGGATAGCGGTCTCCTCCTGGGCGGTCTTCCGGGAGTGCCCGGTTCGCGAGTCCGACCAGTGCGCCCGTTCATGACATCGGCCCTACCAGCAGCGGGGCCGTTTCACCCCACCGCCGTGAAAGCCCGGGAGGATGGTGTTGCATAA
>JAPPMC010000316.1 GCA_028819235.1 Bryobacterales bacterium
CGCCATCTCGGACCGGGTCACCGTCCCCGTCATCGCCTCCGGCGGCGTCGGCAACCCCGAGCACATCCACGACGGCTTCGCCCAAGGCCACGCCAGCGCCGCCCTGGCCGCGTCCATCTTCCACTACGGCGAGTACAGCATTGGCGAGTGCAAGCGGTACCTGGAGGAGCGCGGGATTCCGGTGCGGCCGGTGCAATCCTGACAGCCGGGCACAAACCCCAACCTTATCGGACGCGTGTTCCGTGTCTCCCCACGTGGTCCGTCACTTCTCAGCCCACCCTCGCATCCCCGACTTGATCGATCCACCGTGTTCTCCTTCCCGGCATTCCACTGTCGCCCCGGCACCCCCACCCGTCACCCCCGACTTGATCCGGGATCCAGGTGCGGGAGGCGTGGCATGTCTGCTGCACGCGTCTTCAATCCCCAACCCCTCCTGGACCCCGGATCAAGTCCGGGGTGACAGAGTATGCCTGGGATGAGGGGTTCGGGGGCGCCGACGGATCAGCCGCCGCTTTCGAGTTCGGTAAGAAACCGCTCCGCGTCGATGGCGGCCATGCAGCCGCTACCAGCGGGCGGCGAGGGCCTGGCGGTAGATGCGGTCCTGGATGTCGTCATAGGCGGAGACGCCTTTCAGGGTGACCTTGATGCCGACGTGAGTCTTGATGTAGCCCAGTTCAGCCACATCCAGAACGTGTTCAAAGAACTGGGAGTTGGGCCGATGGCCGACGACGATGAAGACGCCGTCGCTAGCGAAGTTCCCGTCTTTGCCGGTCTTGAAGCTCCTCAGCGTGTCGCCGGTGACCGCCCGCCCTGTCGGTCGCCGTGGGTGTCCGCCACCATGACGTCCCCGATGAAGTCGATTCCTCGCGCGGTAGTTTCCATTCCGAAAACTTTACGCTAAAGAATACTGTCTCGCATTACGTTAGGGCAGTAGCGAGGCAGGGTTGGTGTGAAAGGGTGAGATGCTCGAAATCAGGAAAAGAAAGATCATCACCGTCACCGCGCGCGACGCATCGCTGAAACGGAAGGTTCGACACCATCTTCGCACTCTTGGCTTTTCGAAGTCGAGAGAAGGTGACCTAGAACTTGATGGTGACGACAAGGACATTATTCGCTCCGTGCACGGTTTACAAAGGAATGAACGGCTATCTGCGAGTTCTGACTTTCTCACTCGTCGGGGGCCCTCACTGCTGCAACATTTTGCCTCTGGACGTGAAGTAGACCCTGCTACGATCAGGCCGGTGCTGCAGAGGATTCGCACACAAACGTGGCAAGCTGAATTGTTTCGGCTGGCGTCGCTTACGTGGTCAGTGCCCGTTTCGAACGGGTTCGGTCGGCGGCTCCGATATCTCGTTTGGGATGCTCACAACGAAAAGTTGATCGGCCTGATCGCTATTGGTGATCCGGTTTTCAACCTCTCGGTTCGAGACAAACTAATCGGCTGGGATCCCCAAGAACGCGCGGCCCGGCTTGTTAACATGATGGATGCATATGTCCTTGGCGCGCTACCACCATACAGTGCACTCTTGGGGGGCAAGATGGTTGCCTGCCTCGTCCGAAGCCGCGAGATCTACGACGAATTCGCCCGCACCTACGGCACCGCCGTCGGCATCATATCAGGGAAAGAGAAGAACGCGCGGTTACTGGCCGTTACAACCGCCTCGTCAATGGGGCGCTCATCCGTCTACAACCGACTGAAGCTAGACGGCGTGCAATATTTTAGTTCTATCGGATATACGCGCGGTTGGGGACATTTTCATATCCCCGACAGTCTGTTTCTAGAACTCCGGGACTACCTGCGCAGTATCGGGCATCGCTATGCAGACCTACACCGGTTCGGACAGGGGCCCAACTGGCGTCTACGGACTACACGGGCCGCACTTGAGGCGCTTGGGTTCAAGGATAACCTGTTGCGCCACGGCATCCAGCGGGAGGTGTTCTTGTGCAATCTCGCCGCTAATGCGACGAGGATCCTGGCCACGGGTGAGGGCCGCCCGGAGATTTCAAAGCTTCTCAGGGCTCGCGAGGTAGCCGAACTGGCGCTGGAGCGTTGGATATTGCCGCGTTCGCGAAGGCGGCCTGACTACCGGTCGTGGACCAGAGATGATCTGCTTCCACTTCTCGGCAGTAACCACCGTATTGAGCAGGCCCGGCGGACATCGTGAACTTGCCTGGCTCCGGGCAGATACTAGGTGAATACTAGGTATGACGGCTCTCCTCGATAAACAGCAGGAACGCCTCGAAAGGCACTTTGAGTCGCTGGCGCACCTGCGGGAGGGCTCCGACGTCCCCATCTTTGCGATGGAGCACGGTCTTTGCCCAGAGGAACTGCGTCAAATCACTCCTGTTCTCCAATCCCGTCTGAATGCGAACTTGCCGTTAGCTCCTCATTGGCTGCTCTGGGTGGTCTACGCCACGGAAGTCGGTTACGATTACGCCGGGGACGAGTACTGGCACTCGTTTGAAAAACAGACCCCGGGGTGGGAGTATCCGGACCGCGGTAAGGTCAAGGCATGGTTTCAGAAATTCCAGCGAGCCTACAACGGGGTGGTACCTTCAGGCCCGTGGGCGGAACACTTCACGATCATCGCTTGGCCCATCACACACGCGATACTGCCGGTCTATCTCCAGCGGCAGTTTGCAAGAGCTCTCTACGATCTTCGCTATCGCCTTGCCACACTGGTCGCTCTCGATCCCCCTGTTGTTGGGCGGCTCCTCGCCGTCAACGTGAATTTGCCGACTACCCGCTTTCGGGAATTCCTGCAGCAGGAGGAGCTAACTGGCCGTATTGTTCTGGCGCTTCTCGGCGCAGAACCTTCCGAAAGTGAAGAACTGATTTATCAGCCAACCCTCAGCAGGATCGTTACCGACCTAGACGGGGTCCGCAACTCGCGAGAGTGGCTCAAAGAAACACGCCGCGTCGTTTCTGACCGCTTCAAAGGGATCGGTCGCGGCTCTTGGTCACCAATCACTGCTGTCCCACAAAAATACGAATGAAGGAGGACCTGAAGAGCTCGCCTGTG
>JAPPMC010000001.1 GCA_028819235.1 Bryobacterales bacterium
TGGATGCCACACGAGGGGTGCCGTTGTCAAGTCCCGCTTATGGGGCATGGGCAGGTCGCGCTGGTCGCGCCCGGACGAGTTCGCCGCTCTTCTGAGCGAAGCATCCTGATAACGAATATCACGGAAGACGGGTTGGTCCATCTCGTCTGCGCGGCGCTTCTTGGCCAAGCGAATAGTCCCGGCAGAGACGCCGTTGTGCCGGAAACACAGGTGGGTGGCGGGGCCTGGAGCGGCGGGTAACCCGACTTCGATCATGAGTCCTGCGTGGACCGCGTCGAGTTGTGCGCGTTCCTCAGCGGACAGTGCTGATCCATGGTGAGGAACTCAGTCGCCTGATGGTGCGCAACGAGATCGGAGTCCGCACGAAGATGACAGTTCAGGGTACGCGTGTTGCCAAGGACTACTTCGACCCAGAAGAACTGGAAGAGACATGGTCTACAAGGTGGGCAGGTAGGAAACTGGAGGCCACTGGCCCCGCCGTTGATCGCCGGGCGGAATGACTGGATCGGGGCATGTGGGTTTCGACACCAGCCCTTTGTAGAGAAGTCGTCCCAAACCGTCAGGGACTTGGAATCGGAAGATCGCTTGCCAGCGGCTCGACGGTCCTGAACGCTGCCGTTGCCCGGCAGCGAATCGTTTCGCGATACTCGTGGACGTCATGACTCGCGATCTGAATCGCCGGAAGTTCCTTCAGGCCATGGGAGCCGCCACCCTAGCCGGATGCGGGGACAGCCTAACGTCCCCGTCCGGAAGCCGACCCAACATCGTCGTGATCATGGCCGACGACATGGGCTTTTCCGATATCGGCAGCTATGGGGGCGAGATCGCCACTCCCAACCTAGACGCTCTCGCAGCTGGTGGCCTGCGGTTTCGCCAGTTCTACAATGCCGCCCGCTGCTGCCCGACGCGGGCGTCCCTGCTGACCGGGCTGTACTCGCATCAGGCCGGAGTCGGGCACATGGTCGGAGACTACGGGCATCCGTCCTACCAAGGCCATCTCAACGACCAGTGCGTGACCATTGCCGAGGTCCTTGGAGATGCTGGCTACACCACGCTCATGTCGGGAAAGTGGCATGTCGGCGAGTCCCGACCGCACTGGCCGGCGGACCGGGGATTCGACGAGTACTTCGGGCTGATCAGCGGCGGTTCGAACTACTTCAAGCTGGACGGCGCCCGCCAAATGGCCACCGGCAACGAGCCCTATACGCCCCCGGACGACGGGTCCTTCTACATGACCGACGCGTTCACCGACAACGCCGTCAGGTTCCTCCGAGAGCACGGCGGCAAGGAGGAGCCGTTCTTCCTCTACTTGGCGTACACGGCGCCTCACTGGCCGCTACACGCCAAGCCGCAGGACATCGCCAAGTACGCGGAGAAGTACAGCATGGGGTGGGACGAGCTTCGCCGCCAGCGCTTTGCGCGGCAGCAGGAGGTTGGAATCCGCGCCGACAGTTGGGAGCTCAGCCCGCGCGATGATCGCGTTCCGGCGTGGGAGCAGGCTGAGGACAGGGCACTCTGGGAACGGCGCATGGAGGTCTACGCGGCCATGATCGACTGCCTGGACCAAGGCGTGGGGCGAGTCGTGGAAACGCTCCGCGAGCTCGGCAAGCTCGACAACACCCTGATCCTTTTCCTCTCGGACAACGGGGGATGCCACGAGAGCGCCGATATCGAGCAGGGCACACCGCGCAACACTTGGGCGGACCCGAACGCGTTGCCCGGCGGGCCCGAGTCGTTCGATGGCTACGACCGGCCGTGGGCAAATGCCAGCAACACGCCATTTCGCATGTTCAAGAGCTGGGTGCACGAAGGGGGAATCTCGTCGCCCCTAATTTGCCACTGGCCGGATGGCATACGGGTCGCTCCGGGGTCCGTTACCGATGCCACTGCGCATGTGATCGATCTGATGGCGACATTCGTGGATTTGGGCGACGCGGCTTACCCTGCCGAGCGGGCCGGCCGGCCGATCACCCCGCTCGAAGGCAAGAGCCTGCGCCCGATCTTTGAGAGCGGGAACCGCGACGGTCACGAGGCGATCTTCTGGGAACATCAGGGAAACCGGGCCGTGCGCCAGGGCCGCTGGAAGCTGGTTTCGAGGCGGCAAGGCGGAACGTTGGCTGCCGGGCCGTGGGAACTCTACGATTTGGAACAGGACCGGGCCGAGCAGCGCGACCTTGCGTCCGAGATGCCCGACCGCGTGGCGCAAATGCAGGCCGCATGGCTGGGATGGGGCGAAAGGGTTGGATGGGTGCCATTTGACCAAGTAAGGTAGGCCTGCAGCATCGAGTCACCAGCACGGCCGCACCCCGTTCCGGCTCTGACCGGTACCCCGGCGACGCAAATTGCCGCGCAGACTAGAGCGACGCCTTGATCTTGCGAACGATGGCGGCCTCAGGCCGTTTGCGGTATTCCGGGTCGAGCGGGTAGCAGCCCGAGACCAGTCCGTTCCGCGGTCCTGTCGTGCAGTCGCTGAACGTTCGGCAGAGTCGCTTCTTGTTGAGGCTGCCGATCCGCAACGTGTCACACGGCAGCGTGGGATAGGAGAGAACCATGCGGCCCAGACCGACCGCGTCCACGCGTCCACTGCGGACGGCCCACTGGGCCACCTGCGGCAAGTATTCCTGAAGGTAGCTGTAGCCTGTGCCAACCACGTACATGTCTTGGCACACTCGCTTGACCTCGGCGGTGGCACGGATCTGGCGGTCGCACCCGACCAGGGGATCCTCCGGTGGCTGGTAGCCGTCGGAAGGCGGGAACAGCGCCGGACGCTGGATGTGCGGGTTGTAGTAGGGGCTGCCCGCCGTCACGTTCACCAGATCAATGTCGAGCTCGCGCAGGAGCGCAAGGAAGCGCATGGTGTCCGAGAGGTCGTACTCGACCGGATGGTCCTGCCGTGCGCCGAACGCGAAGCGGTACGGGAGCGAGCTCGAGAAGTCTTCTGGGACGCCTGGCCCGAGGCGCGTGCCGCGGCTGTGGTCGGGGTCCGGCCTGTAGGGCGCAAAGTCGAACGCGCTGAGCCGGACGCCGATCCGCAGCTCCGATGTCGATGCGCGGATCCCCGCCACTACTTCGCGCAGGAAGCGGGTGCGGTTCTCAAACGAGCCTCCGTAGGGGCCCGGACGTGTTACGGCACTAAGGAATTCGTGGCCCAGATATCCGTGGCAGTGCTTGACGTCGACGAAGTCCGCCCCGCACCGCTCAGCAATCCCCGCCGCAACTACAAACCGATCGATGATATACCGCACCTCGTCATCGGTCAGGACGGGATAGTCGGACGGGATTTCGAACTTGCGGTCCAGAAAGGGATGCCGATAGAGGATGCGCGGCTGCATGCCCGACGCGTCCGGCCGCGAGAAGCGCCCTGAATGGGTCAGCTGGAATCCTGTGAGCAGGTCGTCCGTCGTGCCGTACTCGGCCTGGTGAGCCTCTAGGAGCCCTTCCTGGAGCGCCTTCAGGGCATCTTCCGTGGCCGGCTGGATGATGAGCTGACGGGGATTCGCGCGAGCCTCCGGCAGGACCGCCATCGCTTCGCCGCCCCAGATGCACTTTGCGCCGCTAATGGCGAAGTTGCGCCAGCGCCGCCGGACAAGCTCGCTCGGCCGCCCGTCCGCCTCCCCGTCCCAGCCTTCCATCGGATGGATCACGAAACGATTAGAGAGCAACTTCCCGCCCGCCTCGATGGATTGAGCGAGTGGCGAGTCCGGCGCGGTCTCGATGGCCTCCTCCGCGTCGATCTTCAGGTCGAGATCACGGCATCGCGAGCGAAACTGCTCGACGGAGCGCATGCGGGCTATGCGGGGGTAGGCCACAGGTAATCGAAGACCCAGTATAGGTGCGGCTCAGAGCCACCGGACTCGACCGGCGCAAGGGCGTTCGGGGCGTTATGCGGGATCGGGCTGAACTATCGGGAAAGTAGTCGTAAGGACCTCAAGACAGATTCGCGCCCCTGCTAAGGCTGCTGTGCTTGTCCTAGGCCCCACATTCGGGCCCGGCGTGCCCCCGAACTCCGAAGGCTCCAGGGCGCTTCCTCAGCTACGCCTACACTTCGCTTCTGTCTGCGTGGCGCTGACTGCACCGTCCGGCCGCCGTCTTCGGAGCCTGCGGGGCTTCCAGTCGGGTCCCAACAGCTTCCAGAGATCCCGCTGGCGTTGCGGCGATTCGGGCACACTTCTGTCTTCCTCGGCAACCCCTTCGTCCGCAACCTCACTAGCCTCGCTTGGATGTCGGTCACTGGCTGCTTGAACAGTCCACCTCGAAGCAGCTCTCCTTCTTCCTCCTCAACCGTCTCGCTTCCGCAATTACCGTCAAGATGGACTTTGATCTCGCCATGACCATCTGCCCCCAAAAATCACTGCAGGTGACACAAGTCGAGCGGTCATCGCTGTTCCTGAGCTGTCCATTCAAGAGTGATGCCGAGGAAGTCAATCGCGAACTAGGCTGGAGCGTAGAGAAGCGATCGCAGCCACCAGAATCCTGATTCCTTGATGTAGCCGTTGGCTGAACCGAACCTTCGTACGGGGAAACTCGCCCGATTCGCTTCGGCTCACATGCCCGTACGGAGTTATCGCCAATAGAGATCCCAGATCCCGCGAACCACACTCCTGCTGTTCCAGCCGACCGTCGTGTCGGCGACATTCTTGACGACGGATGAGATTCTCTCTCGACCCCAAGGATTAACGCCGAGCATCGGTTTACTGTAGTTCTTGGCGCCGTCAATTTCCTTCTCGATCCATTTGCTATAATTGACATACATGCCGGTTGGGATCACCACGAGATTACAGCGGGAAATCCTTCGGTATATTGCGTCTCTAAGTGCTCGACCTGAAGTCGCGTTGTGAATTGGATCATCTTTCTGTACGGAGTACTTTGAGAAGACCAGTGAGGCTTGTCCCGTCCGCCACTTCTTGCCGAAGATCCACTCGGCCAACGTGCTGTAGTGGTTCGAGTATGACCATCAGTGACTGATGAAGATATGGATACGATGAGTACTCACAGACACTCCTGATGAGTTACGTGCAAACAAAGTACGACAAGAATTAATAAGACGTGGACGATTGCGAAGACCAAGGGAGTTGTCTTTTCTGTCCGTGTGAATGGTCGATAGGTTTTTGGGTCAAGTCCGTGCCCAAGAGCAACCCATTCTGCGGTGAAAAGTCGAGTCAGAAGATAAACTTCAAGCGCGTGAATTACTTTGAACGTTCCCGTGCTCAGCTGCTGAAATGAGGAAATCAGTTGTCGCCACACGAAGCAGAGCACGAAACCACCGATACTGAGGCAGACTAATACACCCGACTCAAGATCACTGAGGTTTCCGTCACGGAGAAGCAAGCCTGCGGCTGCAAGTACGAGCGAATTGACTGAAAGGGAAAACGTATTGACTTGTTGACGTCGGACGACCAGCGCCTCGGAAGTCTCTACAAACAGTCGATATTATGCCAACACTGCTTCTGCGTCGTCGACGGTGGGTTCGCGGTCACCGAATAACTGACGCTCAATCGATTGTTCGTCATTCATCGTAGGCAGTCCACTATCGTTCTGAAGTCCCATGGTATAGGCGTCACCCCAATCTCAACCAGCGCTGATGGAGTCTTTACAGCGCTGGATTGCAAGTACACGGCCACAACCCGCTTGCCGAGAGCTGCACTCTTTCGGACCTCCCAGTTTACTGGATCGCTTCGCCAAGTATTCTCGCCAACTAGGCAGATAGTCGCACTCGACTCCCGGATTAGGCGCTCTGCCGAGCTCTTCCACGCACTCTCTACGGGTTCCTTAATTGAGTAGTCTCTAAAGATCACGCCGGACCGACTGTCTCTCGCGTGATCTCTAAACAACTGAACGAGCGGCATGTGCTCCATTGAGAAACTAAGGAAGACCCTAAGAATCGGAGGGGAGTCAGGCATCCTTTTCCTAACTGTTCTTGGGTAACTGCACTATGGTAACACAGCGCCAAATCCACGGACGGAGTTCGAAGGCCGGGGTGGAAGACGTTGATCTCTATCAAGGGCTAGTCCAAATCAGGATCTCGAAGACGCGCTCGCGAAGTAGCGCAGGTAGTAGTTGCCGCTCGGCAGCCCCCCACTAGCCGTCGGCTCCGTCCAATTCACCGTCAGTCCGTTCGGTGACCGCGGCGGCTCCTCCACGTCTGTGACCGTGATTGTCACATCGAGAGTCGTGCGCACGGCGGCCAACTGGCCGTCACCAAACCAAGACTCGGACTTTGGCCGCTAGGCGAAGGTGTCACGGAGCACCGGCTGTGACCTGCTTCCTTGCGAGACGTCCATTGTGTACTAGGTGCGGCTGGGTGGACTGCGCCCGGGTCGCGGAAGGGGGCTGGCCGGTAGGCGGCCGGCAGGGAATCTTGAGGGTCTGGCGCTGGGTCATGACCCGATCTTGCGTAAAGCGTAGGTCCCGGGCCGTCTTGCGACCCTGAGCGTTAGAAGCGCCCGCGGCGTTGCGGTCGGGGTAGTACAGGGCGCAAACCGCCTTAGGAAGTCGACGGTGTCCGTGTCTGCCTTGTTCAACAGGGTCGGCCGTGCTGGCGGTCGACACCCAGATGGCTCTCCACTCCGCCTTGAGATACCACTCGCATCTGCGCCCGCTTCTCGCCGCGCGGAGCTTCTAGCACCACCTTGGCCACCACCGCACGCAACCATCCCTGGCGGTCCCGGGGGTCTTGGTGGCAGCCTCCTAGGCGCTCGGCACGTGATCACCGAAGGCGAACTTCGAACCGCCGTTCGCTCCGTGACGTTCGTCTCGCAGCCTCGCTGAGCAGCATTGCCGAGCGCTCCAGTTTGAGGCCCGCCAACCGAGGCTCCCAGCTCCACTCCAGTCCATATGCCACATGGCGGTTCTCCGGATCCACGGCCCCGTAGGCTTGTGTTTCCGGCAGTGCCTAGTATTCCGCCCGCTCCACTGCCTGCCGCCGCTGCTCGATGTGCTCGACTGCTTCCATGACTCCCTGGGCGCAGCCCTAGGGGACCACTCCCAAGACCGTCGTCTCGACTGTTCGGTCGATGATCGTAGCTCCGGCCCATAGGTACGTCAGCCCCGGACGGTCTTGCATGCGGCTGCCTGGGCACCAGCAGGCTAGGGCCAGCACGCCGCCGTTTCCAAGGCGCTCACGCCATTCGCGCCGCAATCGGCGGACGTTGCGCTATGCTTGATTCGGAGAGTCATGGCTCAGAAGAAGGCTCCGGTCTACAGCGCTGTCTACTTGGGCAGCGGGACGTTCCGAATCAGCAAGCCCAAGCGGAAGAAGAGCAAGCTGAAGGAGATCAGGGCAAAGCGCCGCTCGCGCCGCTCGCGCCGCAGTTAGGACTTCCCAGGACGGCCACCCCTGCATCCAGCAGCGTGCCCTTCCGGTCCCGCGTCGTCTCGGCGGGCTGCCGATGTTGGCTCGAGCCGAGCATTAGAGTTCGGTCCAAAGGGATTCGCCGGGCCAAGCAGCACCACAACGGCTGAGCTGCCAGCGTCGGCGCAGTGGCTAGTCTCCTACTGTCGGAGTGCCCCGACACTCGCCCGATCAAGCCCCTTGGATCCCACCGTAGGTCGCTGAGACATGTCACTGAATCGATCCCTGCGCTCAGGAACACCTAACAGGCAGTCCCGAATATCGGGCTGCGTCGCCCGCGTCTTGCTCGTTGTTGCGCCCTTGCTTGTCCCGCACCACAACGCAGCGGCCCAAGACTGCCTGACTGTAAGGATCTTGGATCCGTCCGGGGCAGCCGTGCCCACGGCCACAGTCACCATCGGAGACGCAAGCCAACCGACCGATGACGCAGGCACTGCCAACTTCTGCAACTTGGGCGACGGCCCGCACACCATCAGCGTCACCGCTCCGGACCTGCAGGCGGCGACTCGATCGGTCGCGGATGGACAAGGTGTTGTCACGGTCGCCCTTCAGCTACAGCCAGTCACCGACGACGTGATGGTGGTCGGGAGCCGCATTGAGGGCCGGGAACCCCTGGAATCGCCCGTTCCTGTCGAACTTGTGGTCGGCGAGAGGCTTCGGACTACGGGACATGTCGAGACCGGTCGGGCCCTACAGATGCTTGCGCCGTCGTTCAACTTCCAGAGCTCCGCGATCACCGACGGGACCGACTCGGTGCGCCCCGCCACGCTGCGCGGGATGGGGCCCGATCAGGTCCTGGTGCTCGTCAACGGAAAGCGGCGGCACCACAGCGCGTTGCTCCACGTGCTCGACACCGTCGGCCGGGGGACCGCCGGCACTGACATGAACGCGATTCCGCTTGCCGCTGTCGAGCGGATCGAGGTGTTGCGGGACGGCGCTGCGGCGCAGTACGGCTCCGACGCGATCGGTGGGGTCATCAACTTGGTCCTCCGGCGCGATGCCGGATTCAGCTCTGACACAACTTGGGGCCAGACTTACCGAGGTGACGGAGACGTGTTCACGCACAGCATGAACGCGGGGGTCGCCAATGACAATGGCGCCTTCCTGAACATGACCTACGAGCTGCGGGATCGAGGTCACACCAACCGCGCCGGGGCCTGGGGCTGGCCCTTCTACAATCCTGTCCAATGTGCCGAGGGGCAGCAGCCAAGCTCTACCGGATTCTGCCTCGATCCACGGGAGAGCACGGTCGACCGTCATGTCATTCGACTCGGCGACGCGGACTCCAATCACCACTCCGTGTACTTCAATGGGTCGGCTCCGATCGGGGAAAGGGCGAGCTTCTACTCCTTTGGCGGGTTCTCGACCCGGGAGAACAGCAGCCCCGGCTTCTACCGGGTTCCATTCATCTTCGACGCCCGCATCGTCTACGAGATTCACCCGGAGGGGTTCCTGCCGTTCATCGACACGTCCGTTCAGGACCTGTCGTTCGCGGCGGGCGTCGATTGGGAAACGGCTGGGGGGTGGACCTTTGACATGAGCGTCAACCATGGCCGCAACACGTTCGATTTCCTGATAAAGAACTCCAACAACGCCTCATACGGAACGGCGAGCCCGACCGAAGCCGATGCCGGAGGCTTGCTGTTCGACCAGACGACGCTGAATCTCGACGTGTCGCGACTGTTCGAGCAGGCTGGTCGCACCACGAATCTGGCGTTTGGCGGCGAGTTCCGCAGGGATGGCTACGGAATCCGGGCCGGAGTGCCGGTCTCCTATCTGCACTGTCTCGATGACCCGACCTCGGACAAGAGCGCTTGTCGGGCCGGCGCGCCACCCGGGGTCCAAGTGTTCCCCGGCTACCGCCCCACGGACGAGGCCGACGCCAGTCGCACGAACGCAGCGGCCTATCTCGATCTGGAGTGGTTATTCGGAGGAAAGCTCACCTTGGGCACTGCCGGCCGGCTGGAGCGGTACAGCGACTTCGGATCCACCATCAACGGGAAGCTGTCTTTCCGTTACGACTTCACTCCGTCATTCGCGGTGAGGGGCGGTGTCAACACGGGTTTCCGCGCCCCGTCCCTGCACCAGCTGCACTACAGCAAGATTGACACGCTCTCTGTCGAATCGGAGTCCGGCGAATCTGTGCTCGCCGAAGTCGGCACGTTCCCGAACAGTAGCGAGATAGTCCAAGCGCTGCAGGTCCCTCAGCTCAAGGAGGAGACATCGCTGAACTTCAGTGGCGGATTCGTGGGCAGGTTCGGCCAAGCGGCCTCCCTCACCGTCGACACGTTCCGGGTGACCGTGGACGACCGCATCGTCATGAGTGCCAACTTCAGCGCAGACGCTGTCGAATCGACGGCGCCGAGCGTGGCTCGGGTGATGAGGGACACCCGCATCCAAGGTGCCCAGTTCTTCGCAAACGCGGCCCGGACTGTCACGAGCGGCGTTGAATTCGCCCTCAGCAGCGCGCACGCGTTCCGCGGAGGGGGCGTGCTTGACTGGGGATTCTCAGGGGCTTATTTCGACACGACCCTCGAGGGAGATCTGAAGTTCCCCTCCACTTTGGCTCCGATCGCAGGCATTCTGTTCGAGCCGGCCGACCGGGCGATCATCGAGGACTTCCAGCCTTCCACCCGTCTTCAAGGCACGGTCGAGTACCGATTGGGAAGGATACGATTCGGCGCGGGTCTGAGGTACTTCGGGAGCTACACGCTCTGGGACCAGCTGGGCCTGATCTCCAGAAGTCAGAATCAGGAGTTCAGCCCCAAGACCGTGACCGACGTGCACTTCGCGGTTCGCCTTTCCCGAAACGCCGAGCTAATAGTTGGGGCCCACAACCTCTTCAACGTGTATCCCGACCGGAATGAGTTCAATGACCTCTTTGGGACGTTTCTGTCCGACATTGCTGGAGCGCCGTTCAGCAACATCACCGACAGGAGCGGCAATGTCATCCCTGGCACGGAATCCTCTGGGATCTTCCCGTACCCTCGGACGGCTCCGTTCGGGATTAACGGCGGGTACTACTATTCGAGGATCAGCTTCCGGTTCTAGCCGCGCGCCGGCGCGGCCCAGACCCGCAGGCTTCGGCTGGACTGCGGGACTCATCCCGTCGTTCTCGCGTTCGAATTGCGGGCGGCCGGGGTGGGCTCCGCGGCCATCGGCGGTTTGCTCCGGCTCGCAGTGCCGCGGCGCTTCACGGGGCCGTCGGCCCACTGCCTCGAGTCCAAGGCCCGACTGCTGCAGGATCGACGTTATCTGGCCAAGACAACTTCGACGCCGATTGCGGGCGCCAAGCGTGCCCAGGTGCGGTCGGTCGTGACGGCCGGAATGCCCTCGGAGATTGCCAGCGCAAGACAGGCCCGATCGCCGAGCGACAGGCCGGCGCGCTTGGTCTGGCATCGCAGGGCAGCTGCCAGCATCGCCTGAGCCTCATCGAAAACCCGGACTGGGAGATCCAACGATGCAAGGAGAACTTCGAGATCGCCTTTGTCGAGGCCTCGATCACACAGCTTGGCCCCCACTTCCGAAAGATTCACGGCGGACACGATCGCTCGCTCAATGCGTGCCTCGACAAAATCCGCACCGAGTTCTCCGAACAGCGCCGCAAGGAGGGCCGATGCATCGAGGACGATCCTACCCTCCATTGGACTCCCGTCTGGCTTCGGCCCGGCGTTCACGAATCAGTTCGTCGGATGCGCGCACGTCCGATTTCGTGGCCAACTGGGCCAAGACTTGCTGGGCACGGCGAAGTTGGCGCGCTCTGGTGGTAACCGTAACTTCACCCTGACCGGCGCGAAACAGCACGCGTGCCGGCCGCCCGTCGATGCCGAGGCGTCTTCGCAAGGCGACCGGTATGACCAAACGGCCCGACTCGGAAACGGCCACATCGAAGTGCATCGGCGTATCGCCTCTCACGCTTCCGGAGTTCAATGGAGACTGACTAGGCATAAGAACACCATATTGCATGTTTGCCAAGAGTGGTAATTTAGCATGTCATGTCACGTTGTCCAAGAACACCATTTCAGTGAGATTTGGCATTGTCGATTGTTCTGTCTCCCTAGCATCGGTGGATGGGGAGCTGTTGCACGTGAAGGGCCGGGTTCGAGACGGGACAGGCTCCGACGATCGCGGTTCTTGTGCGGTCACTCCCGATCTTCAGGCCGCGTCTCCGAAACGTTTCGCGTGGCGGAAGTGCGTGTCATGCGGAGCATCGGTCGGATGCTCGTCCGAGAGAGTCTCGGCGCGTCCGGAATACGCTGAATCGGAACGCAGGAGACGGCATGATCGAGGACGTGTCCGATGCCGCGGGCATCACGGGAGAACCTGGCAAGGGACTTGGCACTGTTCTCAAGGATTGGCATGGCCGACCTCGGGAATTCGGCCTCGGCTCTCGCACGTTGAAGTACCTATGCTGGTCGGCAACCTGTTCGGCTCGTTCCTCGACGATTCCAACCGGGCCGGGCCCGCATTCGGCGGGGTGACCGCGGCGTGCTTAGCGGCGGCTAGGGACGACCGGGGATCTCAACGGAGACGGTAGGGTTGACGCGTCGATAAGAGTTAGCAACAGGTCGGCCATTGTGCTCCCGGACTATGTCTCCTGCTGGAGACACCGTCACAGTCCGGCTTCAGAGAAGCAGCGCAAACAGCGACGCCATCTGGGCGGAGTTCCGGATGCGTGCGGCTGGGGCGTCGAGCAGGAGGCACTTCGTGGTAGCTGCGAGAGCTACCTTTCGTTGAACTTCGCTCACCTGCATTTCGGGCCTGGGGAGTACTGGGGTGTTGGAGTCCATCGCAGTTGGATGGCGGGACCGTTCCACCCAAACAGTCCCAGAGGCGACCAACCGGCTGGTGCCGGTACGGCAGCGGGACGGTCCTGAATGACGGCAGCCGATCACCTGATCCCGGCTATTCCCCAGGTGTATCCCCAGGTACCAGCCACCAATCCCGCAATGCAGTACGCAGTTCCGTCACGAGCTCGGGACGGACTGCTGCCAAGTTCTGAGTCTCGGCCGGGTCTTCAATGACGTTATAGAGTTCGGGGTCGAAACGCATCCAGTCGGCAATGTCACCACGACGCAGCATCGTCACGTCCTTGTTGGGCTCGTACGGCTGAATGAGCTTCCATCCGTCCTCGCGGACGACGCTGCGGTACTTGAGATTCGCAACCGGGTCGAGGACATCGACGGCAGTGTGCGCAAATGTCGCGCCGAAGACTTGCTTCCTCCGCGAGAGTGCCTCCCGGTCCAGCAGGCTTACGCCAGGGAGCGCCTGTGGCGGCTCAATTCCGGCGGCTTCGAGAATGGTCGGGACCAGGTCGATGCTGCTGACGAGCGTTGTATCATCCCGACGAGGTTCCACATTCCCCGGCCAGCGGACCATGATCGGCGTTCTCACGCCCAGTTCGTAGGGCGACATCTTCGCCCGAGCCGTGGCCTGATCAGCTCGATCCTCGGTTGGCAGCCACCCGTTGTCGGCGACGTAGAGCACGACGGTCTCCTTGAGCCTGTCAATATCGGACGGAATGCGGGGATACGGTAAGACAGGCGGAAACTGCGAGGGCTCATTGCCGTCGAGGAAATCAAGAAGTTGCCCGACCGTCTCGTCGAACCAAGCCACCATTGCGTAGTAGCTGGCGACACGTTCTGGCCGCTCGGGCAACCGGTACTTGTCCAAGAGCCGGTCCGGCGGGTTGTGGGGCGTGTGCGGCAAAAACGGCGCGTACCAAACGAAGAACGGTCTTGGTTCGTACTCGACGATGAATTGTGCCGCGGGGCCCACGACGGCGAACTCCACGAAGTCGAATATCGGCTGCATGCCCTCCCGACCGATAGCTAGTCCGTCGTCACCATGCCGTCCTCCCCGATTGACGTCGCCATGCGTCATTCCGGCCGTGAAGCCGTGGCTGGTCGGGTCCCCTTCCCACCACTTGCCTGACTGATGGCTGACGTACCCCGAGCGGGCAAGCAGGTGCATCACGTTCTGGTTCTGCGCGAACACCCGTTCCATCGACGCCCGCCCTTCAGGTGTCCGGGTTGCCCGGAGCGTCTCTCCCGGGGGGTCGTTGCCCGTGATCCGATGCTGATGCGGATAGAGGCCGGTCGCGATGGTCGCCAGACTCGGCCGGCACACCGGGGCCGGGACGTAACCACGGGTGTAGACCAAGGACTCTGAGGCGAGGCGATCCAAGTTTGGAGTCTGGATGACCGGATGCCCCATGAAGCCGTAATCGGGCCAGCCGTGGTCATCAGAGATGATGACGACAATGTTGGGCGGCCCGGACGGGAATTCCCCACCCGTGCATCCAAAGAGAGCCAGGAAGGACGGCAACCCGAGCGCGGCAATCATGCGAGAGCACATTTCGTTAGAACGCCCAGAAGACTGGTGGCACCTCAGTGGCCCAGCTGCTTGTCGACGACATTGGGCAGTGCCGGTCTATCAGCAAACCGCCGGATGTTCGACTTGACGACACCCAACCTCCGCCAGTGGTCCATACTTGAACGCCGGGCAATCTGCAGGGTGAACACAACGATTCCCTCAGGACGTGGCCCTTGGGCAGGGGCGCGGGATCCGTCACGTCGACCCCCGCCTTGAACACTTCCTCAAGCCTCACCTTGGCCGGGTCGGACCGCCAGTCCGCAACAGTGTCTGAATTCTGTTCCGCTACCGGAGTCTTGATAGTCTGCGCTCCACAGAATGAAACAGAGAGCACGGCGAATGCCAGCCAGCGAATAGCGATGCAAGCCTCCTGCGGCATCGATTGTATCCAGAATCCCCGATCGGAAGATTGCCGAGAACGGTCGTGGAAGGCAGCGGCCGCAGTCGCGGATCGGGAGTCGGCTAACAGTTGGACCGACGCAGCGGGCCGGCTCCCTTCAGAAACGAGATGTAGCGCTGACGTGAACTTCCGGACCAGAGGTTAGCCTGTAGCCACGGGCTTTGGGATCTGATTGACGACACCCGGCTTCGCGCTGGCAATGTTGTCGTTCTCCATAAGGCCTAGCTAGTCATCGTTTAGCTGGACCTGCTTCGGGCCAAGACCCTCCACCAGTTTGCAGCGCTGATCCTGGGCGAACCGCATGAGGGCCTGACGACACGTTAGTGACAGCCGTAGGTAGCCCCTGTGCTCGTCGCCTGCGCCTCTAGGCATCCGCCGTACCTCGCGCTCCTCCCGTCTGGCCTCCGACATGCATAACGTCCGGCAGTGCATGTCGCGCGGTCGGTCGGGCGCTACAGTATTGCCGTGAAGATCCACCGTCGCGGCGCGCTCGCAGTGTTCTCCTCGGTCGGACTCCTTGCACGGCCGGCAGCGAGAATGGCCGCTGCAGCGGCCGCTGTCGGCGGGCCCGGCCACGCAGGGATCACCAACCAGACTGCGATCCAAGGAGTGTGCGCGTGGCCCAACTGTCAGGTCCTTGCCGACGGGACGATCCTCGCCCTGATCTTCAACCAGCCCTGCCACGGTCTTTGGGAAGGGGACTTGGACTGCTGGGCCAGCCGGGACGGCGGGGGCACTTGGCGGTTTCTGAGCCGCGTGGCGCCGCACGAGCCCGGAACGAATCGCATGAATTGCGCCGCCGGGCT
Source organism: Bryobacterales bacterium (assembly GCA_028819235.1). Taxonomy (GTDB): domain Bacteria; phylum Acidobacteriota; class Terriglobia; order Bryobacterales; family UBA6623; genus VXMF01. The sequence continues at coordinate 14,933 of JAPPMC010000001.1, forward strand.
CGCCGCAAACGGCGATATCGTTGTCCTCTGCAGCGGCTGGGCCGACCGCGCTCGCCCCGGCGAACCGGTCGCTCCGTTCGACCGCCCTGTCCGGGCTTGGGTCTGCCGCTCTCCAGACAGCGGAGCCACTTGGGAAGTCACAAGTGGCTTCCCGGCCCCACCGAGGGAGGGCATCGGCGAGAGGAACGAGCTGATACCGTTCGGGAACGTCCGCGCCGCCGAGGACGGGTCGCTGCGGGTGGCAGCCTATCTCCGACGGGGAGAAGTCCGGACCTGTTACCTCTTGCGGAGCTCGGATGACGGACGCAATTGGGAAATTGTGGCCCCGCTCAACCCTGTCGGGAACGAGACAGACATCCTGCACCTCGGCGGTGGGCGCTGGCTGGCCGCCAGCAGGGAGTTCCGCGAGCGCAGCGATGTGCACTTGGAACTGTTGAGCTCGAACGACGACGGCATGACTTGGGATCGAGAGTTCCCGCTCACTCTGCCTCGGCAGGTAACCGGCCACCTTGCCGAGCTGGCCGACGGGCGCATCTTGCTGAGCTACGGAAACCGCTGCTGGAACAACTTCGGCGTCGATGTGCGCGTCAGCGACGACGATGGCTCGACTTGGAGCCCGCCCGTCCGTATTGCCGACTGCCCCCGCTCTGACTGCGGCTACCCAAGCACGGTCCAGACCCCTGACGGGCGGGCCGTGACCGCCTACTACACACAGGTCTCAGAGGATTACCATTACGAGATGCGGGTCGCGCGCTGGGATCCGGCGGCGCTTGCCGCGAATGGGGAGTATAGGGCATGACAGCTCCGAGATGGATTGTGCGCACCTTGGTTCGGAGGACGTTCTTGGGCCGTCTCGCACGCTCGAGCTTGGCTGTCGGGGCCATGGCGGCGCCCGTGCGCCGTGCTCGGGCCCAGACTGAAGGTCGGGGCCGCGTACTCGGATTCGACCACGTCGCCGCACCGATGCGGGACACCGAAGCGATGGTGGCCTTTTACAGGTCCCTTGGCTTCAAGGTCAACGAGGGCCGGGGGATCTGCTCCGTACACTTTGGCGACCACAAGATCAATTTCCATCGCCCACACGTGTGGGAGGACCCTGCCACGACGCTCCGTGCCCCGGCCGCCCAGCCGCCATGTGGGGACTTCTGCTTCGTATGGGAGGGCGGGGAAGCGTCCCTCTTGCGAACGCTACGCGACGCCGACGCAGACGTCATTGCGGGGCCGGTGGAGCGAACTGGCGGCAAGGACGGCGGAACGGCCCGCGGAACAAGCAGATACGTGCGTGACCCGGATGGCAATCTGCTTGAGTTCATTGTCTATCCGTGAGGCCAGCCTGTAGCAGCCGGCCTGTTTTGGGCCGAGGCCCAATGGCAGCGAGTTGGGCTGGAGCGCACGGCCGTGCGGCCTAGCCGGACTGGACCGGTCTAGCATCTCCGACGGCAGTTCCGCCGCGCATCGGCGCTGTACACCGGGCCGAAGCCCGCTGCGCTGCGGCCTGGGGATGACGAATTCCGTTAAGGCTTGTAATAATGGGGCAGCGCGCGCGGGAAGGCTCGATTGCCGAGTCGGGTCTCGTGCGAGCGTCTTGAAGCCGGAGAGGGGGACTCATTGGCCAGCAGATCGAACACTAGATTCCAGAAGCGTCTGAAGGAACTTGCGCGGGCTGCGAAGCGGCGCGAGAAAGAGGAAAAGAAGCAGCTGCGTAAGGCCAACCGTGTCAGTGATGGTTCCGGGCCTCCGATCGAGGCCATCGATCCCACCGATCTGGGCCTGCCGCCGCTGGAGGAGGAGATCACGACTCCGGATTCCCGTCCAACGTTCTGAAGCCTAGCCGCCGGGGGAACTCTCGGCGATGTCCGGCTCGGGATCGATCGGGAAGCCGGAGCGCGATTCGAGCATCGAGAGCCGCTCGTTCAGATTGGCGAGCGTTTGGCCAACGGGGTCAGGCAATTCCCCGTGCTCGAGCATCTGCCACTCGTCGTGGGATACCGTGACCCCCTTGACGGCCACGATTCGCCCGGGGATGCCGACGACCGTCGCGTGGGCCGGCACGGACTTGACGACTACGGATCCGGCGCCCACCTTGACCCACTGCCCGAGTTCGATGTTGCCGAGGACCTTTGCGCCGGATCCCACCACAACATGGTTCCCCAGCATCGGGTGCCTGCGCTGCTTCCCGTGCCCTGTGCCCCCTAGGGTCACGCCTTGGTACAGCAGCACATCGTCCCCGATGACAGCGGTCTCACCAATCACTACTCCCATGCCGTGGTCTATGAAGAAGCGCCGGCCTATCTGAGCTCCGGGGTGGATCTCGATGCCCGTCGCTAGGCGCGACAAGTGCGACACGAGTCTGGCAAGTACGTAGAGTCGGGAACGGTACAGCGCGTGGGCGGCCCTGTGCATCAGGATCGCGTGAACGCCCGGGTAGCACAGCAGCACCTCTAGGCTGCTCTTGGCTGCGGGGTCGTGCTTGAAGACAGTCTGGATCTGCTCGCGGATTCGTCGGAACACCCCATCCTCCCGGATTCTGAGAAGGCGCGCGCGGCGCCTGGCTTAGGAACAGTGGCCGGGTCAACCCGGCCACGTACAGGCGCAAGCCGTGAACCGATAAGATGGCACGCAGCTCGGCTCCCACAGCCGAGCACCTGCATCGTAGGCCAAATCGCTGCCCGCGTCAACGCCTCCCCAGCCGGGTATCGGCGGGGGCAAGTCCCTAGCGTGCCGCGATACGGGGGGATCGCTGGCGGCCGCTTGGCCGCGCCGCGCCCGCGACGACCTTGGCCAGTAGCTTCGGACTATAGATCGTCGAGGCGTAGTGGCCGCACTCGTGCGTACAGAAGCAACCGTCGGCGGCCTCGCGCGCCACGTGCCGGGCGCGGTCCGAGTTCCACAGCGACGGGAAGTCGTACCCAACCTCCCGCAGGTTGCCGAGCGGCGAGTTCTTGGTCTCGCACTCGGTCACGTCGCCGTTGCTGTAGATCACGCATGCCAGGCGGCCGGAGACGCACGAGAACTGCGCACGTCGCTCGATCACTGTCCGCTCCACACTCTCGCGGACGCGCTCGTCTAGGCTGTGGTTTGCTGCCCTGATGCGCCCGTGTCCGAGGCGTCCCGTCTGCCGGTCTTGCCTGACGCGTTCTGCGAGGGCCCGGTAGACTGCCGGGTCGACCTCCGTCTGCGCCGGGTCCAGCGGATTCCCCCGGCAATAGTTGTAGGAGGTCCCGTCGGGCTGGAAGCGCCGCTTTAGCTCCTCGTGGATGCGTAGGATGTCCGCTTGGTTGTCCCGCATCACTGTCGTGAGGGTGTGCAAGACCAGGCCGGGATGCTCCGCGCGCAGGGGCTCGACGGCCTCGGCTGTCTGCAGCAGGCGTCGGAATGCTCCCGTCCGTCCTCGGATGCGATCGTGTTCGGCCTCGTCGACATGGTCCACGCTCAGGTTCAGGTGAAAGCGCATGCCGGGGGCCGCCGTGAGGACGTCCCGCACGACTGCAACCACGCGCTTGGCATGCTGGCCATTGGTCGGGACGTAGGCGTTGGCGACCCGATTGTGCCTGTGGGCGGCCAGCAGTATCTCGGCCAGGTCCGGCCGCAGAAACGGCTCTCCCCCGCCGATAAAGAGGTTGAAGATCTCTCCCATTGACGACAGCGTCTCGTCGAACTCATCGAGGGACATGTCCCGGTTGGGCCTCGGGTTGAGTTCGTCCCAGTAGTAGCAGTGAATGCAGCTCTCGTCGCATCGCGTGGTGACGTACAACGTCACGAACGGAGGCGTGATCCGGCGCCCGAAGCAGGTCGATGCCTTGACGCGGAGAAGGTGGGGGAGAAAGCTTCGCGGGCGCCGCCCACGGTCTGTCGACATAGCGGGCGGCGACGCCTCCATGCTTCCCTCAGTTGAGTGGCTTGACGCGGATGTTGCGCCAGGCCACCTCGAACGGGCCCGTTCCCTGCCGGATGCCGTGCACCTGCAGGCCGATGAAGCCTCCACCGTGATCGGCGTAGGCCTCGTCGTCGGTCAAGTCTTCGATCGACTCGCCGTTGATCCAAGTCTGGATTCGAGCGCCCTTGGCGACGACACGAAATCTGTTCCATTCCCCGTCCCGCACTGCTTTGTGCGCCACTAGGCGGTCTTCCGGCGTGAGCCACCCGCGGCCCGTCGCCTCGCCGTAGATGTACCCGGACTCGGCCCCTTCCGGTCCGCTGGACTCGATCTCGACCTGTGGGCCGTAGACGCGGCCGATCGCGTTGTTGCGGCCGGCGCCTGTGGCCGCGGTCTTCTGGCTGGCGCGGATCATGATTCCGGAGTTGAGGCCGTCGTCGACCTTGACCTCGAATTCGAGCTCAAAGTCGCTGAAGTGGGTGGTCGTGCACAGGAACGAGTTTGGGCTGCCCGCCGAGGTGCGGCCTAATATCGTCCCGTCCTCGACGCGGTAGGTGGCGAAGCCGTTCCGCTGGACCCAGCCGTTCAGCGTTTTGCCGTCAAACAGTTGGATCCAGTCCTGGGCGGTGATGGGTGCGGCCGTGGCGGCCGCCAAACCAAGGGCAAACAGGTGCAGTCGCATGCTTGTGGTGATTCCTCCGTTGAATGGTACGGGTCAGCGCGGTCGGCGGCATTGGCCGAGGCCGATCCCGTCAAAGGTTCAGGTAACCGATTGGTGGCCCGGAAGCGTCAAATCTGGCAGAAGTGGCAAAGCCTAATGGTAGAATACCGGGCAGCCCACAGGTGGAGGGGACCATGAACACCACGGCACAACCGACGCAGCGCACCTTGAAAGGAAACGCCGGGCAAGTCCAGTCGTCCGTGGTCGTCTTCCTTCTGCTCGCAGGGATCGCCTTACTGGCTGGCGCGAACGTATACACGCTCTTGCAGCTGGACGCATTCCGGGAGGAGGTCGGAGCGCAGTTCGCGACGCACGAGGAGCGACTGTCGCTGCTTGACGGGTCGGTGTCCCGCACGAGCGAGAGCTTGGAGGAGAGGGTGGCCGAGGTCACGTCGCTTGTCGAGTCGACCGCGGAGTCCACCCAAGAGCGGATTGATGCGCGGACGAGGCAGGTCGAGGCTAGGGCGCTGGACCGGGCCCAAGACCTAGAGCGGGAGATCGAGACGGCACGGCAGGAGAGCGAGGCCAAGATCTCCGAGGTCGGCGGCAAGCTGGAGCAGACCACTTCCCAGGTGGGCGAGCTCGGCGGCGAGGTCGACACGGTAAAGGTGGCCGTGGAGGAGACGCGCTCCGAGCTTGAGAAGGCCGTGGCCGAGCTGACCAGCGTCAAGGGTGACCTCGGCGTCCAGAGCGGACTGATTGCCACAAACGGCGAAGAGTTGGCGGCCCTCAAGGAACTGGGCGAGCGGAATTACTACGAATTCAACCTCGGAAGAACCAGGAATGCCCAGAGGGTCGGTCCCGTGAGCATCAAGCTGACGGGCACGGACCGCAAGCGCAACCGCTACTCGATAGAGCTGTGGGCTGATGACAAGAAAATCGTCAAGCGGCGCAAGACACTCTTGGAGCCAGTGCAGTTCTATGTCGAAGGCGCCCGCATCCCCTACGAGTTGGTGGTCAACAAGATCGACAACGGCTTGATCGAGGGATATCTGGCCACCCCAAAGGGCAGCGCCCGCGGCGCGTAAGCGGAGCTTCAGTCGATCGGAAGCGCCGAGGCGGTCAGCTTCTGCTTGGTTCCGGCCGACGGGTGCACTGCGACCGAAACGTCGTTTCCAAGCGCGAAGACGCCCTCGGCTCGCAGTTCATAGGCACCGTGGACCGCCTCTAGGACCTTGGACGCGAGCGCCCTCGGCTCAAGGCCAAGGCGCCTTGCCGCAAACGCCGCGCCCCCCGTGCTGAGGGCTAGCCGCCGCAGGTGGCCGCGGGCCGCCGTGCGGACGAACACGGTGTAGATCGACACTGTCCGATCCCTTGCGGCCTGTAGCACTTCTGCCTCGCGAGTGCGGCTGGCGGCAGTGGCTCCACCAGAGAGGACGATGATTGCCCTACGGTTCGTCCCCGTGTCGAATGCGCCGTCGATCACCGCGTAGAGTGCATCGTTCAGCCGTGGCAGGTTGCCGTACTCGATTCCTTCAACCGCCCGGTACAGGCGCTGCTTGTCGGACGTGAAGTCTTGCAGCAGGGTGGCGCCTTCGTCGAACTGGGCTACCGCCATTTGCTGGCCGTCGGCGAGTGCGGCCACCAATCCCTCGGCGGTCGGGCGGGCCAGATCCCCCACCATGCTGGAGTCGACGAGGGCGAGGATGTCCACCGGACTGTCGGGATGAAGCGCGGAGAGGACCCGCAGGTCGGTCTTGCCGTCCCGGATCTGGAAGCGCTCCGCCGGGAGTCTGGTCACGGTGTCCCCAGTGCGCTCGTCGAACACGGTCGCGACGATCCTGGCCTCTTGGGCCGCTGCACCCACCGCGGCAACAATGACCGCAAGCAAGACCTGAGCCGACGGAAGAGCAAACCGTGCCACAGCCCGCATCCTAGCAGCGATCGCCGGCGCATGAGGTGGCGGCCTCCGCGTCACACTGGGCCTCGTTCTGGTCGGTCGCCTGATCTTTGCCTAGATCCTCTTGGGCAGCTGGCGTGCCCCTCCCGGGGGAAGCGGCCCTGACATGCCTTAGGCCGCACTGTTCCGGGGGTCCGTGAAGGAAGCGGGTCTGCCCCTGACGCACTTCGAGGACACCAGCGGAGAGAGCGGTGCGCCCGATGTCACGGCTTCGGGCGCGGCCCCGGTGACCCATGACGTGGGCGACAACCTCCTGTAGCCACACAATTCTCCAGAGACGGACACGCTGTCCCTCAAGGGTCTCGCGGACAGCGCTTCAGTGCAACAAACCGGCACTGCTGTGGCACTGCGGTGTCTGCATCAGCACCGGCTTTGGGCCGTCGCGGAAAGACCTCGGCCACAACGGCGACTTGGACGACTTCGTCGTTGGTGGAGCGGTCTTCGTGTGGGACAGTCTCCGCGCCGGGCGGGAGTGCATTCGTGCCGCTTGAGTCCAACAACGCCGGTCCCTGCTCAGTACTACTCAAGCCGGACGGATGGCGGGCAGACGGTTCGGATCCGGCTTTGTTGCGATTCTCCGACGACGCATACCATTGGTGCCCGGCGAGCCTGCACTTCACGTACGGGATCACTTGCGGACCTCCCGAAACCGCTGGTTGGAGGTTCGATTGCTCCTAGGCTTGTCGATCTACCCATATCGGCTGGTGAGAGTACGGCATCGACGGACTCCTCGAAGCTGGCGTCCGTGCGGAACGCCGCTTACTTATCCGCCTTGATCGGCTCGTAGCTGGTACGGCCTACTCGACGGTGTGAGCACGGTCAGCCACTCGAACAAAAGCCTTGGCGGGCTTGCTGCCCATTTCGTCTTATTGTCATTAGAGTAGAGAACTGTATTGGACAGTCCTGCCCGCTACACTACGACGCTCCCATGAAGCGGAGGAACGTCGTAATGATGGCCGCGAGAGCAGCGATGATCGAAACAATGCACGCACCCGCACCGACTACCATCCAGAGCTTTGCCTTCGTAACGTCGGTTCGGGTTGCGAGATGCTGAAACTGGCCTTCCAGCCGACTAACCCTCGAAAGCAGGTCCTAAATGTGGCCTCGCGTTTCAGCCTGTTCTCCGGGTGTGGCGGGAGGCTCGCTGCGGGCGTCGTCCGGCATGGTTCCCTAGCCGAGGTTCGATAGCCAGTCCCACAGGTCTGGGCGGGTGTATCCAGAGTACCCTTGGTTCAATTTGAATACGACGCCGGAGGAATCCTGTACACGATCATCCCCTTTCAGACCAATAGTCTCGGCGATCTTCGACGCCAAGACAAACGGTGAGCCGTGGACTAGGTAGCTAGTATCCGTGTACTTGTAGGCATTTGGAAACCGATTTCAATTCGTTTGCTCACCTCGTCGTTCGGACGGTACAGTAGAATTGCGTAGACATTCTCCACCATCGTCCTCAAGCAACATGTCTATAGTACATTGCCGATCACGACGTCTGAGAGTACACGAAGCCCAGGAAGTACCTGCTTCCGACATTCTGCAATCGTCCTTCCCGGGACTGTTAGGGAGATACCCGGATGTCGGCCCGCTTGCCAGATGCAACTCAGGTCCCGGTACCGAGGTCGTGACTTGTGCACGATCCTAGCTTTCGCTCCCAGTTGTCCCGTGGTGTAGCTTACCGACATGTAGCCAGTCCGGTGAAATCGTGCCCGTAGCGGTCCATATCCGCCGGGCTCGGCTTTCGGACAGTGCCATTGTGGGGGCGCTTCGGCTTCGACCAGAGCGACTCGATGGAGTTGACTTTGACGTCACCCCGGACGTGCACGCCCAACACCTGCCACCCGGCATCGCGGTCGACCCGCAGCGAGGCGTACGCGCAACCGTAGTCCGTGTAGACGGTGGCTCCGGTTTCGGCTTATTCTCCCACGATGCTCCCCCGTCCTCCGAACGTAAGACTGCTCCAGAAACCGTCAGCAGGTTGTGGCATTGTTTGACCGGGGACACCGGGGACGTTCGAAGCACCCGCGGCAAGCGTCGTGACAACACTGTAGGGGGCGATGGGCTGGTCGTCTGACCTCAGCGAGAACGGCTCGCTCAGAATGGTCGGTGAGCACCCTGCCTTGGAGGCTGCCGCAGCTCCGTCGTCGGTGCACGCCGAACCCGACAAGTCCATCGCCGGCGGGCGGGTCTCCATTGCTGCCGCCGCCGGCGACCACGACGATCTGTCGGCCGCTTCGGGCGTGCGGGGCGTGGCAAAGCCGGCTGCGTTGAGCTCCGTCTCCCACAACACGTCACCGTAGTTCTGGTCGAACGCGCTGAACTTTCCGTCGAACGTGGTTGCCATGAACACCAGAGCGCCTGCGGTCGCGATTGATTCGCTGCGCGAAGGCGGCCCGGCTTTGGGGATGCCCTTTTCGCTCAGCCCTGGGATTTCGCCTTTGACAACATGCCAAGCGGCGCGCGTTGATTCCCCAGAATCCGGGAATCTAGAATGTGCCCGTGAGAAGCACTCGGGAGACTTCCGGCCAGAACGCCGGAACGCCGGAAAATGCTGAGTCGAGATCTCCGAAGCGCTTGACGCGCGACACGCAATTCATCGTCACTTCCGTGTTCGTGGTCGGCGGCCTTGTCTTGGGTCAGGCCTACCTTCGGAACGCCCGCTTCGACGACGTCAACGATCGCATCGACGCACTAGAGGAGAGAGTCAACAGTCGCATAGATGAGTCGCAAGATGATGTCCGGGACATCCGATCAATGGTGCTACCATATCTCGCCGAGCGGAATCAAGGGACAGTCGGAGGATCGGAGGCGGCGAAGCACCTCGGGGTTCGGCACCTAACGCTGATCGGCAGCCGTCCACCCCGGTCCGTTAAAGGGCCGGGCACTGGAACGGGCCCGACGAACCAACGTGCGGGCTTCGCGTGCCACCGGCTCAACCCTCTGCCCACGTGGCGGCACCAGTTCCGGCGGCGGGCGGACGAGCGCGGCATCAGTTTTTCCCTTCACCGCCGCAATTGGGGCGCGGATGGGCTGCACACCGCATACGGCTCCACCGTTTGACGACGTGCCCACCTAGGAGGTGGCCACCTCAGCCTGGGCGAGCCAGTGGCGGCCTTCGGCCTCCCTGTCTGAGTGCTCATGGTTCCCGCAGGGGTGCGCTGGCATGGCGTGCAGTCGGAGAGGTTCGAATCAGCGCCGGCAGGCGTCGAGACGATGCCGAGCTGAGGCGACGGGCCGACGGCACCGCCGTAGCGACGGGGGCTCTGCCCGAATGGCCCGCGAGCACAGTGCCTTGGGGGCCAATGCCGCTCCGCCGTCAGGAAAGGGCGAACGCGACAAACTCATCGCCGGAGGGAGAGTCCCCCTTGCCGCCGCCGGCTGCGATCACGACGAATTGCCGGCCCCCCGCTTCGTACGTGCAGGGCGTAGCGAAGCCGGCTGCGTTGAGCTCCGTCTCCCACAGCACGTCGCCGTAGTTCTGGTCGAACGCGCGCAACTTCCTGTCGAACGTGCCGGCCATGAACACGAGCCCGCCGGCGGTCGCGATCGATCCGCCGTGCGAAGGCGAGCCGGTCTTAGGAATGCCCTTCTCGGTCAGCTCCGGGAATTCGCCGTTCACGACGCGCCAGGCGAACTCGCCCGTCGCCAAGTCGATCGCAGTCACATAGCCCCATGGCGGCTTGATGGCCGGGAATCCGTCAGGATCCAGAAACTCGCTGCGGTCAGGGAGCGCGTAGTCGAAGTCCTCGTTCGGCGCGACTTGCAGCTGGATCCGGTTGGTCGTCTCGTCTGAACTCACAAACACGCGCTGCAAATTGGGGTTGTAGCAGCAACCTCCCCACAGGCACCCTCCGCGGAAGCCCGGGTGGACAAGTGTGCCCCGCGTGCTAGGCGGAGTGAACAGGGCGCCGGCATCGGTGCGCTGCCAAGCTTCGAGCACCGCCTTGCGCGACTCGGGCGAGATGTCGGTGACATACCGCTCAGGGAAGCCCTGGCGGCACACCGGCGGCGGTTTGACCGGGAACGGCTGGGTTGGCCAGAGCTGCTCCCCGCCGACGTCCGACATGGGGATCGGCCGTTCCTCAACCGGCCAGATCGGCTTGCCCGTGTCACGGTCCAGGAAGAACAGGAAACCCTGCTTGGTCGGCTGGACCACCGCGTCAATCGACTCGCCAGGTCGAGTGCCGCGTGGCATCCGGACTAGCGCAGGCTGTGCCGGCAGGTCGTAGTCCCAGACGTCATGATGGACCGTCTGGAAGTCCCACAGGCGCTCTCCGGACCGGGCGTCCAGCGCCAGCACGCAGTTTCCGAAGAGGTTTGCCCCGATGCGGTCCCCTCCATAGAAGTCGAAAGCAGGAGATCCGATGCCGGCGTAGACGACGCCACGCTCCACGTCCAGGCTCATTCCGGCCCAGTTGTTCGTGCCCCCCACGTGCTTGTACGCGTTCGGCGGCCAAGTCTCGTAGCCGTACTGCCCGGGACGAGGCGTCGTATGGAAGATCCAGCGGCGCTTGCCGGTCATCGTGTCGTAGGCACGGATGTGCCCGGGGGCTTGCGGGTAGGGTCCTTCGCCGCCCCCGCCACCGACAACGATCAGGTCCTCATAGGCCACCACCGGGCTGGTGCACTTGACAGAGACGCCGGGGACCTCGCTGTCCAGCTCTTCATTGAGGTCGACCATTCCGTCCCGGGCGAACGAGCCGTCTGGCACGCCCGTCTTCGCGTCCAGGCTGTAGAGCCTGTTCTGGACCGTGCTGAAGATGCGCTTCTCGCTTCCGTCCTCGGACTGCCAGTAGCACACGCCGCGGTTGACGCCGGGGCTGCGGCGGGAGCGACTGCCCTCCATGGGGTCGAACGACCATAGGAGCTTTCCCGTGGCGGCGTCCAGCGCATGCACCTTGACCTGAGCAGTGGTCACGTACATCACCCCGTCGACAACGATTGGGGTGCACTCCATGGTCGTCTGAGGACGCGTCATCGCATCGCCCGTGTGGTGAACCCACGCCGGGCGGAGCTGCGCAACGTTGGACGCGGTGATCTGGTCTGCCTCCGAATAGCGGCTGGCCCCTGCGTTTCCTCCGTAGTGGCGCCACTCTCGGCCAGGCTCGTCGGACAGCCACTGCCGCGTCCCCGGCAGGGCCCAGGCACGGGCCGCGACCACCGCGGCTCCAGACGACTTCAGGAATGCTCTTCTGTTGCTCTTCACGTCCCAACCTCCTCTCGGGAGGGCCGTCGGGGCACCCCCTAGTAGCGGTACAGCCAGCGCGTCTTTTCCAACACCTGGTCGCTGCTCGGCAGGAATGCCTTCTCGAGCGTTTCGCTGAACGGGACCGGAGTGTCGGGCGCGGCGATGCGCACGAGCGGACCGTCCAGATAGTCGAAAGCATGCTCCCCAATGATTCCGGCTAGCTCGCCCCCTAGGCCTCCCGTTAGCGTGTCTTCGTGCAGGAGAATGATCTTGCTGGTCTTCTTCGCAGTGGCCAGGACCGCCCCACGGTCCAATGGGACGAGTGTCCGGAGGTCCAGCACCTCGACGCTGATTCCTTCCGCCGCCGCCCGTCCGGCTGCCTCGTCCGCAACGTGGACCATCCACCCGTAGGTGATGATCGAGATGTCCGAGCCTTCCCTGTGGACCTTGGCCTTGCCGATCGGCACCGTGTAGGGACTGGTGGGCAAGTGTTCCTTGACCGATCGGTACAGGTACTTGTGCTCGAGGAAGATCACGGGGTCGTTGTCGCGGATGGCCGCTTTGATCAGCCCCTTAGCGTCGTAGGCGGTCGCAGGCTGCACGACCTTCAGGCCGGGCGTGTGCACGTACGGCATCTCGACGTTCTGCGAGTGGAACGGGCCGCCGTGGATGTTTCCGCCGGCAGGCGCGCGGATGACCATGGGAATGGACTGGCCCCAGCGGTAGCGGCACTTAGCGGCGAAGTTCGTGATCTGGTCGAACCCACACCCCATGAAGTCGGCGAACTGCATCTCCAGGATGGGCCGTAGACCGTTGATCGCAGCGCCCGTGCCTGCTCCTACGATGCCGGACTCCGCCAAGGGGGTGTCCACGACCCGCATTTCGCCGAAGCGATCCAGCATCCCCTTGGTGACCTTGAAGGCCCCGCCGTACACGGCGACGTCCTCACCCATGACAAAGACCGTGCTGTCCCGCTCCATCTCCTCCCAGATGCCCTGCCGGATGGCCTCGACATAGGTAGTCTGTGGCATCGTGCGATCTCGGTCTGTCGGCGCTCAGCGGACCTCGTATACGCCATCCTCGACGGTCGCCGGGTCGGGGTATGGCTGGTTGAGCGCCCACTCCACCGCCTCCGAGATCTCGTCAAGCACCCGCTGGCGCAGGTCGACGAAGTCCTGCTCGTCGGCGCCGGCGTGCTCGACCATGTACTTCTGCAGCATCAGGATCGGGTCCTTCTTGGACCACTCTTCCCGCAGGCCGCGCGGCACGTAGTCCGCTGCGTCGTGGGCCGAGTGGCCGCTCATGCGGAAAGTCTTGCACTCGATGAAGTAAGGTCCTTTTCCCGAGCGGGCGTGTTCGACGGCACGCTGGGTGGCCGTATGGACGGCGAAGACATCGTTGCCGTCCACAATCTCCGCCGGAATCCCGTAGGCCTTGACTCGCACCGCGATATCCGCGATTCTCATTTGCTTGTCTAGCGGCGTCGAGTACGCGTAGTGGTTGTTGTTGCAGAGGAAAACGATGGGCAGCCGCATGACGGCGGCAATGTTGATGCCCTCGTGCCAGTCTCCCCGGCTGGAGGCACCGTCCCCAGAGTAGTTGAAGACCACGTTGGACTCGTCTCTGTAGCGCATCGCGAATGCAAGGCCAGTCGCAACCGGGATGCTTGCGCCGATCGACGAGATGATCGGTACGCAGTGGCGGCGTGCGCAGCCCATGTGCATATTGCCGTCTCGCCCCTTCGTCAGCCCGGTGGCGCGTCCCATGTACTGCGCGAGGATCTCCCTCGGGGTGATGCCGCGGATCAGCAGTGCTCCCATGTCGCGGTGGGATGGCGTCAGCCAGTCTCTGGCGCGGGAGAGGATCGCGCTACCAACCGGGATTGCTTCCTGCCCTCTGCCCGTGTAACAGCCGCCGAGCACCTTGCCCTGGCGGTAGAGCTTGCTCTCTATTCGGTCCTCCAACTCCCGCATCAGGACCATGTAGTAGAGGAGGCGGTCACACAGGGGCCGATCGAAGGTTGCTCGGAGAGGGGCTGTCGCCGATGCGCTCATACTCGCAATCTTGCAAGATAAACGATCCGGGCCGCCAATGCAATCAGGGCGCTTTTTCCGGGGCTTTGCTGCCCCATGTCGAGGCCGTTGCGATCTGGATGCCCGGCGGGCAGAGCTGGGCCAGCTGAAGGCCTCTTCCTGTTCGTCGCGGTGGCCGGAGAAGTCTGAGAAAGCGGCCACCCGAATCGGGAGCACAGAATCCGAATCGCGCCCGGGACACGCCGCCGACGCTCGTCACGCCAGAGTGCCCCAACAGCCGATCCCCCCCGCCGAGTCCCAATCCGGCAATTCGAACCTCGACAAGGGTTTGCGTCTCCCGACTCGTAATCGCTGGCGTCGAGGCTCCCTACGGGCCTGCGAGGTCAGCGACCCATCGCGGTCGACAAGCTGATTGGGCCTTGGGATGCGGGATCCTGCGGTCTCCGCCCAACTTGAGGCACTCTGCGAACGAAGCCTGATCGTGACTTCTGGCGACGGAGCCAGACTCTGGCCGGCGGCCGTCGCTCGCGCCCAGGACTACCGGAGACCGCTCCGGCCGTCCCAATGACTACAGAACGGCGCACGGGGCCCTGACTCTTCTAACTTGAGAGTCCCCTTCCCGAGCAGCCGTCATCACGCTCCGTCCCGCTCATCTCAGATCCGCCCGGTGCTCCGATCGCCGATTGTCCGCCATGCCGGAACTGTGCCGTGTGCCGACGCTTGGGCGGTGCCGACGACCGTCGGCCCGTGATACAATCCACACTGGGCTTCGACCGTCGCCGGACCTGTTCTGATCGTCACGGCGGCTGTTAGGGGAGGATTAAATGAACCTTTGGAGAGGACTCGGATACGTGTGTTCCGGATGCGTGGCTGTGCTCGCAACGGTGTTACTCGTTCCCGGCTTGGGCTTGGCCCAGGTGTCCACAGCCACGGTCAACGGTACCGTCACTGACGAGCAGGGGGCAGTGATCCCCGGTGCCACGCTTACGCTGACGAACACCGAGACCGGCGTGGCTCTCAGCACAGAGACCAACGAGGCGGGCGTCTACCGGTTTCAGAACGTGCAGATCGGGCAATACACGCTTGAGGCATCGTCGGCGGGCTTCACCACTCAAAAGCTCGAGCCGTTCACGCTGACCGTCAATCAGACAACGACCTTGGATTTCCCCATGCAGATCGGGGCAGTTACCGAGACTGTCGAAGTCATGGCCGCCGCTGTACAGCTGCAGAGCTCGTCGGCCGAACTCGGGCAAGCGGTCGAGGAACGAACGGTCAAGGCCCTTCCCCTGAACGGTCGCAACTTCACGCAGATGCTGATGCTGCAGCCGGGGGTCGTCATGGTGCGCCCGCCAGGCAGCCAGTCGCTGAGCTACACGAGGCAAGTAGGCGAGGCCGCGAACCCATCGGTCAACGGGCAGAACAATCGGGCAAACGTGTACATGCTCGACGGGGTCGCGAATTTCGAGACGTTCGGGAATGCCTATGCGGTCCCCCCGATCCTAGACGCGATTGCGGAGTTCAAGGTGCAGTCGCACAACGATTCCGCAGAGTTCGGGATGGGCTCTGGCGGCATCGTGAATGTGGTAACCAAGTCTGGTACGAACGAATACCACGGCGCGGCATTCTGGTTCCTCAAGAACGATGCGCTGAACGCGCGCCAGTTCAATCGCAACACGATCGATCCTTTTCGCCAGAACCAGTTTGGAGGCACTGTCGGCGGCCCGGTCGTCCGCAACCGAACGTTCTTCTTCGGAGCAGCGCAGATCTTCCGCTTCAGCACGCCCGGGGCCCGGTTCTACAACGTGCCGACCGCCGCCCAGCTCGGCGGAGACTTCAGCCAGTCGGGACGGGACGTCTTCGATCCGGGCCAGACCACTGAAGACGCCTCGGGTGCCTTCGTCCGGCCGCAGTTCGCGAACAACCAAATCCCCCAGAGTCGCCTCGACCAGAGCATTCTCGGCTATCTCCAGGCCACAGGGCTCCCGCGGCCAGCCGTCACCGAGCGCCCCCAGTTCAACGCTGTAGACAATCGCAGCCGGACGGTCGACCAGGAGGAATGGCAGGTCAAGGTCGACCATCACTTCAGTGCGAGGGACACCGCTTGGTTCAGATTCAGCAAGCTCGACCAAGCCGGCCAGAGCAGTGGCGGCCGCGCAGGCCTCATCAACAGCAACGAGATGGACGCCGTGAACTTCTCGGGCAGCTACGTGCACATATTCAGTCCGTCCATGACGGGCCAGTTCCAGTTCGGTCGCTCAATCAGCGATATTCCGACATTCCGCGAGTTCGAGAATGTCGACGCTGCCGCTGTCGCCCAGCAGGCTGGGTTTCCGTCGGGCATCTACGAATACCGCGACGGTCCCGTCCTGTCCGGGATATCCGCCGCCAACTACTTCGGCGGAACGCCGATCATCACTACCAACCGTCCGGCGAACAACTACCAGATCAAGGGCGACATGAGCGTGGTCAAGGGCAAGCACACGATCCGGTTCGGCGGTGACTTCATGTTTGCGACGATGTCCCGCACGCAGGCGTCGCATGGCGTGACATTCGCCGAAGTGTCAACCGCAGATCTGGCCAATTCGGCCACGACCGGGGACTCTGTCGCGTCGATGATCCTGAACTATGCGGAGGCCTCTACCCGCAGGAACATCATCGAGTCACTCCGATTCGGCGGGAACCAGGGAATCTACTTCCAGGATTCGTGGAAGGCCACGCCTAAGCTCACGGTCAATCTGGGGCTGCGCTTCGACTACGCATGGGTTCCCCAGTACGGAACCGTCGAGGACGCCAACATCTACACGGGCAACGCAAACACGGACACCGGAAAGTACATGGTGATCAAGGTGCCGGGTCCCTGCGCCGAACTCGGGGGAGCTCCATGCATCCCCACACCCGACGGCAGGCTGCCGGAGAATGTGGTCTCGGTCGGCGAGGACTCTGTGCTCTTCCCCGGCCGGGGTGCAATGTTCGGCCCCAGGTTTGGAATGGCCTACCGGCTGTCCGAGAGGACGACGATGCGCTTCTCTGCGGGCGCGGTGTACGACAACTTCGCAGGAATCTACCAGAGCGCCCGGGGCGTCGGCGGCAACTGGCCGGACGTGTCTACCCAGCGCTTCGGGATCCTCTCAAAGCCGACACCTACCAATCCGCGGCCGCAGGTCACCGCCCAAGATCCGATCCTCGGGCAGTCCGATGTTCCGCCTCCGACGCCGTTCAACACGCAGTGGTGGTTCGTCGATCCGGAGTTCGAACAGGCCTACTCCCTGCAATGGAACTTCGGCATTCAGCACCAACTCATGCGCAACACCGTCGTGGAGGCAAACTATGTCGGGTCGGGGAACCGCGACCTTTCGCTGGGTGGTCGCCGCAACACTGCGGTCACGCCCGGACCAGGAGATCCGAGGGATCGGATGCGCTTCCCGTACATGCGTCCGACGTACTTTGAGAAGTCGATCGGCCGTAGCAGCTACAACAGCCTGCAGTTGTCGATGAAGCGGAGCTTCACGAATGGCCTCGCCACTACGGCCGCCTACACTTGGGCGAAGTCGATCGACATCGGCTGCTCCGGATTCTTCGGAACCGAGGGATGCTCGATCCAGAACGAGTACGACCTCAATGGCCAGCGCAGCGTCTCCGCTAACGACATACCGCACTACTTCGTTGGGAGCTTGGTGTACGACGTCCCCTTCGGCCGGGGACGCAAGTTCGGCTCGGGGATCTCCACGGCTGCGGATCATCTGATTGGCGGATGGCAGTTCAATGCCCTCGTGAACTTCCGGGGAGGGCTCCCGTACCACGTCACCGTGCCCGGCGACATCGCCAATGTCGGCAATCCCTGGCCATATATCCGGCCTAACCTCATTGGAGATCCCCGCTTGAGCAATCCGACGCCAGAACGCTGGATCAGCGCCTCGGCCTTCGAGACTCCTCCGCAGTTCACGTTCGGCAATCTTGGCCGCAACACCCTGCGGCCGGACAATGTCTACCGGTTTGACCTGTCGCTCTTCAAGGAGGTGGCGGTCACGGAGCGCCTGAGGATCCAGATCCGCGCGGAGGCGTTCAACGCATTCAACTCCACAATGTTCAGCAACCCCGATGCGAACCTTGCGAGCATAAGGTTCGGACTGGTGACCAATGCGCAAGTGCCGCCCCGGGAGTTCCAAATGGGCCTCAAGATCCTGTTCTAGCCTCGATCCGGGCGCGGCCGGGGCGCTGCCTATGGAGGGCGGGATTCTCAGCGCGGGCATTCCCTTCTAGCCCGTGCGCACTGCACGCGGTTGAACGTCCCCACGAGGGCGGCCGGAAAAGGATGGCCCGAGCCCCTGTGCCGTGATTGCTGCGTGGCGAGTGCCGCCCCTCATTCGGCAGTCCGCGGCCCACTGCGGCCGTAGCAGGTCGCGTGTTCCGGGGTCCACTTTCTCCGATGCACAGTCCCCGGTCTGACAGCGGCGGAGTGCTGCTCGCGTGATCTCGGGATCGGCAGCCAAAGAGGTGCCCGCACCCAGACCAACAGGCCTTTCTGCGCCGATCAAGCGATCGGCTCTTCTGCCGATCTCAGGTGGACATCACGGCCCTGCCAAGGATGCCGCCCGTTCGACTACATCCAGGGCGAAGCCTATATCCGGGTGATCGTCAAGTGAGCGGGCGATGCGGAGTTCGGCCAAGGCGCGTTGGAACTCTCCGGACTCCGCCAGGATAAGGCCCAAGTTCTTGTGGAGGGTGGCTTGAATGGGACAATCCCCGCAAACGTCGACAGCCTCCGCCAGCTGTCCCACTGCGGCCTCCCAATCCTGTCGATCGGCCGCCGCCAGGGCGAAGTTTGAGAGCACTTTGGCACGCGCTGAGGCAGTCTCCTCCCGCTTCAGGTCGCGGAGCCTGTCGCTGTATATGGCGGTCTCCTCGGATCCTTCCCGATAGAGCGCCTTGATCAGGTTGACCGTGGCTACGGAGTTGCTGGGATTGAGGCGCAAGGCGTCCTTGAGGGCCTTGACGGCCTCCGCCGGCCGGCCCGCCTGCAGGAGCGCGAATCCAAGTTCGCTGTGAGCGGAGTCGGTCTCGGGCCTCTTGCCGATCGCCTCTTCCAGGACCCCGATGGCTTCCTCGTAGCGCGACAATCGGTTCAGCGCCCGTCCGGTCTGGCGCAAGATCTCAGCCGTCCCACCGAGAGCATCTTGGGCCATAGCCAAAGCCTCGAGGGAGTCGTCGTAGCGATTCACTTCAAAGAGGGCGCGTCCGAGTTGCAAACTGGCCTGGGCGGATCCGGGCTCGATTTCCAGTGCCGTCTCGAATTCTCTCAGCGCCTCGTCCCACCGCGACCTGTCACCGAGGACCACGCCCAGATTGATGCGGGCGTCGGCGGAGCGTGGTGAAAGCCGGACCACCTGCCGCAGGGCCTGGACCGCCTCGTCCAGGCGCTGCTGCCTGGCAAGGGTCATGCCGAGTGCCGTGAGGATCTGAGCGTCCTGTGGCCGCAGGGCGTCCGCATCCCGCAATGCGGATTCTGCCTCGGAATGACGGTTCTGGGCTGCGAGGACAATCCCTAGGTTGTGGCGCGCTTCCACCTGGCTCGGATCGCGGGCGATCGCGGTCCGGAACGCCCGCTCGGACGCATCTAGCCGACCAAGTCGGTGCTGGGCGAAACCGAGTGCGAGCCATGCCTGCGCGAGGTCGGGCTGGATCACGACCGCACGGTCCAAGTGCCCCACGGCCGCGTTGGGCTGGCTCAGGTTCAGGAGCGTGAGTCCCAAGTTGAGGTGAATCACCGCGTTATTTGGCGACGCCCGCAGGGCCTCCCTGAAGGCGGACTCCGCAGTCGCGAAGTCGCCGCTCTGAAAGGCCCGGGCGCCCCTCGATGCCGGAGACACTTTGGGCTGCTGTAGCGTTTCCAGCAGAGCCGTCGCCGCCTCCGAGCCCGGTTCCAGCCGCAGAAGCTCTTCGAGGGTTGCTACGGCGTCTGTCTTCCTTCCGAGCTGACTCTGCGCTCTGGCAAGTTCGGCAAGCGCCGACACAGCCGATGCCCCCAAATCGAGAGCGCTTAGTAGGGCTGCTTCCGCCTCGGCCGGTTGGCCTGACTCGAGCAGAACCGACCCCAATGTGAGCATCACCCGGGCGTTTCCGCCATCGATTTCGCTTGCGGCTCGCAGTTCTTCGATCGCGTCCTTGTAGTTTCCGGTGTCAACTAGCGCTACCCCGAGGTTGTAGCGGGTGTCTAAAGAATCTGGGTCTAGCCGCACTGAACGCCGCAATGCGACGATTGCGCAGCCGGTCCGGCCGGCCTCGGCGAACCAGTACCCGAGGGCGGCCTGCGCCTCTGCATCATTCTGGGCGGCGGCTGAGGAAAAGGCCGGCGGCCCCTCGCACCGGTCCGCCCCCGGCTGCGCAAAAGCAAGCGCTCCCGAAAACAGCAGCGCGCACCAGCGCATGCCCCAATAATAGTCCGGCAGAGGTCAGGCCCGATGTGACAGCGGAGGGGATCGTTCAAGCGGGGGTCGAGGAGTGCAGCGACCTGTAAGCTCGAAAGCGTCCTGCGGCCCGTGCAAGGACGGGTCCTGATAGGCGGGAGGGCACACCAGCGCCCGTCGTCCTCAGCCTCCTCGTCGGCCTGAAAGGAGCGCACCAAAGCCCAGAACTCGAGGGGCTGGCGCTAGTGACGCCTATTGTGGGATCAGACGCGAGTCTCGACCCAAAGGACGAAACTGGCCTCCTCGTTGCAGGTCTCGGCCAACCCACGCTCGAGACCCAGTCGTTCGTCGGCACCTCCACCCGAGTGGCCCTGATGATCCGTCAGTCTCGGTCATGTCTCTCCAGCCCACGTCCCAAGAGTTCGATGTCTGTACGGGAGACGCGGCCGAGCAGAGCGCAGATGAACCAATTGTCGGAAAGGAATCGTCTCAGTTCAACCAGGAAATCGCGTACTGCGTCGCTTCCCGTCGACCGATGCCGGACCAGATCGTGTCGGGACAGCCCGAAAGCAGGGGTCCACTTGCGGGTATCCCGGTGCGACAGGATCCTGTTCGCCGGGTAAGGGATCCTCAGCGGATCCGGTGAGCGACAACTTGCCTGGCGTTCGCGATGAGCCTGTGCGGCATCGGCGGCCGTACCGCGCTTGCGGCATTCAGGCTTGACCGCCGGGCATGCGGTAGCCGACCCCGCGCTCGGTGAGGATGTAGGCGGGGCTGGCTGCGTCGTCGCCGAGCTTGCGGCGCAGCTTCTTGACGAACGTTCGGACCGGGCCGTGGTCTTCCGCGCCGCGCCGGCCCCACACAGTGCGTAGCAGCTGAGCGTAGGACACCACACACCCCGCGCTCTGCGAGAGCACCCGCAGCAAATCGTACTCGGTGGCAGTCAGTTTGACCGTGCGGCCCGCCAAGGTTACCAGGCGCTGGTCGTAGCGTACGCGGAGTTCGCCGAGCACGAAGGCCCCGGGCCGGTTCTGTCGCCTAAGCGCCGCGCGGACTCGCGCCACGAGCTCGGTCGGCGAGAATGGCTTGACGATGTAGTCGGCCGCCCCGACCTCGAGCGCCCTCGCGACGGTCGCGTCGTCGCGATAGCCCGAGATGAAGATCACCGGCAGTTCGGCGAGGTTGGGAATCCGCTGGATGAGGTCGATGCCGTCCACGCCCGGGAGGACCAAGTCGAGCAGGACGAGATCGGGCCGTTCGACCTCGATCAGGCGTTCCAGCTGCTGCGGATCGCTCGTCTGCAACGCAGTCCAGCCCGCCGCGACAAGCGCGTCGCGCACGAAGCGCAGCATCAGCGGGTCGTCATCGAGCACGACGACGCGAGCGCGCTCCCGCCTCTGAAGGGCCGGCTGATCCTGGCCGCTCGCGTCGAGCGCGGCTTCGTCCCCGGCCACCGGGAGCGTGAACGTGAAGCGCGCGCCGAGGCCTGGCCCTCCACTCTCGCCACGGATGCGACCGCCGTGCGCCTCGACGAGCCCCTTCGAGATCGCCAGGCCGAGGCCCGTGCCTCCGTTGAGGCCGCCGCGTTTGCGGAACAGCCGCGGCAGCTCGTCGGCGGGGATGCCGCCGCCCTCGTCGGAGACCGAGATCGCCAAATGCGTGCCGTCGCGCGCCGCCTCGACCCGGATCGGCGACGACTCGGGCGCGTGCCGCGCCGCGTTCGAGAATAGGTTGTTCAGCACCTGCAAGATGCGCTCGCGGTCGGCCATCGCGAGCGGCAGCCCGGGCGGGAGATTGGAGAGCACGGGGTTTCGGCCGCCGCCACTCAAAAACGTGGTCCGAGCCCGGTCCACCAGCGAGACCACGCTCGTCGGCTCAGGCGCTACCGTGAGCGTGCCCGCCTCGATGCTGCCGGCGTCCAGCAGGTTGCCGATCAGGCCCCGCATGTGATTGGCCTGCCCGTCGATTAGACGGAAGAACTCGAGCATCTCCACCCGGGACGCGGTAGGCGAGGCCTCGAGCACGGTCCCGGCCGAGCCCTTGATCGATGCAAGCGGAGCTCGAAGCTCGTGGCTCACCATCCTCAGGAAGTCCGCCCGCTGTCGCTCAAGCTCCTCGAACGGCGCCAGATCCTGCAACGTCACGACCACCGAGACGAGCTCTCCGTCCCCGGAATGGATCGGCGTCACGTTGATCAGCGCCCGTACGCTGCGCCCGTCCGGCACTGACAGCTCGACTTCCTCGGCCCGCATTGGAACCGCGCCATCGAGAAGGCGAGCCAGCGGACGATCGGCGAGCGAGACCTCCTGCCCATTCGACCGGCGGCAGGTCATCACATCAAGCACTTGCTCGGGCCGCGAGCCCGGCATGCGGATGTCCTCGACGATGCGGTGCGCCTCGCGGTTGATCGACGCCACGTGCCCGCTTCCGGCCTCGAACACCACCACGCCCACCGGCGAGGTCTCCACCAGCGCCGCGAGGTCGGCGCGCGCCCGCTCAACCTCGCGGTGTACGCGCGCGTTCGCGATCGCGGTGGCCGCCTGGGAGGCGAAGAGCACCATGATCTCCTCGTCCTCGGGTGTGACCGCCGCGCCGTCCGCCTTGTCGCCGACGAAGAAGTGGCCAATGTGCTTTCCCCGGTGGCGCAACGGAGCCCCCTGCAGCGTGTGTGATGGCCACGGGTACGGAGGGAAGCCGTGCGACTCCAGGTAGCCCGGCAGATCGGTCAGTTGGAACGCCTGCTCAATGCCGCGCAGGTGTTCGAAGAGCCTTGGTCCGCCCGGCCACGCCACCAGCGCGCGGACCTCCTCGGCGGACAGGCCAGAGGTCAGGAAGTCCTCTAGCTGGCCGCGCCCGTCGATCGTTGTGACCACGCTGTGGCCGGCTCCGGTGAGCGCACGAGCGCTGTCAACAACCTCTTGGAGCACCGTGTCCAGATCAAGGCTCGAATTGATTCGCAGCACGGTGCCGCTTAGCCGCGCAAAGCGGTCCCGAAGCGTCCGGTTCTCGCGCCTGAGTTCGCGCAAGTCATGCCCTGGTTCTCTCCACAGTGACAGCACGGTTCGCATTGTACATGGTATCGACACGAAAACAGCACATTTGTGCACGTCTTGGACATGGAAGTTAGGCTATCTTGGATGTCTGGAGTTCCAAGACGCATGAGCGGTCCTTGGCGAGGGGTGATTCGTGATCGGCATATGGTATCGTATGCTCCACCCCGATGGAAGCATTGGCATTCTCCTTCCTGCACAAGGGGGGCCTTTGCGAAGTTCTTGAGAGGGAAGACTGAAGAGTCCAGTCCACAAAGGAGGAACTGATGAGAAAACGGACGCTTGTTTTGGTGGTTTCTGCTGTCTTCTGCGGCTTCTTCGGAATCGCAAGCGCGCAGGAAACAGCCACGCTGCGCGGTGACGTGACCGATGATACCGGGGCCGTGATGCCTGGAGTCAGGATAACGGCGAGCAATGTGGCCACCGGAGCCGAGGTGACCGGTTCGACCGACTCCGCTGGCGCATACGAATTGACGCTCCAGCCCGGAACCTACACGGTGATTGCTGAGACTTCCGGGTTCGAGGCCGGCATCGCTGACCTCATCGAGTTGGCCGCGGGCCAAACGTCAGAACAAGACTTCACCCTCGAAGTGGCGACGGTTACCGAGTCCGTTGTGGTGATCGGGAGCCGCGCCGCGCCGCGGTCCGTGATCGAGTCCACCGTACCGGTGGATGTCATATCTACCACGGATCTCTCGAATCAGGCGAGCAGGGATCTGGTCACCCAGCTGCGCACTGTCGTACCCTCGTTCAACGTCAACATACAGCCGATCAGCGATGCGGCGACGGTGGTCCGTCCTGCGAACTTGCGCAACTTGGCACCGGACCACACGTTGGTGCTGGTGAACGGCAAGCGCCGGCACCGGGCGGCGGTCATAACGTGGCTGGGCAACGGCATCGCCGACGGGTCTCAAGGACCGGACATCTCTGTCATTCCGTCGATCGCAATTCGTCAGGTCGAGGTGTTGCGGGACGGAGCGGCGGCCCAGTACGGCTCCGACGCCATCGCCGGTGTGATCAACTTCGAGCTGAAGAACGCTCCGTCGGGAGGCAGCATCGAGGTTCAGACCGGGGCGTTCATGGACACCAACCCCGGGGACCCGTCGACCTGCGGATCCAACATCGGTGACATCAAGCACTCCTGCAATGGCATTGGCGGACGAGGCAGGACCTTCTCCGTGGCCGGCAATGTGGGCCTGCCGCTCGGGGAGGACGGCTTCGCCAATTTCAGCTTGGAATACGGCACGGCCGAGCCGACCAACCGCGCCATCCAGCGCAATGACGCGGCGGACATCATCGGCGCGGGCAACGGGAACTTGCGCAACACGGCACAAGTTTGGGGCTCCCCAAGAATCAACCGCGACCTCAAGCTGTTCATGAACGTCGGCCATCAAATCGATGACCGCATCCAGCTGTACGGTCACGGCAACTACCTGACGCGCAAGGTGACCGGAGGCTTCTACTTCCGGAACCCCCACACCCGGGGCGGGGTCTTCCGCGGTCCAGTGCTGGAGGACGGCAGGCCAAGCCTGCTAGTCGGCGACCGGGTTTGGGCCGCAACCGCTCCCGAAGGCCCCGTGCCTCCCGGGCGGGAGCCCGGCGCAGGTGGCTGCCCCGTCATCCCCATCAACAACAATGTTCCCGACGCGAACGCCCTCGCAGCGGTTGAGGCCGATCCGAATTGCTTTACTCTCTACAGCAGGTTTCCCGGAGGATTCACGCCGCAATTCGGCGGTGACCTGATCGACTATTCGATAGTCGGGGGCGTGCGCGGATTTGCCGCCAACGGCTTAACTTGGGACCTCAGCGCCAGCCAAGGCACCAGCGAGATCGACCAGTTCATTTTCGACACGGTGAACGCGTCGCTCGGGTTCGACACGCCGACTTCCTTCCGCCCAGGCATCTACCGACAGGACGAGACGAACCTCAACTTCGACGTTGCCTATCCGGTGAACGACCTAGTGCACGTGGCCGCCGGAGCGGAATGGAGGAGAGAGAAGTTCACGATTGGAGCCGGCGACGACTCGTCGTGGCTGATCGGCCCGTATGCTGCCCAAGGCTTCAGTTCCGGCTCGAACGGCTTTAACGGCTATCGCGCCGATACGACAGCTGGAAGTTGGGACCGCCGGAACGTCGCCGTGTACGGCGACGTCGAGTTCTCCGATCCCGGAAGGTGGACCCTCGGCACGGCCCTGCGTTTCGAGAACTTCAGCGACTTTGGTTCTACGCTCAATGGCAAGGTCTCCGGTCGCCTCAGCCTGACCGAGGTGGTGGCGCTGCGCGCCGCGGTGAGCACCGGCTTCCGTGCGCCGACACCGGGTCAGCAGAACGCGTTCAACGTGACGACGGCATTCATCGGCGGGCAGCTCACCAACAACGGCGTCGTCCCCGCGACATCAGCAGTGGCCATCGCGCGGGGCGGCGGCCAGCTCCAACCCGAGAAGTCGCTCAACTTCAGCGGAGGGTTGGTCGTCTCGAAAGGGGCGTTCACCCTCACCGCGGACTTTTTCCGTGTTGACATCGAGGACCGTGTCGCCCTGTCCCAGGAGATCGTCCTGTCGGAGCCCGAGATCGAGACGCTGCTGGCGGAAGGGATTCCGGAAGCGCGGAACTTCCCCGTGTTCCGGTTCTTCCTGAACGACTTCGGAACGATCACTCAGGGCCTCGACCTGATCTCAACGTACGCGGTCGGGAACACGAGCTTCAGCGCCGCCTACAACTACACGGACACACAACTGACAAACATCGAGAGTTCCGTGATCGATCAGTTCCGCATCACCACGCTGGAGCGGGGTCTGCCGAATACCCGCTGGAGCTTCGGCATCACCCACGACGCGCGCCGCTGGAGACTGCTGGGCCGACTGAACTATTTCGGTCAGTTTTGGGACAGCGAGGACGGGCGGAATGCTGTCGGCCTGCCGGGCGGTCCTTCCCAGTCTTGGATGTACCCGAACTACTCCGGCAAGGCGCTGCTCGATCTGGAACTTGGCATTCCGCTCGGCGAGAACGTCAGCGTAGCCGTGGGCGGGGAGAACATCCTCAACACTTACCCGGACGTGAACAACTTCGGGGCCATGACCGTGGGCAACCTGTACGGCCAGTTCTCGCCCTTCGGGTTCAACGGAGCGAACTTCTACGTGCGGCTTAACTATGGCTGGGGCGAGAGCCGTCCCGGGGCACACCGAGCTGCACTGTCGGACAAGGATGCCGATCTGAATCCCCGTCGGCTGCGCCTTCAGGTCGTGGAGCAAATCGCGGAGCTTGAGACACTGCACGACGAGCTGATCGAGCGCCTGCAGGCGAACCAGGAGGAGCACAGCGACCCGTGGATGAGGCGCTGGGCGGGAGACAAGCTCGCGGATGCGCAGATGGCGAAAGAGCGGGACATGGAGATGTTGCGGTCAGCCCTTGCGAGACGGGGACTTCGCGACGATGTCGAGCCGCTCCTGAGGATCGCCGAATTGAAGCAGGCGGAGGTCAAGAACCGAATCGCCTCCGCGTCGAACAACACCGTTCTGGCTGCTACGAGCCACATACTGGCGCCGTAGCATGAGTCGGTAATCGGGAGAAGGCCGCTGTATGTTGGGACTAGACCGGTCGGTCGCGTCGTCCTAACCGGCGGAAGGCACATCGCGGTCCGGTCGTTTCGCGGCGCGGACCGCGATGGAGGTGCCTATGCGGAAGGGGTTCGTCCGAACCTGAATCGGAGCGCCGCTGCGGGCGACGAGGTTCACGCTGCCCGAGACGTTCTCCAAGTCAGGTGGTGACCGGAAGAACATCTTCAACGCCGATTCGGACCGCAATCCGAGTGTCTTAGTTGGCACGGGCAATCTGTACGAGCAGTCCACGCCGCTCGACTTAAACGGTGGCTACTGCCACATGCGGCTCTTCTATGACCGGGACGCCCGCTCCCAGGGACCGGGTCTTGGCTCGGGGATTCTGGCCGGCGGCGCCGTCTAGGTTGGCACGCCCAGAATCTGGGCCAGGACAGGGATGCGCGGATTGCCGTAGTACTCTCCGTCAATGTCGAATGTCGGAACGGTCCGCCGACCGTCGTTCTGGCGGATAACCAGTTGGGCGGCCTCGTCGTCCCGCTCGATGTCGACCTCGTCGAACTTGATGCCATGCTCTCGCAGGAACGACTTCGCCCTCCAGCAGTCCGAGCACCAGGAGGTCGAGTACATCCGGACTCTCATCACTGCCAGAGTATCAGGACCGTGCGCGGTGCGTCACCCCCACCGGCCAAGCCAGGGCAGCCATCCCTTGCGCGCTGCGACCTCGACTAGGTTCAGCAGTATGGCCAACGCGAGAAGCAGGGGCCAAAGGTCCATCCAGCGCTGAACGCTCCGCCCGCCCGTAGAGAACAGTTCCTCGGGAGGGGGGTTGACGCGCCCGCCCGTGGCGGCGGCGATGGTGCGCAACAGGGCTTCGTCGGACCCGAAGCGGGTCAGCTCGGTGTTCTCGCGGTAGTGTGCCGCTTCCGGGAACGCCCGCGAGCGCGCCTCCGGGCGAATCCGGAACAGCCCGAACTGTCCCGCTGCCGGAAAGCGCGCTTCATACCCGCCCTCCAACGGCTTGGGGACGGCGACCTGGCGATACCCGTCCGGGCCCAGCGCAAAGATCTCCGGCGCCTCGGTCTCGGCCGAAGGCGTCCTCGGAAGGTAGCGGACCACGATCTCTCCCGTGGCCACATCGAAGCTGGTTTCGACCTCCGTCCCAGAGGACCGCGGCAGGATGTCCCTTGCAATGTTCGACCAGAACGTGTCGAATCCGTCCCAGGGCACCCAGTTCGTAGCCCACCGGTGCTTGGCGTCAGAGGTGAACACGGCGGCGCGCCCGAGCCCGTACTGCCAACGAACCAGGAGCGGGTCCTCTTCCTCCGCGAGCAGGATGGTCTCTGCGTCCCCCTTTGCCTCGAACTTGACCCATCCCAGCAGCGGGCCTGGCTCGGCAAAGTCCAGACCCTCCAGAATCTCCAGGTCGCGCTCAACGCGGGGCAGGAACTCTCGTTCGGTGACCGACGTTCCGGTGTGCTCCATCACGTCCCGGAGCACGATCTGTTCTAGGGACATGATGTCGAGCAGGAAGTACGACTGGCCCTCGGCGCTCCTTGCAACGCGCTCAAGGTACGACCGGTTCACGTCTTGGCCCAGTCCGATCGTCGAAATCGTCACGTCGTTGGCGGCCGCCTCGCGGGCCAGCGCGATGCTGTCGCCTTCCTCAGAGATCCCGTCCGTGAGCAGCAGGATGTGCTTGTACACGGCACGCTGCGGCTGGATCACTCTGAAGGCCTCCGACAGTGCTGGCGCGATCTGGGTGCCACCGTCGGCTACGATTCCGCTGATCAGCCTCTTGGTGGCCTCGGGCTGGTTGTTGCGCTGCAGAGGTGCGGCCCACTCGAACGAGTTGTCGAAGGCAAGCACGCCGACGCTGTCGATCATGCGCAGGTTGTGTACGACGCCCGCTGCCGACTGGCGCGCCAGTTGCATCTTCTTGCCCTCCATCGAGGACGACTTGTCGACCACCAGAACGACTGCTGTCCCCTCAGGCGTGCGGGGCGGGGCGAGTGTTGCTGGGAGCATTTCGTGCAGCGGATCGGTTTCGCTGTCCGTGCGCTCCTTGTAGAGGTTTTGCTCTCCGGCGATCAGGAGAAAGCCCCCGCCCCCTTGCACGAAGTCCGCCACGTGTTGTTTAGCGCTCGCCGGCCATGCCTCGAAGTCCGAGTTGGAGCAGACGACAACGTCGGGCTCGGGCCCGCCGTAGGCGAGGGGGCCGGTCCCTTCCGAGCGATCGATGTGGAAGCCAGCCGCCGCCAGCACCGAAGAGAGGGGCCCGTTCTGCTCTGCGGTGTCCGGGGAGATCAGCAGCGCCTGCGGCTCGTGAATCGCGACAGCCCCCGCGAACCGCAGATCCTCGCCGGCTTCCGTCATCAGAGCGCCTTCGATAAGCGTGGCGCCTGGGGAGTCGATCCGCGCTCGTGCAGTTACCGAGGTGCGACCCTCTGAGAGGCGGAGCGATGCGGATCCGATGGCCCGACCCTCTGCACTGAGCCGGAGCCTCGCGGATCCCTCGACCGGGCTCTCCACTTCGAACTCGATCGGGAACCGCTCACCGGCGTACGCCCTGGCCGGAATCCTCAGTCCTGTTACACGCAGATGGGGGTTGGGGCGTCCGGGCAGGGCGACCGTATCGATCGGGATCTTGCGCAGCCACGCGTGGTGCACGGCTCTCTCGACAGCCCCTTCGCTGGCCAGTCCGTCGCTGGATAGCACGAGCCGGGGCACCCGGTCTGCCGGCAGGATGCCAAGCGCATCTCGGACGGCTGCCTCGAGATTCGTCGAGCCTTGCAGGTCCCGTGGCAGCGACCGAGCGGGGCGAGCACCGAACTCCAAGTCCCGAACGACGTGGCCGCCGCCGGAGGCCGCCGCTCTCGCGAGGTACTGCCGCTGGCTGGCAGCTTGCTCGTCTGGCACGCTGCTGGAGGCGTCGGCGAGGATGGCGACGGCCGAGTAGGTCTCCAGGATGAGCCACTGCGGGCCCGCCAGCGCCAGGCACACGCAGGCAACGGCCAGCGCCTTGAGAAGCAGGCCGAGACGCCGGGGGCTCCTGATCCACTCGCGCATCGTCCACGCTGCCACAGGTATCAGCAGCAAGAGTGCCCAAGGCGACGAGAGGCTCACTGTTCCACCGCCCCGGTCACCGGCCGGGTTCCTTCCAATAGGCGCCGGCCGCGGCCAAAGAAGCTCCAGTCGGCAAGTAGGATCAGGCCCGCTGCCGCAGCGAGCCAAGGCCACGCCAGCCAATCCGGACTTCGGTTGCCCAACACTGGAGGCAGGCCGCGAGCCGCCGTCTCCGGGGCTTCCCAGTGCTGTGCCGAGACATCGGGCTGGGACAGGTGCATGGTCACGTCCCGGTCCGCAGTCACGATCCGGTAGGTGCCCGGTCGTGCGGTGTAGAAGCGAACCGTTCCGTCTTCCAGGATCCATGGGACGCGGTCCCTAGTGGGCCCGCGCACGCGAACGTCGTCCAGGGTCGAGTTGGGCGCCTCTACGGAGACCGATCCCGGCGGCCGAGTATGGACCGATTGGGCCCTAAATGCCGCCGAGTCGAGCCACGCCACCGCATTGGCGAACAGCAGCGGCGTTGCCAAGTGCCCGCGAACGGACTCGTCAGCCAAGTCGAATCCGAAAGCCACAATACGCTTGCCCGCAGCTTCCCGAGCGACGATCAGAGGACCGGCTTCCCCCGCGGCAACCACTTCGTCCCCTTCTGCGGGCTCGAGAACCCGGGCCACTGCCGGAGTGAGGTCCGGATCCCGCACACCCTGCGCCACGGCATGGGACGGCGACCACTCTCTGATCGCCTGCCTGCGGACGGCTGTGCCTCCCGTGATGGGCGAGTCTACGCCGGGCGGGACGAGGAAGATCCCTCGTGCTGAGCGGCCCGAAGGTCCCCCTCTTGCCCATACGTGGATCGCGTTCTCCGTCAGGTCTTCGGTCGATGCGACAAAGCTGGCGTCGATTCTGGCCCCGGCGGCCAGCAGCGGCGCGAATTCCCTCTCAGTTGAACCCACCACTTGAAGCGCAGTGCGGCGGGGCGCGGGAATCGGCAGTGTGGCCATGTCGTTTGTCTGGAATGCGTCTGCCTGTTCCAGCTCGGCTTGCAACCGCCCGTAGCGCTGAGTTCTCAGGACAAAACGCATGCTGGCGTCCCCTCTTGGGGGCAAGCTAAAGTTGCGAAATCCGAGTGGGCTTTCGTCGAACAGGAAGTTCACGCGCGCTACTGCGGCCGTCTCGCCAAAGTTGCGAGCATCCAGCTCCACGAACCACCTTCCCCGCTCCACCGCGTCCGCGGTCGCGCGCATGCCTTGAATGCCGAGAGAGTCCTCAGGGGGCCGCGTCTCCAAGAGGCGGAACCCTGGGAGCGATCTTGCAACTAGGCTCTGACTTGAGGCCCGGCCCGGCCCGATGTAGACGGTCTCGGCCCTCTGGGCAATGTCCGTTGCCGACCCGTCCGTCGAGCCCAACGCCAAGCCAACGGATCCGTCCGCCAGGTCGAAGGCGGCATCGAGGTCTAGGGCCGTCCAGCCTGCGGCCGCGGCCGTGATCGCCTCACGCACACGCTGACGGTCGGTCGTGAACGGCACCCGCACTCGGGGAGAGCCGTCGGCTTCCACGAGCATTGCGGGGTCTTTGCTCGGAAGCCGGTCGAGATAGGCAAGGGCCAACTCTTTGGCCTGGTCCATGAGCATCCCACCGTCGGCGTTCGCCAACGCCATCACGGCCGACGTGTCCAGAACGATCACGCGGCGACGGACCGCCCCGGAGTCTTGATCCGGGCGAGGATCGGCGATGGCTACCAGCAGAAGGATGACGGCCGCCAGCTGAAGGGCCAGCGAGAGCGGGTGCTGGATGCGCTTGTGGCGCTGCCGGACGGGCGGGGCCGGGCGCTGCGGCCAGAATCGGAGCGTCGAGACCACCACGCTGCGGCGGGATCGGTCGTAGAAGTACAGAGCGACCAGCAGACCTGTCAGTGGGAGCGCCAAGCCGAGCAGCTGTCCGAGCGCGAGATTCAGGAGGCCCACGGCCTATCCTCGGCCCATGTCCATACGGGTCGCCGCAATGTCTCGGAATAGCACGGCTTCGATAGGATCTGCAGTCGAGACGTGCAGGTATTCCGCTCTTGACCTGGTTGCGTGCTCCTCAAGCGACCGGCAGAACTGGTCGTAGCTGTCCCGGTACTCGCGCGCCGCCTCGTCATCGAGGCTGACCCGCATCGCAGCCCCGGTCTCGGCATCAAGCAGGTCGAGGTCCCCCCTCCAAGGAGGCTCTCGGTCGTATGGGCTCGCCACATGCAGCAGGTGCACCTCATGACCCTCGTTCGCCAGGTGCTCCAGAGGGAGTTCCTCACTTGAAGGATCTAGGAAGTCGCTCACCAAGAACGTGATCCCAGGCACGCGGTACTTGATGAGGAACGCGCGGATGGCGCGGCGGAAGGATGTGCCGCCGCCGGTCTCCAGGCTGGAGATGTACCGGGCGGCACGGGCGTAGCGCAGTCTGCCGCCGTCAGCGTGGAAGGAGTCCTCCAACCGCTCTGAGAAGGGCTGCAGGACGACAGTCTCCAGGCGGACCAGCCCGACGAAGCACAGGGCCGCTGCCATGCGGCAAGCGTAGGTGAACTTGGCTTCGGCTGGGGCGGCGCCGGCCGCCATCGACTCGCTGGTGTCAATGAGGATTCGCACGGGTATGCGCGGCTCGGAGCGAAACAGCTTGAGGAACATCCGCTCAAGGCGCATGAAGGCCCGCCAGTTCACGGCTCGCAGGTCGTCGCCTTGCTGGTAGTGGCGATGGTCCAGAAACTCATGCCCGACCCCCGCAAACCGCGAGACGATATCCCCGCCAATGCGTCCTTGGAAGGACTGGCTCCAGCGGATGGTAAGGCGCTCCAGTCGCTCCAGAGTCCCCCCCGACAGCAACTCGGTCGGAGCGCGCACAGCTTCAGCGTAGCAACCAGAGAACGGCGCGGACGGCCGCTTGCCAAGGTATTTCGCAGTCCCCGGCCCAGTCCGTTTCTCGCACAAGGCGTGGCAGCACGGTAGCTCGGCTTGCTTCGTGCAACCGGAGAGGTGGAGTCGGCGATTTGCGCCGTACAGCCGATCCAATGAGGCTGGGGCGTGCGATCCTCTCATGCGGACAGGCACCGGGATCAGGTTCGACTGTCCCGCGTACAACGCATCGTCCCGGACTAGTGCGAATCCGGCACGGCAGAATCTCCAGGCAGATCGTTCGGCGCTCGCCCGCGACGCGATGGGTCCGCCGGGGCTGACGATGGGGAACTGTGCGGCTGCAGGCGCTGGCCCGCGATCATGGTACTTGGAGGAGCCGGCCACTTCCAAACTGAATGGGCCTTTTCAGGGACGTGTCGCCGATCTTGCCGATTTCTCTCAAACCTCCTCGGCGATAGGTGCAAACGGAGCGTCGTCCCGCGAGCCTAGAGGGCTCTGGCAGAACACCCGCATCGCGTCCGAAATCCAGCGCCGATCTGTCGGAACGACTCGGTGATAGTCTGGAGGCTGGCGGCGATGAAGATCCGCGACATGCTCGCGTCGGGTCCGCCGACCGTCTCCTTCGAGTTCTTTCCCCCAAAGAATGAAACGGGCTTCGTACGCCTGTACAAGACCATTGAGGCACTCCGCCCGCTGCGGCCGAGCTATGTCTCGGTGACCTACGGTGCTGGGGGAAGCACGCGCCGCAGGACGGTTGAGCTGGTTGCCCGCATCAAGCGTGAGACCGGCATTGAGGCGATGGCCCACATCACTTGTGTGGGTAGCGCTCAGGACGAGATCTCGGCGGTTCTGGACACACTTGCCGCATCGGGAATCGAGAACGTGCTCGCGCTTCGCGGCGATCCACCGAGGGGGTTGGCGCGCTTCGAACCTGCACCGGGCGGTTTTCGCTACGCCAATGAACTCGTTGGCTTCATCCGTGGCAGCCACAGCTTCTGCCTAGGCGCGGCCTGCTATCCGGAGACACACCCAGAGGCACCCAGCCCTGAGGTCGATCTGGCCAACCTAAAGCGCAAGGTCGATGCCGGGGCCGACTTTCTGATAACGCAGCTGTTTTTCGACA
Organism: Bryobacterales bacterium; assembly: GCA_028819235.1. Lineage (GTDB taxonomy): Bacteria > Acidobacteriota > Terriglobia > Bryobacterales > UBA6623 > VXMF01. Next base: position 48,728 of record JAPPMC010000001.1, read on the forward strand.
ACCAGGACTTTCTCAGATTCCGTGATCGGGCGGTCGCTGCTGACATCAACGTTCCGATCGTGGCAGGCATCATGCCAATCCGCAGCCTCCGCCAAACGAAGCGCTTCGCCGAGATGTGCGGAGCGTCGCTTCCGGGACCGCTGTTGGAGCGGCTGGAGTCCCTGCGCGGCGACCATCCCGCCATCCGGGCGGCGGGTGTTGACCACGCCACCCGCCAGTGCTGGGACCTGTTGGCAGAGGGTGTAGCGGGCTTGCACTTCTACACCCTCAACCACTCACGATCAACCGTGGCAATCTACCAGAGCATCAGGTCACAGTTGGTTGGCCAAGAAGGCGGTCGGCAGCCATCCGGCGCGACCTGACCACCTCAAGGGCGCTCGTGCCGGTCTGAATCCCAGAGGACAAGGCTGGAGAAGCTTGGGAACCACACGCTCTGCCGATCACCGATCGTATTGGGGCAAGGCGGACTCGCCTGGGCCTCCTTGCGAAAGCCTAGCTCTAGCAGCGGTAGCCCCCGGCCTCCGCTCTGGTCTGCGCCAGCCCTGTCCGCACAGTTGGATGGGTGATGCGCGCTTGATCATCGTCCAGTGAACGCCCTTGCTGACACCCGAGAGCGTCGCGACCGCCGATCACCCGACATCAGCTTCAATACTTGGCCAAGATCCAGGGCGCACTCAAATTAAAGGATAGCTTTAATATGAGAATCCATTGCGATACTCTTACAATAGTCATGAGATTATGATACGATTATGGACAGTCAAGTTCAAGGAAGGAAGCAATGAAGAAGGAAACCAAAGAGACCGTAGCGGCTCAGGCATTGCCGGAGCTGTTGGAGGAGGACGCCGTCGTCTACGAGGCTCTGAGGGCAAAGGGCGCAGACAAGCCGTTGGCGCACAACGCCACGCTGAGGATTCGGGCGATGGCGGCTGCGAACGTTGTTGCAACAGTTCAAGCCATGCGCCAGGAATTGATTTCATTCAAGGAGGAAGTGCGGCACCGGTTCGGAGCGGCAAGCGGTGGGCTGGAAGCGTTCAGGGACGCGGCCTGGGATCGGCTCGCTGGGACCCAGGAAGAGCTGCGCTCGCTCAAGAATGACGTGCACATCCGGTTCGAGAGGGTCGAGTCGGAGATGCGGTCCTTCAAGGAGGAGGTGCGCGCGAGGTTCGAGAGGGTCGAGTCGGAGATGCGGTCCTTCAAGGAGGAGGTGCGCGGGAGGTTCGAGAGAGTCGAGTCTGAGATGCGCGGCGGGTTCGAGGCTGCAGCTCGGGACCGGGACTCACTCCGTGGGCTGATCCGCAATCTGAGCCAGAGAGTCGAATCGATCGAGACCCTGAATGAGGCGCGGTACGACGCCACTCGGAGGGAACTTGCGACGATGAAATGGGCCATGGGTCTCGTTATTGCGATGCTTGCTGCGCTGATCGCCTTAGTCGTTCCCGTGGTCCAAGGCCAGAAGGCCTCTCCCGCGATTCCTGCGACGGCTGGTGCGGTCGGAGTGGAGGGGCCCTCTGTGGCCGGCGAGTCGGCCAGCGCCGATTCGGCTAGTGGTGCTTCACAGTCCGGGGCCAGCGGCGGGGCATCGTTGGTTGGAGAGTCGGAACCGTTGGGACGGTGACGGATCGGACCGCCCGGGCCGCTCAGCCGCCCGGTTCCCGCCGTGTCCACCACTTTGGATTCCCGCATGGGCCTGACGCTACGCTCGCTTGTACTGACCGCAGGTTCGCATTCGCTCGTCAGGCCTCTTCGGGCATTCTTGATCTCGGCAAGAACCAGCCGTAAAGGGTCGGCAACAGCACCAAGGTCAGGATCGTGGAACTGGCGAGCCCTCCGATCACGACCGTGGCCAATGGCCGTTGGACTTCCGCGCCGGTCGAAGTTGCGATCGCCATCGGCAGGAACCCCAGGCTGGCTAGCACGGAGGTCATCAGCACAGGCCGGAGTCGCGTCACCGCGCCTTCCACTACCGCCTCGCGGAGCGGGCGGCCCTCTCCCCGGAGGGCGTTCATCGTCGAGACCATCACGAGCCCGTCCAGCACCGCCACTCCAAAGACGGCGATGAATCCGATCGAGGCCGACACGTTGAGGTTCATGCCCCTTAGCCACAGGGCCCCGATCCCGCCGACCGTGGCGAACGGCACGATGAGCAGGACCAGCAGGGACTGTTTTGCTGACCGGAACATGAGCAGCAGCAGGCAGAAGATGACGGCCAGTACGGCCGGCACTACGAAGGCGAGCTGCCGCATCGCCCGCTGCTGGTCTTCGAACTGCCCGCTCCAATCCAGGTAGTAGCCGGAGGGCAGGCTCACGGCCGCCTCGACCCGTCGCCTGGCCTCGCTGACGAATGTCCCTAGGTCACGGCCACGGACGTTGCACTGCACGATGATGCGGCGCTCGCTGTTCTCCCGGTCGATGACCTGCGGCCCGCTCGCCCGGCGAATCTCCGCCACCCGGCCCAGCGGGACCTGCTCTCCGGCTGGCGCGGTCAGCAGGATGCTTGCCAGAGACTCGCTATCGGTGCGGTAGGCTTCAGGAAGTCGGACGGTAACCGGAATCCGCCGGCGGCCATCGATCACCTCCGTCACGGTCTTCCCCCGCACGGCCGCCTGCACGACATCACGCACGTCCGAGACGTTGAGGCCGTAGCGGGCCGCCTCTTCGCGGTCCACCACAACCTGCCATTCAGGCGTGCCGGAAGAGACCTGCTTCTGCGCATCGGCGGCTCCGCGGACCTGACCGAGGATCCGCAGCACCTCGTCCGCCGTGCGATCCAGCACACTCGCGTCGGAGCCAAAGATCTTGACCGCAACATCTGCCCGCACGCCCGAGATCGACTCATCCAGACGCATTGCCATCGGCTGGGTGAAGTTGTAGACAACACCGGGGATCTTGGACAGTTCGTCGGCCATGGCGCTTGTCAGCCCTTCCTTGGTGTCCGCGGTCGTCCACTCCCCGCGCGGCTTCAGGTTCACGTACACGTCGCTCTCGTAGATTCCCATCGCCTCCGTCGCGAGGTCGGGTCGGCCCAAGGTCGCTACCACCCTCGTTACCTCTGGGAATCGCAGCAGCCTCTCCTCTACTTCTGCCCCGATGTCGACGGACTCCGACAGGGCGATGCTGGGGATGCGCAACGTCTGCACTAGGACGGATCCCTCATCAAGGCGGGGCATGAACTCCGTGCCGATGAAGGCGAGCGAGCCAAGGGCAGTTCCGACCAGTACCAGAGCCGTCACAATGACTATCCCGCGGTGGTCTAGGGTATGGTTCACGACACCGCGATAAAACGCCCGGGCGCGCTCCATGTACTTTTCTCCGCCCAACCTGACACCTCCTGCCAGCAAGAGCCGCGACGCCGTCGGCACAGCCGCAAGGGTCAGTGCCAAGGCGCCCAGAAGGGCGGCGCACACGGTGAGCGCTAACGGGCGGTACATCCGGCCCTCGAGTCCTTCTAGGGTGAGGACAGGAACGTAGACGGCAGTGATGATGCCGACGCCGACAAGGATTGGCAAGGAGACTTCGTGCGCTGCGGACCGGACCAAGGCCATCCCCTGTCGCTTGGTCAGCGCCCTTCCCGAGTCCGAGCGCCCATGAAGGTGGCGCACCTGGTTCTCGACCATGATCACCGCGCCATCGACGATCATCCCGAAGTCGATCGCTCCCAGGCTCATCAGGTTGGCGGTGATGCCAAACTGCCGCATTCCGAGAAACGCCGCCAGCATCGACAGCGGAATCACCGACGCCACGATGAGGGCTGCGCGAACGTTGCCGAGGAATAGGAGGAGGACCGCAATCACCAGCGCGCCGCCTTGGATCAGGTTGTTGCGCACGGTCCGGATGGTCCCATCGATGACCTCCGACTGGTCGTAGAACGGGAGAATCCTGACGCCCTCCGGCAACGATCGGCGAATTCCTTCGAGCGCCTGCTTAACACGCTCGATAGTGGACTTGCTGTTCTGTCCCTTGAGCATGATGACCGTGCCGGACACGACTTCGCCCTTCGCGTCTCGAGTGACGGCGCCCTGCCGCTGCTTTGCCCCGATCTTGATCTCCGCCACGTCTCTCAGGTAGACCGCCGTGCCCTCGCGGGCCGTCAGTACGATGGATGCCAGATCCGCCACGCTGCGCACCCTGCCCAGCCCTCGGACGGTGTACTGCTCGGAGGCGTGCTCCACGAAGCCCGCCCCGAAGTCCTCGTTGTTGTCGCGCACCCGCTCGAACACTTCCCGCAGTCCCAACCCGTGTGCGCGCAGCCGGTTCAGGTCCACCTCTATCTCGAACTGCTGCGAATGGCCGCCCCATGTGGCGATGTCGGCCACGCCTGGCACGGCCCGCAGCTGGTACTTGATGTCCCAGTCGTGGAGCGTCTTCAGGGCGAGCGTGCTGAAGCCTCCTCCCTCGACCGTGTACCGAAATACCTCCCCAAAGACGGTCGCCACCGGGCCGAGGACCGGCTCAATGTCCTGCGGAATACGACCGCGAACTTCATTGAGCCGCTCCGTCACGAGCTGCCGTGCGAAGTAGACGTCAACGCTGTCAGCGAAGACGATCGTCACCATCGACAGGCCGAGCCTGGATGTGGATCGCACCTCTTGCGTGTCCGGCAGACCGAGCATGGCCGATTCAATCGGGAACGTCACCAGTTGCTCGACATCAGGCGCCCCCATACCAAGCGCCTCAGTGAGGACGGTAACTTGGTTGTTCGTCAGGTCGGGGAACGCGTCGATCGAAATCCGGGTGGCCGCGAAAACGCCGCCGACGACCAGTACGACCAGCTCGAGCACGGCTGCCCACGGGTGATCGAGGTGGAAGTCGACGATTCGCCTGAGCACGTTCCTGATCCCGGCCCGTGTGTCGTTCCCGGCCTGTGCCGTCCTACTCTTCGATCATGCGGGCCTTGAGCAGTTCGGACTTGAGGCGGAAGGCCCCGCCCACGACGACATCGTCTCCCGCCACCACGCCGCTCAGAATCTCGACCGCCTCCGCAACACGCTGGCCGACCTTGACCTTGCGCGGGCGGAACTGGCCCACGCCCTCAGGCGCGAACACCACCTCGTCCCCGTCGATGTGCTGAAGCGCCGTGGCCGGAACGACGACCGCTTCGACCGTGGCGCTTGAAGGGATCATCACCGTCGCGAACATCTCCGCCTTTATGCGCCGGCCAGGGTTGCGCAGTTCGCACCGCACTTCGACTGTCCTCGTCTCGGGGTCCAGCGCATGGCCAATGTAGGTGGTCCGGGCCGGAAAGACCTCCTCTGGATAGGCGCGCACAGAAACACCCACCTCAAGGCCCGTGCGCAGGAGCGAAAGGTGCTGCTCGGGGACTTCGGCAATCACCCACATAGTGCTCAAATCACTGATCGCGTACAGAGGATCAAGGGCTGCGACCACCGCTCCCGGGCTGATCATGCGCTCGATGATAGTGCCGCCAAACGGCGACCGCACTTCGATCAAGTGCAGGCCCTCTCGCGTGCCATGCCCACCCGCCGTGTGGTCCGTGCCGACCTCCGGAAGCCTCTCAGGGTCAAGGCCCAAGAAACTGAGGTGTTCGTCGGCGCGCTGCAATCCAGCCTCGGCGGACTCGACTTGCGCCTCGGCGACGCGGAGTCTCGTTTCCGCCTCCTGCGCTTGCTGCAGCGACCCGGCCTTCAGCTCGAGCAGCTTTAGTGCCCGCTGATGGGTGTCCTTGGCCAGCCGAACCTCAGAAGTGTGCTCTTCCAGATCGGCCTTGGCCTCCCAATAGGCCGCCTCAGCTTCGTGGATCTCGTGGCTGTGCAAACGCGCCAAGACCTGTCCTTCTTGGACGTCTGCCCCGACTGGCTCGCAGCAGTCCACCGCGATTCCGTCGGCCACTGCTCCCGCCATGGTGGTTGCGTTCTCATTGAGAGTGATCCGGCCCGGGACTTCGAGGTCTCCCCTGAGCCTGAGGGTCTCGGCCCTGGCGAGGACGATCTCGGCAAGTCGGAGGCCCTCGTCGTTGAGCCGGATCAAGGCCGGGTCCGCTTCCGCCTGTGCCTCGATCACCTCCGACGGAGGGAGAGCGCAACAGCCTAGGATCATCAGTCCTGCGGTCGCCAGCGACAAAACGCCCACTGGCGGAACTGGAAGCGTACGGCCGTGCTCGGTCCGCCAGCGCAGCGTCGGTAGCCTCACTCCGCTGCCACTCCGAATCCCGCCACGATCGGACGCGCCGCATGCGAGGCAGAAGCCTGCTCGGGGGTTCCCATCGCCGTCTCAAGCTCTACCCAGCTCGTCTCGTAGTCGAACTGGAGTCGCGAGCGGATCAATTCGACTTCATCCTGAACGCTCTGGGCGGCCAACACGTCTAGCGGCTCCGCTCCACCCTCATTGACAGCGGCCCGGGCGATGCGAAAGGTCTCCCGGGCGCCGTCGAGAACACCGCTCTCCATCGTCCTAAGCGTCTCGGCGCGTCGGCGGACCGTCTCGACTGCAGAAATCACCTCGCTGCGAACGCGGGCTTCGGACGCCCGCAGCACCGCTTCCTGCTGCCGCACCTCCGCGACGGCCTCCTCGATATTGCCGGTGTTCTTGTCACGAACCGGCAGATCGACCATCAATCCGCCGATGACGGTGTCCAGCGAGTTCGTGCGCTTGTAGCCCACGTAGGGCCTCAAGTCTGGGCGGGCCCGCGCCCGCTCCAGCGACAAGGCCGCCTGGGCTCGCTCCACGAGCGCGCGCGCCAGCAGCAGTTCCGCACGGTGGGCCAGTGCGCTCGCCACGCTTGCCTCCATGGCCACGCCCTGATCCCAGCCCGGGATTGCTGATCGGGGGGCCGGCCGCAACAATGCGAAGTCTGTGCTGGTCTGCGAAACGCCCATAGCCGCCACTAGTGCGATCTTGGCGCGGCTCGCCTCCATCTCGGCTCCGGCGAGGGCGACGGCCGCCCGGCCGGTGTCGATCCGGGCCCTGATCAGGTTCACCTCGGCTGCGGCCCCCTGCCGAACCTGCACCGCGTGATATCCCTCAACCCTTTGCAGCGTCTCGCGCCTGCGGGAGAGCATCGCCGCGTCGCTCTCGGCGGCTAGGGCCTTCCAGTACGCTGCCTTGACCTGCTGCCGGATCCTCCACGAGATCAGCTGTCGCTCGTGCTCCGCGATGCGCTCATCGTTCGCTGCAAGCTCGACGCGGCGCATTCGTTTTCCTGCCGTCTCCACAGGCACGGTCACGAAGGCGAACACGTCAAGGCTCCGGCCGAGCGAGAACGCCGGATCACCATGGAAGCGCCAGTTCTCTGTCTGCAGGGTGAACACCGGGTTGGGAGACGTTCCCGCCTGAAGCGTCGAGCCGGCCCGGGCTGCGATGGCCGCTCGAGCGGCCTCGAGGTCGTCGTGGTTCGACAGCGCGATCTCTATGGCTTGATTGAGGCCGAGCTCTTCTGGGATCGTCTCGGCTCGCAGCCCGAGGGCCAAGCCGGCCAAGGCCAGCAGCGGCCACACCGTCAACGCTCTCGCCTGCACCGCCGCTCTCACAGCGTTGACCGGCGCGGCGGCTCGCACCAACCTTGCCCACCCACTCCGGGACTCAAGGTCGAACCTCGACGCAGGCTGCGGCGCCCCCGGTAAACGCCTTTGTATTAGACCATCCTGCGGCCCGTTCCGCGACGGTCGCCACGCGCTGCCCAAAGGCGAGTCCGCTAGAGCACCCCCGGTAACGTCACTGTGCGAAGCGCCGCCGTGCGAGAGTTGCGCTCGCGTCGGGCAGGATCGCGTATCCTTCGCACCCGATCAGCCACCGCGGCGGTCAGGCCTCCGGATACTCCATGGTCAGCGGGTCCGGAAGCGGTATGTTCTCGATGCCTCCGTCGCCTGAGAGCTTCTCGAAGCTGTACTCGGGACGGTCCGGATTGCCAGCGAGCATCGCCTGTCGGTCGCCGACGCCGAGCACGACCAGCTTGTCCGGGTGAAGGTGCCGTTGCGCCGCAGCCAGAACGTCGTCCGCGCTGACGTCGCTGATGCGCTCCCGGTAGGTCTTCCAGTAGCCCTTCTCGCGGCCGGTGAACTCGTCGCTGGCGAACGTCCCGGCAACCTGCCCCGCCGTGGCGAAGAATCGCGGAAAGGTCTCGACTTGGAAGTTCTTTGCGGTGTCGAGCTCGAGCGCACTTACCTTGTCGTTTTGCATGCGCTGGATCTCTTCGATCACGATCGCCGCGGCTTGGGCACAGGTCGCGTTCCGGGACTGGAATCCGGCCGCAAACGTCCCGGGGTAGTAGGTGCCGGGCTGGAATCTGGAATAGGCGCTGTACGCCAAGCCCTCGTCCGACCGGACGCGGACCATGATTCGCGACGTGAAACCCCCTCCGCCCAGCACTGAGTTCATGATCTGCACCTTGAACTTGTCCGGGTGCGAGCGCTGGATGCCCATATGGCCCAGCGTCACGTGCGACTGGTTCACGTCACGGCTCGTCTTGTCGACCATGTATACGCCCGGGCGCGGATCGTGGGCGGGGGCCGGTATCTCCCCGGGATCGAGCGGGCTGGCTGGCCACCCATCGCCAAGGGCCGCGTTCAGGCGCCGCACCATGTCTGCGGTGTCGAAGTCCCCGGCCACGGCGAAGTACATGCGGCCAGGGTCGAATCGCTTCGAGTGGAAGTCCTGCATGCTTTCGCGCGTGATGCCTTCGATGGAGGCCTTTGTGGTCTGCACGGTGGTGAAGTGATCCCCGTAGGTCAGTCGCCGGAACTCTCGAGCCTGAATGCTCCGCAATTGGTCGTTGCGGCGCTCCAAGCCTTGGAGTGCCCTGGCCCTGGAAATCTCGAGGCGGTCGGTGGCGAACGCCGGCTCCTTGAGCATCTCGAAGAAGAGGTCCAGCGACTCGTCGAGGTTGGCCGCAAGGCAGTCAAGGGACGCGCTGGTCGACGTGGGCCCTGCGGAGCATCCGACTTGGGTCGCGAGGAAGGCCGCTTCCTCGTCGAATTCCTCGGCTGCACGGGAGGCGGTGCCGCCGGCCCGCATCTGGCTGGCAGTGAAGCCCGCTAGCCCCGCGCTCGCTGGCGGCACCTGATAGGCGCCCACGGGCAGCGTGGCGCTGACTGTGATCAGCGGAAGCTGGCGATCCTCCACGAGAAAGGCGACGGCGCCGCTGTCGAGTTCGTGTCTGTATTGCTCGGGATCGGGAGGTGTGTAGGACAGCTTCGGGTAGTCCAGATCCCTCGGATGCTCCGGCAATGCCTCTTGGGCGATCGCCGCTGTCGAGAACGCGCCTCCGGCGACGCTCCGTAACCACTGGCGTCGATTCATCGCTGCCCCCCTTGCGGGCGCCGTCCCGGCCCGCCAGGGCGCCCCGGCGGGCCGGCCCCTTCTTTGGTGAAGTAGTGCGCGACGGTGCGGTTGGTCTCGGTGAAGTACTTCCTCGCGACGCGCTGGATGTCCTCGGCCGTGACGGCCTGTATGCGATCAGAAAAGACGTTGATGTTGCGCCAGTCACCCAGCGCTTCATACACGAGCAGCTGCACCATCAGCCCGAACTTGGAGCGCAGCTTACGAAAATCCCCCGCCAGTTGCTGGTTCTTGACCTTTTGGAGCTCACGCTCATCGGCGGGCTCGTCGGCCAGGCGCTGGAGCTCGCCCAGCAGCGCGCGCTCAACGTCCTGTGGTGTGGACCCGGGTGCCGCCACGCCAGTTACTTGGAACGATCCGTCGTACTTTCTCCCGTCCACGCCTGCGGAGGCTTGGACCGCGACCTTCTGCTCGAGCACGAGCGACTTGTAGAGTCGGCCGGTGCGGCCATTGAGCAGGGACGAGAGTACGATCAGCGCCGGCTCGTCGACATGCGCGTCCGGAACGGTGTGGAAGCGCAGTATGGCCTGTGGCCGCGTCTCGGCATGGCCGGTCAGGCGCTGCTCGGCTTGCTGTTCGACCTCGCGCGTACGCATGGGGACCGGAGGTTGGCTGCCGCGCTGGAGCCTTCCGAAATAGCGCTCCGCGAGCTCCTTCGCGCGGTCCACCTCGAAATCCCCGACAAGGGCGGCCACCAGGTTGTCGGGGGAGTAGTAGCGCTCGAAGAAGTCTAGGGCCTCGTCCCGGGTGATCGCGTTCAGGTCCGAGGGCCAGCCGATCACCGGCCAGCTGTACGGGGACGCCTGCCAGAACATGGACTCGAACTGCTCGTTGAGCTTGCCGGTCGGAGTGGAGTCCACCCGCAATCGGCGCTCTTCCTTGACAACGTCCCGCTCGCTGTAGAACTGGCGGAAGACGGCGTTCAGGAGCCGGTCCGACTCCATCCAGAACCACAGTTCGAGCTTGTTCGATGGCACGTTGATGAAGTAGATCGTGTAGTCGTTGCTCGTGCCGGCGTTCATCCCAGATCCGCCGTTGACCGTATATATCTGGGAGAACTCGTCCTTGACGATCAATTCCCGCTGTTCCTCGATCAGGGCCTCGAAGCGCCCAAGCAGCGCCGAGTGCTCGGGGCTGCGGGCCGCCGGGTCGTCCGCATCCTCGATCAGGCCCCTTCGCTGCTTCTCGAGGAGCTTCGCCCTCTCGACCTGTATCTGGCCTCGCAGCTGGTCCAGCTCCTCGATGATCTCCAGATCGCGCTCGATGTCCTTCGTGCCGACCTTGTGGGTCCCCTTGAACATCATGTGCTCGAACAAGTGCGCAACGCCGGTGACGCCCGGCCGCTCATTGACGGAGCCGAACTTCGAGATCCAGCCGGCGGCGACGTTGGGATCGCCGTGCCGAGCCAGCAGCAGGAATCTCATGCCGTTGTCGAGGGTGAATTCCTGCACCTCGACGCGCTGCCCTGACAGCGCGGCTGCCAAGGCTGCCATAAGGAGCAGCAAGCGGAGCATGGGTAAACGCATCGGACTACTGTTGAGTATGGCGCACCGGGGAGGTGAGGGCGCGCACACGGTGCGGTAAGTGTGGCCGGCCCGCCTCGGCAGTGGGTGCCCCCTGCGCTGATATCCTTGGGCGGCCATGGGCTGGGTCGCTTTGCGGCGCGTGTTCGCCACGCTCGCGCCGGGGATCTTCATCATCGGCTACATCGTCGGCACGGGCAGCGTGACCACGATGAGCTCGGCCGGGGCCAGCTATGGGATGTCGCTGGCATGGACGCTGGCGCTGGCCTCCTTCTTCACGCACATCATGGTGGTTGCGATCAGCCGGCTGACTGTGCTGTCCGGGGAGACGCTGCTGTCCCTATTCCGCCGGCACTTCGGAATGCCGGTCACGGCGTTGGTGATCGTATCGCTCGCGGCAACACAGATCACGTCGATCATCGGAGTGATGGCGATCGTCGTCGAGGTCTTCGGCGAGTGGTGCTTGACTGCGCTGGGCTTGGCGCCGGATCCGGTGCTCGCGGCCGCCGGATTCACGGCATTCCTGATCGGGCTGTATTGGGTCGGGCGGCACGCATTCTTCCTCAAGGTTCTGGCGGCGCTCGTTGGGGTGATGGGCCTGGCTTTCTTCGTCACGGCCGGGGTCGTCCTGCCTGACCTGCGCGAGCTGGCGGCCGGCATGGTCCCGAACGTTCCCGCGGCCGGCAACCCGAGGCTGCTCATTGCGGGCATGGTGGGCACCACGATGGCGTCCGTCGTGCTGTTCTCTCGCAGCATCCTGGTCAGGGAAGAGGGCTGGCGAGCCGCCGACCTTCCCGTGGCTAACCGGGACTCGGCAGTCTCGATGACGGTGCTGTTCTTCATCAACGCGGCGATCATGGCCTGCGCGGCCGGCACGCTGCACCGTCAGGGGATGGAGATCGAGGCGGCGATCGACATGGTCAAGACGCTCGAGCCGCTGGCCGGAAGCCTCGCCACCGGCGGCTTCGTGCTCGGGATCGTCGCTGCTGGCCTCTCTTCACTCTTCCCGAACTACCTGCTCGGGCCTTGGATCGTGGCGGACGTGCTCCGCCTCCCCCGTACGATGACGGGTCCGATCTTCCGAGCCTTGGTGCTGGGGGCCGCCCTATGCGGACTGGTCGTACCGGTACTCGGGGGCCGGCCTGTCCAGATCATGATCGCGTCTCAGGCTGTAAGCCCCATCGCCATGCCGCTGCTGGCGGGGTTCGTCCTGAGACTGCTGAACAACCCCAGTGTCTGCGGTGGCCGCGCCCCGTCCCGCTTGCTCAACGTCGGGCTGGGGGTGACTGTCGTGTTTTCCGTCTACATGAGCTTCGTTGCCTTGTCCGGCTTCTGGGGCGACTGATCCTCTCGACGGACTCCATGCCGGCCCGTCAGCCGACCCGCGGCGGGCGATTGACATGCCTGAGGGCCGCCTCCGCCGTTGCGGCGTCCACAGTCCCGCGATCATGGTAGTACCGGATGACGTCCGTGATTCTATACAGGCTGTGAACCGGGTAGCCCTGCTCCCGCAGACCTCGGTCGCCTCCCTGCTCGCGGTCCACGACCACAAGAATGCGAGTGACCTCGAGACCGGCGTCCCGGAGAAACGCGCTGGACCAGAACTTCGTACGACCCGAGGCGATCACGTCGTCAACCAGCGTGACCTCACGCTCGGCGTCAACGGTCCCCATGTAGGCGCTCGTGCCGGACTGCCCGCCAGGATAGGCCGCTGGCTTCTTGCGGAGCTGGCCGTAAGCCAACGGCTGGGCAGTGCGGCGGGAAGCCAGCGCCGCCGCCAGCGCCAGGGGAGTGGCCGTGTCCGGGATGCCCACGACTTGCTGGGGCCGCCCGTTCCCCGCCGCAAGCCGAAAGATCTTCGAGTGCAGGGCCCGACCGACTGCGTCGAGAAGGTCCAGATCGTCGTACAGGCTATGCCGCAGGTCGATGAAGACGGGTGTGCGCAGGCCGTACTCTTGGCGCACCCTGTCCCCGAGCAGCACCAAGCCGCGCTCCCAAAAGGCGTCCAGCATAGGGTCGGCGATCATCTGCCGGTCGCCTCCCTTCAATACGGCTCTCGCACGGGTGGCATGCCATCCACGAAGCCGGCGCCGTCCTCCCGCAGCTCCGCGACTGCCAGTTCCCGCATGCGGCGGAGCGTGTCCTCGAATTCGGGTTTGACTGCGAGATTGTCCAGCTCTTCGGGATCCGCACGGAGGTCGTACAGTTCTTCCAAGTCCGGGACCAACGGTCGGACGTACTTGTAGCGTCCTTCCACCAACATGACGTACCACGGGATGCCGTTGTGGTAGGCGTCCTCTCCTTCCGGAATCACGTCCGTGTCCGAGCCGTACTTGCGCCCGGTGGCGGTGAGCAGGGCGGGATGCGGCCACTCGCGCTGCGGGTCATTCAGCAGCGGGGTGAGATCTTCTCCGTGCATTGGCCAAGGAAGGTCGATCCCGGCGAAGGCGAAGATGGTCGGGACTAGATCGACCCCCGCGACCGGGCGTGGGGAGACCTCCCCTTCCGGAATCCGCCCCGGCATCGAGATCACCAGGGGAGACCGGATCGTAGCGTCGTAGGCCGCGAGCTTGTTCTGGAAACCGTGCTGGCCCCAGGCGAAGCCTTGGTCCGACGTCCAGATGACCAGCGTGTCCTGCCCTTGGCCGGACTCGTCCAATGCCCGCAGCACCCTTCCGATGCCTTCGTCTAGGGCCAGCACGCCTTGGTGGTACTGGCGCGTCCACTCCCTCAGCGTGCGGCCGCGGCGCATCGGGGTGCCGTTCGGGCCGCGTTCCCACAGGCTGAAGTCGCGGGCCCAATCGGGCTTGCCCGGTCTGGGCGGGAAGATGTCCGCGGGAGTGTCGAAGTCGATGCCGGGATAGGCCTGCTTGTGCCGGTCCGCGGGAGTGAACGGTCCATGAACCGCCCCGTAGCACAGCCACAGATACCAGGGCTTCGATTGGTCACGGCCCTCACCCCCAATGAAGTCCACCGCCCAGTCTGTGTATTGGTCGGTCGAGTAGCGCCGGAGGACTTCGGTCCGGCCGCCGTGGTACGTGATTGGCTGGTCGTAGTAGTAGTTGCCGGACGTCTCGGTGTACTTCGGGCGGTTCCAGACGATCTGGTAGTCCCAATCCCGGCCGAAGCCCGTGTCAATGCCAGTGTGCCACTTTCCGATCTGAGCGGTGAAGTAGCCATGCTTGCGGAACACACTGGGCCAGAAGGGACTCTGCTGCGGGTCGTAAGTGCTGCCCGGGTATGGGCCGACCATGCGCATTGACTGGACGCCGAATTGGTGGTGTCCCGTCAGCAGAGTGGCCCGGGACGGCATGCACCAAGTGCCGATGTAGGCGTACTCAAAGCGCACTCCCTGGGACGCGAGGCGGTCGAGATTGGGCGTCCTGACCCACGGATAGGACTCATCGTAAGCCCCCACCGTGCGGTGCGAGTGGTCGTCGGTATAGATGAACAGGATGTTCGGGCGGTCTTCTCCGGCCGTCTGCGCCACGCTTGGCACAGCGCCGACCGAGAGACCGACTGCGACCGCGATCAATAGCACGTACTTTGCTGCTCCCATACCGACTTCCGCCTCCGAGGCTGGCACGATTGTACCCGCAAGGTAGGCCGGGCCCGGCCGGGAATCGCCTGTCTCCTCAGCAGGCCAGGTGATCTCGAACGACCCGCAGGCCACGAAGGTCACCTAGAACGCATACCGCTGCACTTTCGCGCCGGAACCACTCTTGCGCGAGATCGCGCAACTGCTGCGCGGTGACACCTTCCACCGCTTCGTGGATCTCTTCGATCGGCCGGACGTGTCCGTGCAGCATGACCTGGCGCGCCAAGCTGGCCATCCGGCTCCCCATGGCCTCCAGTCCGAGCACGACGCCGCCCTTGAGCTGCTCCTTGACCCGTCGCAGCTCCGCAGCGGGCACGAGGTTGTCCTTCAGGTCCCGCAGTTCTCGGAAGGCGTGCTCAAGCACCTGAAGGACGGCTTCGCGCCCCGTGCCGGCCCCGATGGACAGGCAACCGCTGTCCGAGAACAGGGACAGGTCGGAGTAAACCGAGTATGCCAATCCTGCCTCCTCGCGGATCTTCTGGAACAGGCGAGAGCTGAAACCGCCCCCCAAGAGCGTGCTCAGCAGTGCCCCTGCGAAGCGCAGTGGGTCGCGCGCCCCGAACGCCTCGAACGCGATGCTTACATGTACCTGCTCCAGGGACGGCTTGTCGTGGAGGACAATTCCTGGGTGGGCCTTCGGCGGATTGGCCTCTTGGACGGCGCCGTCTCTGGCCAATCCTGACAGGCGCCGCTCCGCCTCGCTGACGAGAGCGTCATGGTCGATGTTGCCGGCAGCGGCGAGCAGAATCCGAGGGGCCCGGAATGTTTCGTTGAAGAAGCTGCGCAGCCGGGATTGCCGAAAGCCGCGTATGGACTCGGAGTTTCCGATCACCGGGCGCGCCATGCCGTGCCCGCGCCAGAAGTTCTTCGCGAATACGGTCGAGAGCAGGAAGTCCGGATTGTCCTCGTCCATCTTCAGCTCTTCGAGAACAACCCCTTCTCGCGCTCGATGTCGGCCTTGGCTAGGGTCGGTGTCTGAACCATGTCGGAAACGATCTCGAACGCTCGCGGCCAGTGCTCGTCCAGGACGAGGGCCGTGAAGGCGGTCATCTCCTTCGTGGTGAACGCGTCCAAGTGGCCGCCGATTCCGTCGATCTCGCAGGCAATGTCCCGAGCGGTGAATCGCTCCGTGCCCTTGAACACCATGTGCTCGGTAAAGTGCGTGATGCCGCTGTCCGCATCGGCCTCATGTCGGGAGCCAGCGTTCAGCCAAACCCCTAACGAGACGGACCGGGCCCACGGGACCGTCTCTGTGACCACCGTCAAGCCGCTGCTGAGGGAGGTCGTGCGGGCGGGTTCCAAGCGTTGTGCTGCAGCCATCCCTACAATCCTATGGAATCAGGGTCCGTGCGTTCGTCAGGCTGCTGGGACCACAACGCGAAGAGCGGCCGAGCTCCGTAGCGCCTCGACGACGAAGCCGGCATTCGCGACTGCCATCACGGCTTCCGCCTCCTGAGCACGGAATAGCCCCTGGCGCGCTTACCGTCTTGCCCTTTTCCGGCGCAGCGTCCCGCTGGGCGGGCGGACAGCCGCGCAGGCGGGCAACAGCCCGTCGGGGTCCGCTCCAACAAATATGCCCGACGATTGCACTGTGCTGAGGCGCTGATCTGCTCGCGCCGGCCCCGAATGGCTTACTGGCGAGGCCGCCTGCAGGGTGGCCTTGGCGGGACCAAAGTCAACTGCATCTCGTCAGGCTCGTCCGCCGCGAAATCGCTGGAATCTGCAATGCCAGCGTAGGATGTGGACACGACCACAAACACTTGAGTCTCTGTCGACCGGGAGAAGCTGGCGGAGTTCTGCCGGACCAACGGGATAGCCAAGCAGTCTGTGTCCGGCTCGGCGCTATGGGTCGACTTCCGACCCGACAGCGACATTGGCGTGCTGGTAGAGTTTCTCCCGGTCGCTTCCCGGGCTGTTCGCTTACGCAGGCATGGAGATGAGCCTGCCGTCCCCGTTTGGCGGGCGCAACGTGGATCTCGAGGTGGCGGCGGAACTGAGCCGCCATTTCCGACATTCCGTGCTTGACACGGCCGAGGTGCAGTATGTCGAAGGACAGAGCACTGCTACTGGACATTCTTGATTGGGCTCGGGCAGCCATGAAGGAGGCTTCCGGTTGGACTCGGGCGGATTTCGATACCGACCGGGATTTCTTTCTCGTCTAGGTCTAGCGGGCGAAGGTTGTTGGCGAGCCGGCTAGCCGCCTCACTCCGGACACTTGCAGATGGATGCCCGAACTGCCCTAGGCTGCAGTCTCAGCGACGCGGAACCGCCTTGTTCACACATATCACGAGATGAGCAGGGACGTTGTCTGGGCTGCCATCGAGTTCGAACTCCCCAAGCTAGTCGAGTCTGTGGAGCGCTTCCTGAGGGACGGTCGGGGTCAAGCCCTCGTGGACTACTGAAGGCGCGCACTCGCGGCATTCGTGCCGCGAGCATTGGAGGGGAAGCCGGCCGAGAGTCCGCCGGATACTCCCCGATGCTGTCCGACCAATTGAGCCTCCAACGTCATATTGGGGCCCTACTCGTCTTTCGCATCACAATCGGGTTGGGCGCGGTAGCATTCATGGTGCCCTGATGGCCAAGGCGAGGCCGCCGACTTGCCGTGGCATGGTTGGATGTCGCTGATTCGACGGTCTGGCTGGGTGGCTCATGACAGGGTGTGCCGGCATGAGGCTGTTCGATCGCATTGCCCCAGCAACGGCTGAAGGGAACGAAGATGGAGACACGTAGAGAGCCTGTGCGCAGAATGTTCGTCCTTGATGCGAATTCCCGCTCCTCTCACAGCCTCCGTTCAGTAGCACAGTAGCCACTGCTCGCTCCTCGCCTGCAGGTTCCGCCCCGGCGCCGCCGCTCCTGCCTCCACACCTCGCCGGAACCGCCCTCCAACCCCGCCAGACTGTCCCGTTCCACCGGCTTTGAGAGCCGATCTCCGGCTCCTTGCGACCCATCCCGGGCTATTCCGGAGCAGTAGGGCGCTCTCGAACGGTACTGTATTCGGGGTCAGCGTCACACAATGCGGATATGCCCCAGCGCACCCCCGACCTCCACTTTGCAGCCCTCGCCGGTTCGCAGCCGCTCACCCTGACGCGCACCGTCCCCCCACCTCATCCGGGAGTCCCAGGCCGGGTGCTCGGACCGCGAGCAATGTTCCTTGGGTGAATCCGGGACATCACGGGACTCTCCGCGAATCTTCCCAACATAGCGATCGTACTCTTCGTGGTCCAGAGCACCGGGATCCATCGCAGTGGATCGCGCAATCCCCGTTCTGCACTCGGGACTGGGCAACGAACCGATCTGGACTCCCGACGTCCCGGTAGGCCTCGTAGCCGTGCTGGCGCATTCGGTAACGGAGAACGCTCCACGCTCGCCCACATTGTCCATGAACCGAGTCTTCCACCTCTTCCTCTTCTCCCTCTTGACCTTGGCCCTGTGCGCTCAGTCCAGCAGCGATCCGCGGAGCCGCCGTAACAAGGGAACGAATCTCAAGCCTGCAACCGTGGCCGTGTTCGCTCCCAGAGACTTCTACGGAATGCCCTATCGACTGGTCGAACCGCTTGAGATCGAGGACGGTGTTCGCTACCCACTGATTCTGAACCTGCACGGCCGAGCCGGTATCGGGGACGACAACCTCAGCTCCCTCCGCCCCTGGTCAGCCACCTTCGCCGATCCGGAATGGCGCGCCGCGTTTCCCTGTTTCGTGGTCACGCCGCAATCTTGGTCATCCTGGGCGGCATTCAATGAACGCCCGCCGGAAATGACACCTGAAACCATCGCACAGTTGCCGAAGATCTGGCAGCCCTTTGTTCAGGCGCGACTCTCTGACGCGTCTGAGTTGTCCACCGGCAGTCTGACCATGACATTTCTACTGCTGGATCAAATGGCGAGGGAATTCCCGATCGATACCGACCGGGTCTACGTGTTGGGACATTCCATGGGAGGCTTTGGCAGCTGGAATGCGATTTGGACGGATCCGAAACGGTTTGCCGCAGCCATTCCAAGCGCCGGCGGGCTAGCTCCATGGAAAGACCCGGCGAAGTTCAAGAACGTTCCAGTCTGGGCTTTCCATGGGACCGACGATCCGACCGTGCCATACGCTTTCAGCCAACAGATCTTTGACCGACTCGCTGAAGTCGGCGGTAACATCAAGCTGACCGCGATGGACGGCGTTAGGCACGGCTCCGCCACCCACGCCTTCGTCTATGAAGGGGATGATCCGGAGAAAGGCTGGATAACCTCCAGTTCTAGCCAGCAATGCGACCCCACCCCCAGGATCTGGGTCTGGCTTTTTCGGCAGAAACGATGAATCGACTTCTGAGCTGGTTCAAGTTGAAGAGTATCCTGGTCGCTATGGGCGGCTGATCAGGCGTGCTTGGAGACGGAACTCTTAGGAGGGAGCCCGAACTGGCAAGACGATGATTCCAAGTACGGAATTCGACGGTGTCATCGAACCACTACTCACCCTTGGTTCGGCCTTGACAGAGACGTTGCCCGAGAGTTCTAGGGAAATCGCCGGAAATGGCGCAAGCCCAATGTAGGCGTCCAGATTGACCGTCGCGTTCGCCTCGAACCCCGTCTCGGTTACCAACTCCCGACCATGCTGCCTTAAGATATCCACCAGAAGCGGAAGTGCATCGGCGTAAGTTCATTGCCTCTGGCATCGGAGCGACCTTTGCGGCCGCCTGTTCGATACACGATCCCCAAGGTCAGGCCCCAGTTCGCGAATCGATACCCGACGTCGTAGACTTCCACCAGCACACCAACTACAGCGGCAGGGCAGACGACGCACTGGTCGCGCACCAGCGCACGCTGGGCGTCGACCTGACCGTCCTGCTGCCGGCGGGGTCCCGCTTTGGACTGGCGGCCGATGCGACCGGGAACGACGCAGTTGTCTCCTTGGCCCGGCGGCACCCGGACCGCTTCGTCTATTTCGCGAATGAGCTCCCCGACCTACCGGAGACCCAGCAAGTACTCGAGAAATACCTCGACATGGGCGCCAAGGGCATCGGAGAGCAGAAGTTCCCGGTGGAGTGCGATTCCGAGCCGATGCAGTTGGTCTACTCTATCGCCCGCGACTATGCCGTTCCCGTGCTGATCCACTTCCAGCACGAGGCATACAACATGGGGATCGAGCGCTTTCACCGAATGCTGGAGAAGTTCCCGGACGTGGATTTCATAGGCCACGCCCAGACTTGGTGGGGGAACATCGACGCGAACCACGAGCAAGCCGTGATGTACCCGAAGACTCCGGTCACGCAGGGCGGGATCACGGATCGCCTGCTGTCCGACTACCCGAACATGTACGGCGATCTGTCCGCCGGCTCCGGACTCAATTCCATGCTGCGGGACGAGGAGCACGCGATCGGATTCTTGGAGCGCCACCAGGACCGCCTACTGTGGGCCAGCGACTGCAACGACAGCGTCGGCGAGGGTGACACCTGCATCGGGTCCAAGGGCTTGGCGGCCGTGCGTCGGCTGGCCCAGGCTAGGGAAGTCGCTGGCAAGATTCTCTCCGGCAACGCTCTCCGATTGCTCAATCGGGCCTGAGTTTGCTGCCCGGACCCTTCCGCTCCGAGCATCCCGCCCATCGCGACAGGCAGTGTCGGCGGTGTGCGCGGAGCCCGGTCCTCGCCCACTGCGGGCAGTAGGCCGCTTCCTGCGGGCCGTTATCATGCTAATCAAAAATATGATTTTGACTTATACTATGTCAATAGTGCTAGCGATATGATAATTCGAAATTTAAGATCCGAATTGCAGCAAGCGGCCACTTGGGCACCCTCAATAACGCTTACCGGCCCTAGGCAAAGCGGAAAGACGACGCTGTGCCGGTCGACATTCCCGAATCATCCTTACCGCTCCCTCGAGGAGCCCGACCAGCGGTCCTTCGCCCAAGAGGATCCACGGGGCTTTCTGGCGCAGTTCCCACGGGGCGCACTGCTAGACGAGGTGCAGAGGGTACCCGACCTCCTTTCGTACCTCCAGAGCACCATCGACGAGGCCCCGGTCGCCGGCAGATGGATATTGACCGGGTCTCAGAACCTCGCGCTCTTGGAGTCGGTCAGCCAGTCGCTGGCCGGCAGGACGGCTATGCACCAGCTGCTACCTCTCTCTTGGGACGAGATCCGGCGCTTCCCAGAGCCTCCCGCGGACCTTGAGGAGGCCATTTTCAAGGGAGGCTATCCCCGAATCTTCGACCGGCAGCTAGACCCGTCCGCGTGGCTCAGCTCCTACGTCGCCACCTACGTCGAGCGGGACGTGCGGCGGATCACCCGCGTCGGGGACTTGTCTGCGTTCCAGCGCTTTGTGGAACTGTGTGCCGGCCGCACGGCGCAGCTGCTCAAATACTCCGGCTTGGCCAGCGACTGCGGGATCTCGCAGCCAACTGCGAAAGCATGGTTCAGCATCCTGGAGGCGGGATTCATCGCCTTTCACCTGCCGGCCTTCCACGCAAAGTTCCGCAGGCGCCTAGTGAAGATGCCCAGGCTCTACTTCTACGACACGGGGTTGGCCTGTTGGTTGCTGGGAATCCGCGAGCCGGGGCAACTCCGCACCCACCCCTTGCGCGGAGCACTGTTCGAGACTTGGGTCGTCTCGGAGGTCCTCAAGCATCGGACGCATTCCAGCCAGGCTGGTGGCCTTTCGTTCTACCGGGACAGCAATGGCGTCGAAGTCGACCTCGTTGTCGACGACCGTGACGCAGTGACCCTAATCGAGGCCAAGTCAGCTGCCACTCCTAGGTCCAGGCTGCTGAATAACGCGAGGCGCGTGCGGACGGTTCTAAGCGGGGTCCGCCCTAGGCCCGAGGTCGTCTTGGTGTACGGAGGCATTGACTTTCAACGGCGCTCTGACGCAAGGATCGTGCCATGGCGCTCGGTGCGGACGGCGACGCCACCACAAGTTTCCTGGACGGTAGAGATCTTTGCCGGGTCCGGCCCGGTCTCCGGAGCCGACGTGTCGGCAATCCTGCCCGATGGCAGGAGGGTTGCGTCCGTCACGGGACTTGACGGCCGGGCGGACCTTGACCTGCCCGACGGGCATCATCCGCTGACCGTGCTGATCGCAAAGGACGGATTCGCTGGGCATGCCGAAATGGATTGGGTCCCTGACGAGTGCGCGTTGCATGTTCACTTGGCAAGGAAGGTGGCGGGCGGCTCGCGGATCGCACAGACATCGCGCCCCGGGATGCAGGTGGAAGTTCGCGTCAAGGGTCAGTTGATTCGCGTCGAAGCCGCAGAGGGCGAAACTGCGGCTGCGGAACTCAAGAATGGGGAGCAGGCGCTTGGCAAGACGCTGGCACTCAGGGTGAAGAAAGTCGTGGGCGACATTGCATTGCTCGAGTACTCCACAGCATGAATCGGGAGCGTTCGAAGTACTGACGGAGATTCACCATTGCCCGGTGCGCATTCCAGGCCTGCGCCGGCGAGCAGGGAGACGGGGCGGGACCGTCTGGGCGGGGCTTCACCGCGGAAACCTGGCGGATCGACTCCGAGGCTGTTCTCTGGCACTGGCTGTTCCGCGGCTCGGCGACGGCGTGCCTGATTCTGCCGCCACGGCACGGACTCAGGCATCGCAGCGCGCGCTCTGAGCGCTCTGGCAGGACCGACTGGAGGCCAGCGAGGGTTCGACTGCTAGGCCTGTCCGTGGAATCGCTCCCGCCCGCCTCAGAGCACTCGTAATGGGCCAGCCTTCCGCGACTGGATGACGTCAGCGCGACTGCTGGGCGGCGAGTCGAGCCTTCTCGTAAGTGCCGATGTGCCGGGGCCTCACGCCTTCCGTGGACAGGCCGTGCTTGGCCATCAATGCTTGTATCGCCAAGATCATCCGCGGGGAAGGCTTGAAGTTCCCGGGCCGATAACCCTCGGCGATGTACAGCGGAGTCCAGCCGTGCCTGTTCGGGCGGCTCCAAAGCGAGGGGTCTGCACCGCTGTCGGCGAGCAGTTTGAGGACGGTGGGAAAGCTGCCGTAGGCAGCCCCGTGCACGACAGTCTCCCCGTTGTCGTCGACGGCGTTGATGTCGGCTCCCAGCCCGAGCAGGAGTTCGGTGGCCTCGAACGCTTCCTCTTCCGTGCCTGCCTCCTCGAGAGGGGCCGTGGTCCCCAGTCCCGCCGCTACGTGCAGCGGCGTAGTGTTTTCTACATTTGGCAGGAACGGGTCGGCCCCCAGATCCAGCAGGACCTTCATTAGCGGAACGTCTGCCTTGTCCGCCGCAAACAGGAACGCAGTGGCGCCCTGGCGGTTGATCTTGGGCGCTTGGGGCTTGCCAGCCTTCAGTCGCGCATCGACGTCGGCGCCCATTGCCACAAGCGTCCGCACGAACTGCAGCGACGAAAGGTTGCCGGACCCTTCCGGAGCCGGGTCGCTGCCGTAGTCGCTCACCTTTGGCTTTCGGACCCAGGTGACCGTATGCAGCGGTGTGAAGCCGGTCCGTTCGTCATTCGGGTCGGCACCTGCCTCCAGCAGCATCACGGCAAGTTCGAAGTGCCCGTTTTCGATGGCCAGCAGCAGTGGGCTCATGCCGCTGTTGGCGTGCTGGTACTGCGGGCGCTTCCTACGGTGCAGCGGTTCGTTCACGTCCACCCCTGCACGAATCAGGACTCGAACAACCTCGCTGCGGCCCTCCCGCACCGCGAACAACATCGCGTTGAAACCCGAGTCCAGCGTCCGCCGGATGTCAGCCCCCCCACGCAGCAAGGCGTCCACGACTGGGGCATGTCCTTCAGCCGCTGCCCACATGAGAGCAGTCTGGCCGTTCCGCTCCTCGGCCTCGACATCGGCCCCGGCTGCGAGAAGGGCCTCGACGGCCGGAAGCGCGCCAGCACGCGATGCCGCCATCAAAACGGTCTCGCCGCCCGCGAGTGCGGCGTCGGCGTCTGCGCCCGCATTGAGAAGGAGCCTGACCAAGTGCCCGTTGCGGTTCGTGCAGGCGAGGGCTAGGGGAGGAACGGCGTATTGATTCCTGGCGTCCGCGTCGGCCCCGGCCTCCAGCAGGACCGTTGCGGTGGCGGTGTCGTCGTGGTAGGCAGCCCAGTGCAGCGCAGTCGTGCCGTCGAACTGGGGCGCATTAGGGTCGGCTCCGGATTCGAGCATCCTCTGGACCGTCTGAAAATCGCGAGCCTCGGCCAAGTCCGCAAGAAGTGCGCGCGTTGCAGCTTGGGCACTGCTGGCGAGCACGACCGCCAGCAACGGGATCCATGCGATTTGAGCGTGTCTCAGCGCTTGTCGCTCGGGCGGAAATGGCGGCCTGCGTGCCATGAGGTCATCAAACCGGGACTGCTTGGAACAGGTCGTCGATCTTGCCATTGCTGTCGCCAAAGGAGTCGAGCCGCACCCCGACGCGATCAAGCAGTGTCAGGTGCAGGTTCGCAAGTGGCGTGCCTTCGTCGAACCGTACGTGCCGGCCTCCTCGCACGCCACAGGATGCTCCTCCGGCGACGAGGACGGGAAGGTTGTCATGGTCGTGTGTGCTGGGATTGCCCATTCCGCTCCCGTACAGAAGAACGACGTGGTCCAACAGGGACCCGTCGCCATCCGGCGTGGCCTTGAGCTTCTCCAGGTATTCGGCAAACAGCGAGACGTGGAACCTGTTGATCCGGGAGATCTTTTCGACCTTCTCGGGATCATTGCCGTGGTGGCTCAGAGGGTGGTGCGGATCGGGTACGCCGACTTCGGGATAGGTGCGCCCGCTCAGCTCACGCGCAAGCTGGAACGTGATCACTCTGGTGATGTCTCCTTGGTACGCCAGCAGCTGGAGGTCGAACATCAGCCTCGCGTGGTCCCGATACGCCGCCGGCACTCCCTGCGGGCGGTCAAGGTCAGGGAGTGGGTTGTCGGCCGCAACGGCCTCGGCCCGCTGGATCTGTCGCTCGACCTCTCGAATGCTCGACAGATAGCTGTCAATGCGCCTGCGGTCCTCTTGGCCGAGCTTCCTCTTGAGGCGGGTTATGTCGTCGCGCACCCAGTCGAGCAAGCTGGCCCGCTCCCTCAGCGCCGCGCGCCGATCATCGATGCTGCCCCCTTCTCCGAAGAGCCTTTCGAACACGGTTCTCGGATGGGCCTCTGACGGCAGCGGCGTGGTCGGCGACGACCACGAGAGATTGTTCTGGTAGACGCACGCGTACCCGTTGTTGCACTGCCCCACGGTCTGGAGCAGGTCCATCGAGAGTTCGAGGGACGGGAGCTGCGAGTCCTTGCCAATCTCGCGGGCCGCGTGCTGGTCCACGGTCGTGCCCAAGTAGTAGTCCGAGCTCTCTGTGTGCTTGGCAAACGCAGCGCTCAAGAATGCCGAGTTCGAGGTGGAGTGCGTTCCTGGGTACGCGTTCTTGAGGTCAAAGTTCGTGAACACGATCAGGTCGTCTTTAACGCTCTCCATAGGGCGGAGGATTGGGGAAAGCTCGCCGAGTCCTGGGCCGGCGCTGGGCGTCCAGCGCGAGTGGTCGCACCCCATTGGGATAAAGACGAATCCTAGGCGGGGCACGGGCTTGGCTGGCGTCTTTTCCAGCGCGGTTGCCGCAGGGATCATCGCGTCGAGGAGGGGGAGCGCTAGGCTCGCATGCATTCCCCTGAGGAACGTCCGCCGGGGCAGGGCCTTCTTCGTGATGATCATGTCGCCTCCCTCATGCGGAACGGTACGCTCTTCACGATACCGAGAATGAGAGTCGAAAAGCGGTACCCTTCCGGTGCAGACTCGCGAAGAACCCCGCGAATCGCCGGTGCGTCGAAGTGTTCTACGCCCCTGCCGAGCGCGAAGGTGAGGAGTTTGCGGGTGAGAGTGCCGACGAAGAGTTCGGGCCGCTCCAGAAGGGCATCCTCGAGGCCAGCGGCTCCCCGGTCCGTCGCGCCGCTTCCCGGCAGGCCTCCCGTGGCGTCGATGGGCACGCCGTTGTCATAGTCGCGCCATCTTCCGAGGGCATCGTAGTTCTCCAGGGCGAATCCGACGGGGTCAATGGTCGTATGGCAGCTGGCGCAGGCCGGGTTGTCGCGGTGGGCGCTCAGGCGCTCGCGCATCGGGAGCTTGGCGGAGACCGGATTGTCGAGTGCCGGCACGTTCGGCGGCGGAGACGGCGGCGGAGCGCCGAAGATGTTCTCCAGAATCCAAGTTCCGCGCAACACGGGGGACGTGCGGGTCGGATAGGACGTGACAGTCAGCACGCTGCCGTGCCGGAGGAGGCCTCCGCGTCGGCTTCGATCGTCGAGCTCTACCCTCCGGAACCGGGACCCGTAGATCCCCGAGATGCGATAGTGCTTTGCCAAGCGCTCGTTCAGAAACGTGTAGTCCGCCCGGATGAGGTCAAGCACACTGCGATCCTCTCGGAGGACGCTCTCGACGAACCGCTCCGTTTCCTCTCGAAGCGCCTGGCGAAGGTTGTCGTCGAAGTCCGGAAACAGCCTCGCGTCAGGCGAGAACGACTCCAAGCTGCGGAGGTGAAGCCACTGCCCGGCAAAGTTCCGGGAAAGGTTTGACGAGCGAGGGTCAGCCAGCATTCTCAGGGCGTGCTGCTCGAGTCCCGCCGCCGTTCCGAGCTCGCCGCGCTCGGCGGCTGCCAGCAATTCGTCGTCCGGAATGCTGCTCCAGAGGAAGTGCGACAGCCGGGAAGCCAGCTCGAAACCGCTCACGGGATACGAGTCGCCTGGCTCAGTGCCATCACGCTCCAACTCGGTTCGGAACAGGAATTCTGGGCTGACGAGTAGCGCTGCGAGCGCTCTCTCGATTCCTGCATCGAAGTCCGCGGCGTCACGGCCTTTCCGGAAGAAGGCCATCAGACCGGCTACATCCGAATCACTGACGGCCCGCCGGAATGCTCGCCGCGCGAGGGTGGCGACAATCCGGATGGCGCAGGCTTCCTCGTCGGAGGCCGCCGTCGGCCGGCAGAGAAAAACCCTGCGCCGGCTGGGAGTATCGCCCGCACCTCGGGCCTCGTAGGGCCCCGTCACCCCGACCTGGAACACGGCCGGCGCGGTGCGCGGATGCCGGTGCATGTTGAATCGCGACTGCGTGGGCTGGCGCATCGTCTCGAGCATCGACGACTGGGTCTTTGGGAACGTGACCGCCACGTCGTGCGGACCGGCCTCGACATTAAGCCGAATCTTGAGATGCTTGTCCACTTGGGAGTGGTCGATCCGGTCCGTTGGAGGACTCACCTGGAAGGTCTGGACGCGCTCGCGATCCAGGAGCAGGTGCACATCATGCGCCCTGCTCAGTCCCTCGATTTCCTCGTTCCGGTTCCGAGTCAGCCAGATCTGGATCTCGTACTGACCGTTCTGGGGAAACTGGAAGGCAATCGACACGCCGCCCCGCGAGCCGATCGGCAGGCCGGGGACGTGCCGCTCCTGAGTGACATCGGGCCTTACCCGGACAATTTGGGTCTGGGGCGAAGAGGCCGTGGCCCCCACCGCCAGGCGCGCAATCTTCTGGGCGGCCGAGATATACCGATCTAGGAGTGTGGGCGAGAGGTCGCCGAGATTGACATTGTCGAATCCGTGGCCACTCTCATCGTGGGGCAGGAACGCCTCGACGTCGACGTCGACTGCGAGGAGGTCCCGAATGCTGTTTCGGTATTCTGTGCGGTTCAGGCGCCTGAGGGACTCAGTTCGCCCGGGATTCGGATTCCTCTCGGCAAGGTCGTCCAGAGATCTCTCGAGAGCCCAAAGGAACGCCTCCCGCTCCGATGTCGGGGGTTGTGGCATGCCCGCTGGCGGCATTGTGCCCGTGCGGAGCTTGTGGACGACCTGCTCCCACATAGTTGGAGCCCTGTCCACGCTCCCGAGGTCGGCGTTGTTGAGCCGGAGGCCCGCCGTTGCGTCGTCGCCGCCGTGGCAGACAACGCAGTATTGATCGAGGATCCGCCGATCCGCTTGTGCAGCTACAGCGAATTCAGTCGCTTGGGCACGGAGGCCGTGTGCGAATCCGCCGGCAAGGCCAAAGACGAGCAGGGCCCCGAATCGCAGGCGGCGTACGGCTGTCAGCGTTCGGAACGCCGTCCGCGCGGCTGCAGCCTCAAGTCTCAATCCAGCGCCAATCATTATTGCTCGTTCTGGGCGTCAGGCGTTCTCGACGGATAATGTATCTAACGGTCGGGGCCACGGCAATCGATTCGGAGCTCAAGACTCCTACGCTGGCTACCTTGTTCGTGGGGCTCCTCCGCAACCGCCGTTGGTCTGCGGCAGCTGATTACAGCGAGGCACTAGCAGGACCCGGTACATAGATCGTCCGGCATCCGGGCTGTGAATCAACTGATGTGCCGTCGGCGCGTTCCGCGCCTGCTGGAACACTCGCAGCGGACGCCAGCCGGGGAACAGGGCCCTAGCGGGTTTGGGGATGCAGCAAGACGACCCGCCCTGGGGACTGGTACAAGCGCTGCTGGCCATCCGGCCCGGAGGGCTCTGATTGCTAGAATGCGGGCGCTCCAAACCGAGCGAAGATTCCCATGTACCGCCGATTCCCGCGTCACATCCCGGCCGTAGTTTGCGCCCTCGCGCTGGCCCTCGGCACACCCCTGATTGCCCAAGACATCACGTCTGTACGGGTCCGCTTCGGACTTCTAGACACCGTAGAAACACACTGGGATGGTTCAGCCTCCGTGACCGGAGGAGATCTGGTCCGCGTGTACGACTGGCGCCCAAGACCTGAGAATAGTGTCGAAGAGTCGGGTGCTTGGAGATTCTCGACTCGCGTTGGCGTGAACTACAACTGGCGGGCGTACGAAAACCTGCCGGACCGGCCGGTGGAGCCCTACCTTTGGACTCCTGGGGTCATAGTCGAGGTCCGTGGCGGGGATGGCGCAAGGGTTCGGATCAATACGGCCCAGGGTGAGTTTGAGTTCGCAGTGGCAGACGTCAACTTGGCTGAGCCACAGGCATTCCTCAACGGTGCGGCGGTAGTTGACTTGGTACCCACGGTAGAGAGGCTCGCCGGGGAGGGGCACGAGGATGACTTCGTATCCGTGCTTGGCGGGCCTGGCGGCCCAGTACGCGTCGCTTGGGTCGCCTTCCAGGACGGTGCGAGCGATGTCTTCACCCGCGCGATGGAGGGCGATGGCTGGGGCCCGATCGAGACAGTCAGCGAGGCCTCCGGTGACATTCACATCGTCCAAATGGGCAGGGCAGGGGACGGTACGGTTTGGTACGTCTGGGCTCAGCAGAGGAACGGCAACTTTGACCTGTACGGGCGGGCGCTGCGCGAGGGATCTTGGAATCCCACCGTGCGCCTGACCGAGGAGCCTCAGCCAGATGTCCTGCCGCGTATGGCCACGGCCACGGACGGCACGGTTTGGCTGGTGTGGCAGGGCTTCCGGGACGGCCAGTCGGACATTCTCCTCCGTCGCTTTGTGGACGGGGAATGGGCGCCGACGCAGCGAGTATCGTCATCGGACGCAAACGACTGGGAACCGGACGTTGTAGCCGGACACGACGGCGAAGTGCACGTGGGGTGGGACAGCTACGGCGAGGGGAACTATGACGTCATGGTCCGTTCCTGGGGTGGCGATCGTTGGGACGCCGGCCCTCAGCCGGTCGCCGGGACGCCGCTCTACGAGGCGCACGTATCGCTGGCGGTAGACGGCCAGAACCGCCTCTGGGCAGCGTGGAACGAGAGCGGCCTCAACTGGGGGAAGGACACGGGATTCCTGCTGCCGGTCGAGGGTACGCTGCTGTACGAGTACCGCTTGGTGCGCGTGGCGGTCAAGGACGGGATCGAGTGGCACATACCGGAGGGAGACATCAATTCTTCGCTGGCTCCCCACATGGACGCCCGGCACAACGACTTCCCGAGATTGGCGACGGACGGCGACGGTCGCGTATGGCTTTTCGGCCGACACCGCACGATCCGACAGCGCGACATGCCGGACGACACGCCTCTGCACCGCGCCGCCTGGACGATCTGGGGTTCCACGCTTGACGGCGGTCGATGGACTCTCCCGTATGAGATCCCGAACAGCTACGGCCGTCAGGACGTCCGCTGGGGGGTCGTGGCAGACGAAGACGGAAGCTTGGTCGCTGCCTGGCCCTCTGATGGGCGCGACTGGGAGGGATTCCTGTACCGCCACAACGACGTGTACGCGGCCCGGTTGCCCGCCCTCGGCCGCGGCGCGGCTCCCCCGGCACTTAGGATCCGGCCGGAACGCGTCGTTCTCTTCCATGACGTCGCGCCCACAGAGGCGAGGGATCTTGAGCGGGTGCGCGGTTACGAGATCAACTCGCAAGGAAAGACCTACCGGATATACCGGGGGGACACGCACCGCCACACCGAGTTCTCGATGGACGGCAACAACGACGGTTCGCTGTTCCAGACGTACCGGTACGCCCTCGACGCGGCAAGCCTTGACTATCTCCTGGTCAGCGAGCACAACTTCAGCGGCGGGCCGGACAATCCCTACATCAACTGGGTGTTGCAGCAGGTTGTGGACGTGTTCTCGGTGAGCGGCCGGTTCCAACCCTTCTACGGCTACGAGCGCTCCGTGCGCTATCCGGATGGCCACCGGAACATCCTGCTACCCAAGCGCGGGACACCGACCCTCCCAATCCTGCCCGAGGAGTCCAACCACGCCAGCGGGGCCGGTCGTCTCTACGAGTACTTGCGCGGTAATGGGGGAATCGCGATCTCGCATACGTCGGCGACCGGAATGGGAACGGACTGGCGCGACAACGACCCGGAGGTCGAACCGCTGGTCGAGATCTTCCAGGGAGACCGAGTTTCCGCGGAGTATGAGGGCGCACCGCTGGCCGCCCACCGGGAGCGGCCGACCATGCAAGCTGGCGGCTTCCAGCCGGCCGGCTACGTCTGGAACGCTTGGGCCAAGGGCTACAAGCTCGGTGTGCAGGTGGCGTCGGACCACCTCTCGACCCACTACTCGTATGCCTGCACCATCGCCGAGGACTTCACTCGCGAGGGCCTTCTGGACGCGATGAAACAGCGGCACAGCTACGGAGCCACGGACAATATCGTCTTGGACTACCGTCTGGAGGCAAATGGCAGGGAGTACCTCCAAGGAGACATCCTCAAGGCCGAAGGGCCGTTCCGCCTAACGGTCAAGGTGCTTGGCACGACACGAATCCGACAGGTGGACATCATCAAGAATCAGGAGTTCGTATACACTCGCCAGATCCTCCCGCAGGACATTGAGTTCGATTTCGAGGATGCCGAGAAGGCGGCTGGGGAGGATTACTACTACGTGCGCGTGCAGCAGGCCGACGGGAACGTGGCTTGGTCGTCGCCAATCTGGGTGACGACGGATTAGCGTTGGGTCGTGGCGTCCCGACGCCCGTCCGGTCGGTCGGGCTCGCCGCGTTCGGCCTCTTCCTGCCTTGCGAGACCTTGTCCGCCGGGAGGCGCTCGCCGACCATTTCTCGGAATGGGCACCGGCTCGCCCGACAGACGGGAATGCCGTGCGAGACTATGGGGGGCGGTGGGCCTGATGGCGCCCCGCGCCTCTGCTTCGAGATGGCAGGTCAGTGTGAGCTGCGCACGTTCGACCGCCGGAACAGCCGCATTCGGTGGCTAGTGAGGCCTCTCCCTCGATGGTAGACACGGCCGTCCAGCTCTTGGACTTCCTCTGGGGATCGTTCTTGGTCCTATCCCCCATGCTGATGGTCGGGCTCCTGCTCGCCGGCCTGATTCATGTCCTGATCTCGCGCAGTGCCGTGCTGCGATGGCTGAGCCGGGACAACCTGCGATCGGTCTGCGCAAGTGCGGCAATCGGCGTCCCCATCCCCCTGTGCAGTTGCTCGGTAGTCCCCGTCGTGGCGGAGATGCGCAAGAAGGGCGCTTCCCGCTCGTCCTGCATGTCTTTTCTGATCACTGCACCTGAGACCGGGGCCGACTCCATCCTTGTCACCCACGCGTTCTTCGGGATTGTTGCCGCAGTCGTGAGGCCGGTCGTGAGCTTCATCACAGCGGTAGTGGCCGGTGTTGCTTGCATCGGGTTGATCCGCGACGACTCCCACGAGGAGAAGGCCAGCATCTCTCACGGCCACGTCCACGGGCATCGCGAAGACGAGTGCGACCACTGCGAAGATCACGGGCAAGGGCGTCACGTGGCCCTGTCCATTGGCACGGACGAATGCTACGTGAGCCCAGCAGACTTCCGGCGGCTCATCGCCGATTGGATTCGCAGTCTGACACGGTCTAGTCGCCCCGCTCGCTCTGGTGTCGCAGCTACTTCTCTCGCGGAGGGAACGCGAGGGACTGGCAATGCAGCGGAGCGCGAGCCGCTCACGCTCGGCAAGGTGGCCAAGCACATCTTCCGCTACGGGTTTGTCGAAGTCGCTGATGACATCCTGTTTGCGTTGCTGGTGGGGATCGGCTTTGGCGCAATCCTGTACCTTGCAATCCCAGCGGACTTGATGGCGAACGACTACGCTCGCTGGCTCTCGTACCCCGTGATGGTCATGATCGGCGTCCCGCTGTACATCTGTGCCTCGGGCAGCACGCCGATTGCCGCGGCATTGGTGGCGAAGGGGCTGAGCCCGGGGGCGGCCCTCATCTTCCTAATGACCGGACCGGCGACCAACTCTGGAACCATTGCCATCATGGTCAGCCAGTTCAGTGCCCGGTTCGCATCCATCTACACGGTCGCGGTGATCGTGGTCACAACGATCTTGGGCATCGCCGTGGATGTGGTGCTCATCAGTCTTGGGCTTACGCTGCCCGTAAACCTGTCAGCCTCTGAGTCGCCGGCGATCCTGTTCGTGGAGTGGTCTGGGGCGATCGCATTGATCGCGCTTATTCTCTGGCGTTTCAGGGAGGGAGCGCTGAAGAGCGGCTATCGAGACTTGGTCTCGAACATTTCTCTCTTCCGGCGAGGACTGAGGGGCACGTAGGACAACTCTCTGTCGAGACTCCCGAGGCCGAAGTCTTGTTTGGCCGCTCCGGGAAGTAACCCGGAAACTTCCTTCGTCGGAGAGTCTTCGCTTCGGTCAAAACTCTGGTGGAAGGCACGCCAGCCGTGGGTTCGAGTGGCATGCGAAGGCTTGGCCGCCTTTGCCGCGGACGAGCCGGCAGTTCGGCAATCGCCAAGGGCACGGCGGAACGGCAAATGGCGGGTTAGCGGAGCGAGCCTGGAGGCCGGGGGCCGACCGCGATCCTTGCGCATCGCGGGCGTCGGGCTGGCTCTGGCTTGAATAGTCTCCGAATGCGGGCGCGTCGGCCACACACTCGATGCGGTTACTGGCTGGCCAATTGAGCTTCCCAATCCGGCTGGCCTGTCACGCAACCGTCGACGCTGCCGTCTCAATCGGAGTGTGAGCCCGCTCCAGCGGACTTTGCCCCTTTCTCGACCCTTTCCGGAAACATGCGTATGTGTATGTACTGTGGTGCAGGTATGATTTCAGGCGCAACATGAACGAGTCCCCGTTAACTTCGATGGACTCGCGGGCATGGTGCCTTTCTGGCCCTCAGACTCGTTCACCTCCAAGGCGATACTTCCGTACTCTGACCTATAGAGGTTGACTCTCAGCGGTCTGTGATGCCTCTGGAATGGCGATTCTGTTGCCGACACGATTCGCGCCTTTGCATTATCTAGTTACAAAACCGACTGGTGGGTCCCCCCATTGCTCCCTCCAGCCCGCACGGTCGTCGCCAACCGCACTCACGTCCCTATCCGGTATCGAATCGCTCACCAGCTGTACCAGATGCAGCTGTCCCGCACATTGCCGCGCATTGCAATTACCAGCTAGTACACCAACACGGTCATGAACAAGTGACCGTACTCACTTCGATCCAATCGGCGAAAGGTGGCCCAATCTCCGTGCTCCTACTTCGTCGATAAAGGGGTGACTCTCATGTCCGTCAGCCGGAAGTGCTTCTTCACGATGCGAGTGTCATCTGAGTCCACCGGGCTCGTAAGGCCCCACAAGGTGAATCGGATCCCGCGTGAAATAACACCCTTCTCCTTGGAACAAGAAAAGCAGTGATCTGAGACCGTTCAAGACCGCACAAGTCATTATGATAGACTACAGACTACTTAGTCTTCTACAGCTAATTCTGGCCGCCATCCTCCGGCATACTTCTCGGCGAGTGCCAGTAGTGCATCGTGACCATTGAGCCTCGATCTCTTTAGTGAAGCGATCCGATCACTGAGGATCCCTTCGTCGCCGTACAAACTGACCAGTGCGTCCCACGCGAGACGAGGCGACCGTCGTAACCTTCGAGTGCCAACTGATTGACTGCGCACTTCGGTGAGTGCTGACTTCAAGAGGGCAAGAGTGAAGTTAGGAGAACTGTCAATTGTGATCGGAGGATCCTTTCGTCCTGCTGCCAGCTTTGTGAAGAGCAAGAGCTTAAGTAGATCGGTCTCTTGTGCTAGCACTTCAATAGGAGCTGAGCCTATTTCGTAACACAAGTCCGTTTCGAACTGGATTGCGGCCGACTCTGATACGTGCCGATGGCCGGTCCCCTCTCGGTGACCAATGAGTGAGACCAGTTCAAGTTTAGAGGAAAGAGTAGAGATCTGAGGCAGGATGTTCCGGATAGCTTCTTCTGCTTTCCCCGTGTTCGTGAGCGGACGGAACAGCCGATGGACGACACTCCTTACATCAGTCCGACCACCAAAGTCGAATAGTCCGGTCGGATGCCTTGGCAACTCTGGCAGGAGATTAAATAGCACAACCGTTGTAGGCTCCACATGTTCGGGTCCGAAGTCTTCTGCGTACGCTTCAAGCGACGAGATCACGTCGCGCAGTCGCTCCTGATCAAGAGACCGAAGATAGTTATCCAAGGCCCGTTGATCCGCCATAAGAGTCCAAGAGTGTTCAGCATCCGACAGAACTTGGAGCCCTTTACTGACAACACGTTCCAAGTAGAAGCGAAGGAAGTTCTTATGCGCGACTCGCCGTGTCCTGCCCCACGTTTTCTCGTATTCGCTGCCACACGGGGACAGAGAAATGTGCCGCTGTCCTGCTGGGAACAGTCGCTTGACAAGCGCACGGACTACTTCTTCTCGGTCATCCGCAGTCTCGATTAGTCGGTCAATCTGTTCTTTGAAGTGTGATGTATTCTTAGGGTCGTCACCGCCCCAGTGCGAAGTCTGCGTTAGTGCATCAACACATTTGTGCAATTGCCCAAAAGTGTCTGGAAGGAATACACGAACGGCTTCCAGTCCGAGGACATCTGTAAGAGCGATCTGGCCACCTAACTCTTTAGCTGCTGCGCGAACCGAAATTGCGTAACGACGAACATCTCTCATGTTCCTGATCAGGGGGAGAATGATCTCAGAAAAGATATCTCCCCAAACATCCTCGTCGAACGGTCCGAGGTCATCGATATCCGAAATCGCATCTTCAATTGCCCTTAACAATTGCTTTCTTAGCACACTCTCCGGCACTGCCGGAAGGTCAACAGCGACTTGCAGGATCTTTTCAAGGTAATCACGTCCAGTACTGTCGTGTTCAGAGAGGGCGATCTCTACTCTCCTCCGGTCGAAAGCGACAACGTAGACGACGTTCGGGAAATTCGCGATCAATCGCACGAGCCTGAACACGTGCCGGATTTCCGTCTTGGTGAGCCGGTCGATGTCATCGAGTACGATGATGATAGGTTTGTGGAGCGCGGAAAGGGCGCGTGTGACCTTGTTCCGACGGGCACCGATGCCCTCCTTCTGGCGCTTCAACATCTTCCTTAGGACTCCTGAGGCTAGTCTGGCACGCTCTATCCACGTACCCACGAGAGGCAGCCAGCCCAAGCCCGAGAAGGCCTCACCGTATTCTGCTAGTCCCTTGGCCACCTTCGAGAAATCTGCTCGGAGCTTCAATTGCGCAGATAGCTCCACGAAGAAGGAATTGACTAGCTGCTCAGTTCCACTGAACATCCACGGATTGAATTCAAGAACTGTCGCGCCAAGGTCGTCCCAGCGTGATCGCGCCAGATTTACAAACGAAGTCTTTCCAGATCCCCAAGGGCCGAGGACACCGACAACAACACCCTCGCTAACGTCAGTCTGGAGGACCTGCTCTGCAAACGAGCGAGCCGCTGTCGATCGTCCGAGGAGGTCATGGTCCGGACTACGGATTGGGTTGTCGGCTGGAATGCCAGCGGCGATCCTGCCCGGTTCGGATCTAACTCGGCCCTGATGACTGTTTTCGTTGCTCGACGATCCCCTCTCAGTTCGACGTTGGATCCTTCGTATCCACCTCATGGCGAGCGCTCGTCCACTCCTAGCTGACTCACGAGGCTGGGCCATCGAGTGGCTCAAGCTCCGAGAGGGTGTGCCTATCATCGGTAGGTTGCTCGGGCATAAACCTCTTTAGGCTATGGCTCGTTGCCCTCAACGGATTCTCTGCTTCGCGGAGGCCAAAACGCATTTCAGAGTGTAACTGTCCTAATACTGCCCTCAGGGACCGCGCGATCAGGTTGCACTCCCAAAGAGCGAGAGGTGTTCCAAGTAGTGCAGAGCATAGGCCAGCGAGACGCCGGCCACAAGCGACGCGGTCAAGAAGATCCGGTCGTGGCCGTGAAACTGGAGCTCGGGAAGAAGGTCACTCAACGCAACGCACAACAGGGCACCGGCACCGAACGCGAGGGCACGTCCAACCACTTCGGCTTCCGCCGGCCCGAAGAAGCCGATTCCCCAGTACGTCAGGAATGCTCCGACCGGGCAGATCATGGCAATCCCGAAGTTGCCCGCAACCGCCCATCGCTGACTCACCCCCCCAATCCTCATCAATCCGAGGATCGAGTAGGCATCCAGGGGTTTGTGGAACACAATCGCTAAGAACACTCCAAAGCTGACTAGGACTGCTTCGTCGCTGCCATGCAGACTGCTCCGGACGCTGGCGCCAAGAGCCGCTCCTTCCGTCAGGGCATGCATCCCGAGTCCCACGCTGACCCCTAGCCAGCTCAGGGACTGGTGCCGCATCGAATGCCGGTGTTGCTCGCCTTGAGAACCGTCGGCCCTCTCGGGTAGGCCATGGTGGTGGAATTGAAAGACCCGCAGCAGCAGGACGATTACTAACATCCCCACGACCGTCCACCAAACCGCGGTTTCCAGTGCTCTCGGAGCGGAGATCTGGGCGACGCTGTGCGGAATCAGGTGATAGAGCGCCACACCTAGGATCAGGCCTGCAACGAAGCTCATTGCGACTTGCATCCGAGTGTGCGTGAGCTGGATGGCGCTCTGGACCCACATGCCAAGGCCGGCGGTGGCCAATATCGCCACGGTATATGCCAGCAGCAGGAGGACGGGTGGCGAGGTCATCGTTGGTCCTTGGCGATTGCCGACGGCCCGTGCACGTTGGACGCACTTCCCCGAGACCTAGATGCGCTAAGGTCTCGGCGCTCGACCCGGAGAGCCCTGCCCCGATGAGCGATGTGAGGGAGGCGCCGGACCGGGGCCTGTTCGAGGTCAGGGCGAGCCCTTCCTCGGACGGATTCACGGATTGGCGCCACCGCGTCGCTGGAGTGGATGAGCATGAATGTGCGGACGCTGGGGGCCGGGTTTCATCGTAAGTCAGCCGGGGCGCACCGTCCGGCGCGCCGCCAGTCCCGTGCTTGGGCAGGCCACTCGATTGGCAGCGAGTGTGCGATCGTGGCTGCTATGCGCCGACCCCTACTGCTGCGCCTCGCCTTTGTCATCGTTGCCGGAGTCGCGGGTCTGGCTGCGTGTCCGGAGCCTAGGGCATCGATCGGCACGCCACACTCTGTCCGCCTACGCCTCCAAGTCATTCGGTCTGATACCGGAGAGCGGCTCCCCGCGAGGGTGTACCTGTTCAAGGGAGGCCGCGATTTCCGCTTGAGCCCGGTTGACGCAATGCTGCCGCTGCGGCCCGACCTCTTCTATCGGGAGCGGATATGGCGGCGGGCCGCCGAGCCCAGTGTCCTTGAGGTTACCGCCAAAGACAGGTCGCACTTCATCCTGCTGGACGGATCGGCGAGTTTCGACCTACCCGCGTCCGGGGACTACCGCATTGAGGCATACCATGGCACGTCTTTCCGGCCCGCCGTGAAGGAGTTTGCACTCGTGCACGGAGTGGAATCGCAAATTGCACTGGAGCTGGAGCCAGTCGCCCGGGCCGGTCAGCGGCGCTGGCTGTCAGGAGACGGCCACATCCATTTGGTGCGGGACCGCGAGGACGATCCGATCTTCTTGAAGTGGCTGCAAGCGGACGACCTGTCAGTTGGCAACTTTCTTGCCCTGCAGCGACAGCAGCACGCCGCTATGCAGTGGGGTTTCGGGCCATCAGCGGAAGCCCGGACCCCCTCCCGGTCGGTGCGTTCGGGCCACGAGTCCCGCAGCCGCTTCTACGGACACACGCTGTTTCTGGGCCCGCGCCGGATGATCGAGCCGCTCAGCATAGGCCTTGAGTACGCCAACAGCGCTCAGGCGTACCCGACCCCAATGGTGCTCTTCTCGAGGGGCCGTGACTTGGGAGCGTTGACCGGTTTCGCGCACTTCTACGGCAGCCAGCCAAACTCTACCCTCCTGCTGAACCTCGCCCACGACATGGTCGATTTCGTTGAGGTCTTCCAGTTCGGAGTTCTCAAGACGCAGCAGTGGTACGAGCTCTTGAACGCCGGCTTCCGAGTCGTCGGAATTGCCGGAAGCGACTTCCCGGCAAACCTGTCGAGATTCGCTGAATGGCCGAGGGAGCTTCCGCTCCTCGGTCCCGAGAGGGCGCTTGTGCCAGCCGAGGCGGCCGGCTCGGCGTACGAGGCTTGGGCCGAGGGCGTCCGGCGGGGCGAGGTGTTGGTTACCAATGGACCACTGCTCGATTTCTCGGCAAACGGGCATGGCTCTGGATGGACGATCGACTGGAGTGGTGCCGCTCTCGAAGTTCAGGGAACTGCCTCAGCCAGCTACTTCCGGCCGATCGAGGCGATTGAGATCGTCCGTGATGGCGAGGTTATTGCCCGTCGCGATGGTAACGGCGTGGCAGAGGAGCTGAGCATCACGTTTCGAACGACGCTCGATGAGAGCGCATGGATCGCGGCCCGCGTCAAGGCACAAGCCCCCGAGGGATCGCCCGACATTCAGGCCCATGCGAATCCGGTCTACTTCCTCCGCGACGGGTGGCCCGTGCGGGTCGACGGGGCCCGAGAGGCAGTGCTTGACCGATGGCGCGGGGAGGTCTCGTACTACCGCTCTGGCGGATTGGAGTTTCCGGACGAGGGCGCCCGCGCAAACTTCCTTGCAGCGGTGGACGAGACAACGCGGCGGCTCGGTGAATGACTGGGCGCACGGTTCGCTGCCGAGAGCACGCCGTCGCATAGGCGGACACTCGGGGTATGCTGTTGCCTACGCGTCGGCGATAGTCGCGGACGGGCATAGCGGGCTATGTGCGATGCGGACTGAGATCGAACCCCAAGGGCGCCGCAGCTTCGTGTCGGTTCTCGCAGGTGGAGCCGCACACGTGGCCTTACGCGGGCGCCTGTTTGCGACGGGGAACGGACCGCTCACGATTCGCAGCGTCGAACCTGTCGTGGTGCGGACGCCTCGTGGGGAGAAGCCCCCGGAGTGGTACCTCGAAATGCCCCCCGTGGGCCACGAAACAGGTGGCACGGGGCTGTGGAACCGCCTCGATCACGCCTCCCCCAGCCGGTTTCGGGGGGTAACCCAAGCGACCTTGGTCAAGATAGTCACCGAGGGAGGTCTCATCGGATGGGGTGAGTGCCATGCGCCTGCGGCTCCGCGGGTCCACGCAATGGTGATCAATGACCTCTTGGCGCCGATTCTGGAAGGGCAGGATGCGCGCCAGGTGGAGCCGCTGTGGGAGCGCCTCTACTCCAGCCAGCGGATGCGCGGCTACGCAACCGGGTTCTACACCGAGGCCATCGCAGGGATCGACCTCGCGCTCTGGGACCTGCTCGGAAAGTACTTGGACCAGCCGCTTTACCGGATTCTCGGGGGCAAGTACCGCGATTCTGTACCCACATATTCGGGGATCGGCGGATCCACGCCGGAGACCCTCGCGGAATCTGCCAGACAACGGCTCGAAGAGGGGTTCACGGCCGTCAAAATGGGCCTCAGCAAGGGTCCGGGCACTGCCAGCCTCGAACGGGTGGAAGCCGTTTCCGAGGCCGTCGAAGGCACTGGACAGGTGCTGGTCGACTCCTTGGGGGCCTACAAGCTCCACGAGGCGCGGGCGGTGGGCGCCCGGCTTGACGCCCTGCCCAACGTGGGCTGGTGGGAAGATGCCCTGCTCCCCGAGGACGTCCGGGGATACCAAGAACTCCGGGCATCCCTGAAGACGCCCGTCTGCGTCGGCGAGACGCTCTCCAACCGCTACCAGTTCCGTGACTTGTTCGCTGCGCGTGGCGCGGACATCATCAACCCGGACCTCTGCAGGGCGGGGGGCATCAGCGAGTGTCGCCGCATCGGAATCCTCGCCGACTTGCATGGCGTGCTATTCTCGCCGCACATCAGCACCGGCACCGCCCTGTATTGGGCCGCTTCTGTGCACTTGGGCGCACACCTGCCGAACACAGTGATCATGGAGGGCGGCACACTGCTCGAGCGTCCGTTCGGCAATCAACTGTTGCGTGAGCCTCTAGAGGCCCGCCCGGGGCACGCGGTGGTGCCGAAGGGCCCCGGCATCGGTGCAGAGTTTGACGAGGGCGCGCTTGCGCGGTACACGGTGCACTGAGAGGTGGCCTCCCGTCCGATTCCAAACGTCCGCTGGCGCATCGCTGCTCTGTTGTTCTGCGCCACCGTGATCAACTACATCGACCGTCAAACCCTGTCCGTGCTGGCCGCGCAGATCACGGAGGAGCTGGGCATCTCGGACATCGAGTATGCCCAGATCGTGCAGGCTTTCCTGATCTGTTACGCCGGGATGTACATTGTCTGGGGGCGGATCATCGACCGCTGGGGAACAAGGGCGGCCTTGGCCCTGTCGATGGTCTGGTGGTCCCTCGCGAACGCCGGCCACGCGCTCGCAAGGGGCGCCGTGGGCTTGGGCGTCTTTCGCGCCCTGCTCGGCTTGGGCGAGTCTGGGAACTTCCTAGCCGCTGAGAAGGCAATCTCCGAGTGGTTCCCGCCGAGGGAGCGCGGATTCGCCAACGGAATCGTCAATGCTGCGGCGTCGACCGGAGCAATCTTGGCTCCGCCGCTGATCGTCCTGATCTTCACGCAGTGGGGCTGGCGCGCGGCCTTCGTCGTGACTGGGGCGACGGGATTCGTATGGCTCGTGTATTGGCTTCGCTGGTACTGGGTTCCGGCGAGGCACCCGCGCGTGACGGCCGAAGAGCGATCACTGATCGAAAACGCGCCGGGCAGCCCGCACCGCCGTTCCGTGCGCTGGATCGAACTGTTCCAGGTGCGGCAGACATGGGCGCTGTTCTTGGCCCGCGTCTTGGCGGATCCCGTGTGGTGGTTCTACCTTTTCTGGCTGCCCAAATACCTCAGCGACGAGCGCGGATTCAGCATCGTGGCGATCGGTCTCACCTCTTGGGTCCCGTTCCTTACTGCGGATCTAGGTGCCATCGCCGGAGGCTGGTTCTCCGGGCGATTGATCAGCCGAGGGATGGCGCCGCTCAAGGCGCGAAAGTGGGTGATGCTCCCGGCGGCGGCGGCGATGCCGCTCAGCTTGATCGTGCCTTCCAGTGATTCCGCCGTAGTGGCCGTTGCGGCGATCTGCGGAGTCACCTTCGCGCACATGGCCTGGAAGACTAACCTCATGACCATGACGAATGATGTCTACCCGACGGCGGTCGTAGGTTCGGCGGCCGGCATTGTCGGTTTGGGCAGTTCTCTGGGAGGTGTCATCTTCACCGGATTCACCGGCTATGTCGTCGAGAGCTACTCATACGACGCGATCTTCTACGTCATGGCATTCCTGCACCCGATTGCCCTTTGCGTGCTTCATATGTTGGCGAGGGCCAGCTTGGGCGAGAACGGGCGCAAGTGAGTCCGGGCTTGAGCGGGGTCGCGGGCTCAAACCACGGGCCAAGCGGTGTCGGTGGAATTCGGACTAGCAGTCGCCGTCCATTCGCCGTTCGCGGCCTTCGCGCACCGTTCGGAGGCGTCGTCACCGAGTGGTTCAGTGCAACGCTTCGGGAAACGGAGCGAGCCTGCTGCCGCCGTTTCCGGTGCAGTTTGTACACAGCGGTCAAGCGGTCAGGCGCTTCCTCCATTGCGGGGGGACGGCCCATCGGGGGGTAGAGAAATGGCACACGCGAAGCGTTTCGGAGGGGTCATCCCTATCCTTGTCACTCCGTTCACCGATTCCGGGCAGGTCGACATGAGTGGACAGCTTCGGGTGATCGACCACCTGTGGGCGAATGGTGCAACGAACGGTTTCGGAGTCTTCGGGAACGCCGGTGAGGGCTATACCTTGCTGCCCGAGGAACGCCGGTCACTGCTCGACGCAACCGTCCGCCGCGTGGATGGCCGCGCACCGGTGATTGTGGGAGTAGGAGCGACCGGCACGCGCGCGGCCGTCGAGTCCTGCCGCGTGGCCGAGGGGCAGGGCGCTGACGGGCTGATGGTTCTGCCCCCGTACTACCTCCGGCCGGATGGGGATGGGCTGATGTTCTTCTACGGGAAGATCAGCGACGCTGTGTCC
Source organism: Bryobacterales bacterium (assembly GCA_028819235.1). GTDB lineage: Bacteria > Acidobacteriota > Terriglobia > Bryobacterales > UBA6623 > VXMF01. Next base: position 90,626 of record JAPPMC010000001.1, read on the forward strand.
ATTCCGATCATGGTGCAGGATGCGCCGATGCTATCGGGTGTGCCCATGCCTCCTGCTCTGCTGGCCCGGCTTGGGAAAGAGGTTGAGAACGTCCAATACGTCAAGGTAGAGGCGCCGCCAACCGCGCCGAAGATCAGCGCGGTTGTCGAGGCTGCCGGCGACAGCCTGACTCTCTTCGGAGGGCTGAACGGCCAGTTCATGATTGAGGAATGGGAACGCGGCGCGGTGGGCACGATGCCGGCGAGCGACATGACTTGGGTCTTCTGCTCGATCTGGAGGGCTTTGGAGTCGGGCAGTCTCGAGTCGGCGTGGAATACGTTCCAACGAGCGCTCCCGTTGATTCGATTCGAGTTGCAGCCGGGGCTTGGCGTCTCGGCGGTGAAGCAGAATCTCGTCCACTTCGGCGTACTCGACTGCGCAGCCGTCCGGCATCCGACACGCGAGCTTGACGCGGCTGGACTGCGCGAGCTGAAGGCGCTGCGGAGCGTGGTCGGGCCGGTTTGGCGGTCATGCCCGTAGATCGAATCGAGTCGATCGAATCCTTTGCCATCCGGCTGGCCCGAGACTGGGAGGCCGTCAGGGGCACGGCAGGGTCTCCGACCGAGCTGGTGTCCGGAGAGTTCGATTACCGCTGGTCGGAAACCAACCGTTCGCTGTACTCGGTGCACTTCGAGGCAGCCTTGGTCAAAGTCAGCCTGTCGTCGGGACTAGTCGGCTGGGGGGAGCCCCAAGCGCCCCTGGCCCCGGAAGTAGCCTGCAGCATCGTCGACCGACTCCTTCGGCCGGCCATCGAGGGGTGCCGGTTCGACGGCTCACCACGGACAGTCCGGGCTCTGCGCGATCGCATGTACGCATCGATGCGGGTCCGTGGCCAGACGGGCGGGTTCATGCTCGACGCGATCGCCGGAGTAGACATCGCACTATGGGACCTGGCGGGGAGGATGGCCGGCAAGCCCGTTGGAGCCCTTCTCTCGACTAGCGCCCCAAAGGCGCGCATCCCCTGCTATCTCTCCGGCTTGGCGGGCAGTTCATGGCAAGAGAGCCTCGAGCGAGCGAGACAAGCGTGGAACGCAGGATTCCGGACGTTCAAGCTATTCCATAGCCGGACGGAGGCCGAGTTGTTCGAACTCGCCCAGAGACTGCGTGGCGAACTTGGACCGGATGCGGGGATTGCCGTAGACGCGTTGTGGCGCTTGGACCCCGAGACGGCCCACGAGTTTGGGAACAAGCTGGACGCTCTCGGATGCCTGTGGCTTGAGTGCCCTCTTCAGCCAGAGCTTTCCAAGGAGCATGCAGCCTTGGCTCGGCGGATCAAGACACCGATTGCCTTGGGCGAGAGCTATCGGTCGCGCTTCGAGATGGCACCTTTCTTGACGAGCGGCTGCGTCGGTTGGCTGCAGCCGGACCTCGGGCGCTGGGGAATAACAGAGGCGGCCGAGCTAGTGCGAGAAGCAGGGGACCGGTACCAGGTCGTGCCGCACATCAGCATCGCAATGGGTCCCCAGATCGCAGCCGCGCTGCACTTGGCGGCAGCATTCGATGGCGTCAAGCTGGCGGAATACAACCCTACGGTCTTCGCGGTTTCCAACCAGTTCCTTGCCAAACCGATGCACCTAGACGGTAGGTCGTACAGGGTTCCTGACGGCCCCGGCTTAGGCATCGACGTGGATGAAGCGGCCGTCAGGGCTGTTACAGCGGGGGCTCACCTCGCCCAAGCGGGTATTGGGCAACCGGATGCGGCGCGCTAAGCCCGCGAGGCCTGTCAGTGCGCATTCCGCTGGGACCGCCGAGGTCTATCAGCGAAGGTCTTCCAGCCGGACACGGTCGTTGGACTCATCTCCGCTGGCTTCCGGAGTCGCCCCGGCGATACCTCCGCATATGTTGATCAGGTTGGTGGGCTTCCGCCGGAGAACATGGACGCGATGAACAGCCTGCCCGAACGGATCATGGAGTACACCGAGGCCAAGCCGGACGCCACGCCGATACAGGCGGACGACCTTCTGCCCTTCGGAGACCGGGCAGCGGTGGCTCGGGCGCAATCTCGCCTCGCCCGCTCGGACCGGCTCATGCGGATCTGGCGTGGCGTCTACATGCGCCCGTGCTCGGCAAGGCCGCCGCCGACTCCAGTCGGCTAACTGCCACTGTCCCGCTGGCGCACTGTGTGGACGGACCATTTCGCGGCGGCCTGCCGTAGCTGTGGGCACAGCACGGCGCAGATTCCGGCCGCGTCCACTGCGATTCTTCCTAGGGATGCCAGCAACCCTCGGCTGCTGCCCGTGGCGCTCCGACGCTGGCTCGTTTCCCTTGTTTCCGGAGCCCCTGCAGAGCGGGCAGCAACAAGCCGATGGAATGGGGCCAGCTCCGGGCGGATGTCGACCCGCTCGGTGACGCCCTCAAGGGCGTCGAGGACTGCCGGAGATCCACGCCGTTGGTGGGCCTGCCCTTCTGTCCAAGGCTTTGCGCGAGTGCTGCCACGGGAAACGCAAGACCGCGCTTGGCCGCGCTCAGCCATGGGCCCTGCCACTAGCGAAGCTGGGCCGACCGAGAATCCGGGGCAGCGATTGTTTGCCCATGCAAGGAACTGTGCCAGCGGGAGCGGCCCGACCGCTGCTGCCTGCGCCGGTCGCGCCGCCCGCGCATGAAGTGGAGCAATCGCAAGGCCGCCGATCCCCCGACCGCAGCCTGAACGCACCCCGTCTTGACGCCAATCGCCAGCGCTTAAACGAATTCACTTCCATCCTCAAACGAACACCGTCGAATGCTCCCGGACCGAGTGTTTACACTCGCGCAATGGGATGGTCGCAGGTAGCCGCTCCGGCCGGCCTACGTCGAAGGCTTGCATCACGGGCCGTTTCGGCTCCTATAATTGCTGGAGGCGGGAGCTGTTGCCGGAGATCAGCCGTTTTCTCGGAATCGTTATCGCGATGTACTACAACGATCACGGGCCGGCGCACTTCCATGCAAGGTACGGAGACAGGGTGGTTCGAATCGCAATTGAGGACGGACGAGTTTTGTCAGGCGAGTTTCCGCGCAGGGCAAGAGGTCTCGTCCTGGAGTGGTTGGAATTGCACCGCGATGAATTGCGGGCAGACTGGTTACTGGCCAAGCAAAGGAAGCCGCTCAAGAAGATCACGCCGCTGGAATAGGGAGATGACACCAAGACTCGCGCGGGCAGAGTATCTGCGGGACTACAAGATCCACGTGACGTTCGACGATGGCCTCCAGGGGATCATTGACTTGGAGGACGAACTGTGGGGAGAGGTGTTCGAGCCCTTAAAGAACACCGATGTCTTCCGGCGCTTTCGGGTGGACCGCGAACTGGACACCATTGTGTGGCCCACCGGTGCCGATCTGGCGCCTGAATTCCTCCGCGAACGGGCGATTCTCAGTCCGCTCGCATACTGCACTGGCAGCTGTTGAACGGATGTCGCTCGCCAGCTGACGCGATTGGATCCCGGCGCACGCGGACAATTCCGGGAGTAGACTCAGAAGTTATAGAGAGCTGTCGAGTTCGAGCCGCACACTGCTGGTTCGGGAGGGGCTGCACCTCGCGGGCTGGCAAGAGGCCGTGCAGCTGCGGGTGCGCTGGGACAGCTACATGGTCGAGACCAGCGTGGAGTACTCCGCGGACCATCGGCCGGTGCGGGACGCGCTGGTGGGCATGGTGTGAGAAGCCGCCGTGCAGTGCGGCGCTGCCCGCGTGCCTGGCTGGAGGCTTGATGCGCACTGGAAGGGGAAGGTTGAGAAGCCGTTTCGTGTCCGATGAATGTCGAGACTGGGCACGACAAGGGCTTTGTCGCGGGGCGAGAGGGACTCTACGGCAACAGCGCAAGTGGACGGGTAGCGGTGTCAATCAGCCAACCAAGTGGCGCAAGGGCCTGACTCATTGTCTGGCGTTGTCGCCGTCGCGGCGCTAGCGAGCACCCCCCGCTCCGCGTCAGGAAAGGTCGCGTGTGTAGAAGATCAGCGACAAGGCTGTAAGCGGTCCCGATTTCCCCCAGGCAAATTCAATAGTTGGAGAGGCAGGTTAGCATTTGGGGCTGAATCGGCCCTTGGTAGCTGTGGCGCGGGAGGATGACAACTTCCAGTCCAAGCAACCGCAGGCCGTGGATTGCCTTTCCGATCTCGGCTGTTTCCTTTCCTCTCTCGAGCTCGGACAGGAAGCGCATGCTGAGGTTGGCGAAACCAGAGAGCTTCTCCAAGGTCCAGCCCGCCTTCTTGCGATGGGAGCGCATGATCTGGCCAGGTTCGCGTGTCGACCGGACGAATCCGTACTCCGGCAGATCGTTCCGTGCATCTGTGGGCATCTGTTCTTATCGTACGGGAAATCTAGAGGCCATAGGCCACCCCAACCGGCGACCAATTCCCGTACGGGAACGGACGGGATTAGGCGCAGAACTCAACCGTCAGAACCTTTCTGGCCGAGAGCAGCACACTCTCAGCGACGTGCCATATGGCAGTAGTGGCCAGCGGCCCCGCTCAGTGTCAGTCGGAGATGGGGAGCCGGATGCGCCCGGTGGGCGACACACTCGGCCCCAAGATCAGCCCTCACCCGGTTGATACTGATCAAGACCCAGTACTGGAGCAAGCTCTTCGCCGCAAAGGACTACCCGGACCGGCTCCTCGCGGCCTCTGAAGGCGACTCGCTCACGAAGCTCGCGCCGAGTTAACATCGAGAACTTGTTTAGCGCCGCAACAGGTCGGAATCTAGTCACTTGCCCGGTCGCCACATGTCGGTCCGACTCGTCTGCCCCCGCCTGCAGCTGCCTCACCACCTCCTGCCGCCACTTCGTCTTGACCTCCACGGGGGCAGCCAAGAAAAGCGATTTCCCGTCGCCAGCGAACACCAAGTAGTCGCAGCGCACGGACTGCTCGTCCAACGGAGATCGGAGATCCTGGGAGGTCCAGATCAATCAGCAACTGCGGTTCAGGCAGGCCGACCAAGCTGATTTCGCAGGTGTCACGTCTCAACCTGTCAACAATGCACTCGCTGTCGAAGTCCCGACGGATTCGGTCGATTGGACCCGTCACTCGGACTCCCCCGCCCGGGACTCGATTTCTGCCCAGCGATTGTGGAGATCCACGGCGACTTCATCGAACTCCGAAGGATACATCCCATCGCCATCCATCTTTACCTCCTCGACGACCACCCCCTTGGTGGCCCCGTCAGGAAAGAAGCGCCAAGCCCCAACTTGCTGCTCGGGAAGGGCAGGGGCTACGACACCGTCAGGGCCGTTGCCTCCGTCGATGCGTGACGCCTGCACGATGTTCGCGAGTCCCGTTAGAATCCACTCGCTGTGAGTGGTGACGATTATGCGGACCCCTTCTCTCACGACTCTTGCCAACAGATTGATCACTTGGACCTGCATCGCGGGATGCAGGTGCGACTCTGGCTCCTCGACGATCAACACGTCGCCCGTCCGCACGACATGGCGCAGGTAGAGAACCAATGGAGCAAGTTCGGAAACCATGGAAGACGACCTCATCAGGACAAGATCGCTAGACCATCCGTCTGGACGATAGAAGAACTGAGGATAGTTCGTTTCGGATGCGTCCACTCGAACGGTGCCCCCGAGGATGTCCCGCTCAAGTTGCGAGGCGACGCCACTTCGGATGCCACGCGCCGGCTCTGCACCAATCCAGTCCCCCATCCGGATGAGTACGTCGAGGAAGTCCGTCAGTACACCGGAGAGCTTCGGAACGTCCGGCGTTCGTCGCAGTCCAGCCGAGGCCGCGCTTTGCACTATCGCGCTTACGACCATCTTGTGGATGTGCATGATCCCCGTCCGGTCTGCAGGGAGGTAGTAGGCCATCCGTGCCAGCGGGGCGACCAAGTCTTGCCTTTGCGATTCGACCAGCCATTCGAGAAGCTGTCTTGCAATCGCAGTTCGCCGACCCGGACTTCCGGCGCCGCCTGATTCGTCGGACGCCGAGTGCAACCAGACCTCTAGTCTGCTAGGTTGCAGCCAAAGCCATGACCCGACCGCCGAAGCACTGCGACTGCTGGGATCAGGGGATCCGAGAACCTCACCCTCCATCTCGAGCTCATCTCCGGACATTCGGACGCTGTAGCTCAAAGATCCCCGGTTCCTGAATCCATCCGGGGAAAGTACGATCTTCGCCCTGCCCGTGCCAAGTTGACGGATAAGTTCCCTAGTGCCGCCGCTTCCAAACGACCGGACGATTTCCTCTTGGAGCAAGTCGGCCATACGGTCCGCGTTCTCGATCCCCATGCGAACCATCTCAAGCACGCGTTCAGACCGACGGGGAGGATCACGGTCCTCGATGACGGCCGACATCCACGATTCAAGCTCGCTTAGTGCTTCTGGTTCTGGAGTCCATGCTGGTTTGCGGACGGCAGTACCGGTATACCTCTTAAAGACGTACCAAGAGGGGTCCCTGCTGGCCGCAAAGTGGCGATGTACCGCATAGCTCAATGTCGCGAAGTACGATTTGCCCGTATTGCTCGGTCCCACGAAGACCGTTAGCGGACGAAACTCGACATTGGCGTGTTCGATGGGGCCGAAGTCGCTGACCTGAATGCGGTAGTTCCGAGCGTCTCCAGAATCTCTGTCGCTACTTTCCATTATTCGGCTCCTCGCGACCCCGCACCTCGTCCTTGCGTCATCACAACTCGTGAGAACTGAAATTGCTGGCTCTGGATCGGAAGCAGCCAGGATCTGCCCGACGACATCGCCCAACCTCGTTGGAGTCTATGGGCTTCAAGGTAGGCGAATTCCCAGAAATGTGGAGCAGTGCCTTCCGGCCGACCCCGGCACCCACAACTCATGTTGCGACGGCATGCGGTGGACGCAGCGACGATTTGGCTCATTGCCATCTTCTCGAGTCATCGGATGTCGCTGACAGCATCGAAACGGTCCTCGTCCGCATGGACTCTGAGACCGTTCAGCGCTGACGCTATCGTTGAATGAACGGGTTTGAACTGCCAGCGGCCCGGGTGTCTGAACAGGTCCATACGTTCATGCGCCGGAACCGTCACAGCGAGTCCACCTCTGCCGCCGGACCGAAGTGCCCCCGGACTATCGAGCGCATAGCCCTCGATTGGCGGGACTTCGGGCCGGGCCCGATCCTCACGTCCGAGCGCCCGTCGGACGTTCCTCCTTTCTTGCCGAGTTCTCCCAGTGCAGCACCATCTGCCTCCGCCGACACGTCAATGACCGGGCCGAGACCCGGTGAGGCATGTAGTCCTCGATGGGCTTGGAACTGCCCTTCGCTACCCTTCCCGCCTAGCCACACGCCTTCAACTGCTCTGTGGAGAATGGAGCACTCGTGTCGGCGAGGCTAGGACCTCGTAGTGAGCTTTCAGTTGTCAGGGCGTCGCGCCTGTCCGAGAGGCCGCTCAGGAGGAGTCAGCCGGGCCCGGGTCGGCTTCCGCAAGTCCCGGACCGGGGAGCATTCTGGGAACATGCCTGTGCTTCGTCGCCCGCTCAAACGCATGGGCGATGCCCAGAAGCCGCGGCTCCGACCACGCCCGCCCAAAGAAAGATACGCCAACCGGCAATCCTTGGACCAACCCGCCCGGCACGGTGATGTGCGGGTAGCCTGCGCGTGCGGCCGCGGATGAGCAACCCCGAAACGACGATTGGTCTCCATGGACCAGGTCCGTGACCCAAGCCGGACCAGTCGTCGGGGCGAAGAACGCGTCCAGCGTCAGTTCGTCCATGGTCGAATCGATCGCTCTACGGCACCCATCGCGGCTGATCGCGAGAGCCTCTCTGTACGCGGGCTCCGACAAGGGTCCCTTGGCCATCGCGTCCTCGAAGATGTCTTGGCCGAAATACGGCATCTCGTCATTCCGGTGCTCCTCGTTGAACTGGATCACGTCCGAAAGGCTTCGTATCTTGGCGTCTGGACCAAGCCCTCCCAAGTACGCGTTCAGCCCATGCTTGAATTCATAGAGCATCACCTCGAGGCCAGGACGCCTGGCCTCGGCAATTCCGGGAAGCTCGTCGATGTCCAAGACCTCTGCCCCGGCATCCTGCATTGCGCTGATGGCATCGTCCAACAGGGCGTCAATCTGCCTGTGTTGTCCCCAGTACTCGCGTAGCAGCCCCACCCTCGCCCCTTGCAGGGCTTCCTCATCGAGGAATCGGGTGTAGTCCCGTGCCAGTCGCCCGTTACTTGTTGCAGTGGCCTCGTCGCGACGATCCGGGCCAGCCAGGACAGACAGCAGGGCGGCGGCGTCTGCGACCGTTCGCGCCATTGGGCCAGCCGTGTCTTGCGTGTGCGAGATCGGAATGATCCCGGCGCGGCTGACGAGCCCGACCGTAGGCTTCACGCCAACGATGCCGTTGACCGAGGACGGGCAAACGATCGACCCGTTCGTCTCCGTCCCGATGGCCAGCGGTGCCAATCCCGCCGAGACTGCTACGCCCGACCCGGAGCTTGAGCCGCACGGGTTGCGCGCCAAAAAGTAGGGGTTCAGGGTCAAGCCTCCCCGGCCGGACCATCCGCTAGTGGACCGCCGCGACCGGAAGTTCGCCCACTCGCTCAAGTTGGTCTTCGCGATCAGCACCATGCCGGCTTCGCGCATCTTGGCCGCCACGGTGGAATCTGTCTCCACGCCCGATCCGACCAGCGCCAGTGACCCCGCCGTGGTCTCCATGCTGTCCGCTGTGTCGATGTTGTCCTTCAGCATCGCGGGGATGCCGTGCAGTGGGCTGCGGATCCTTCCTTCCCTCCGCTCGGCATCCAGTCGGTCGGCATCGGCCAGCGCCTCAGGGTTGGCCTCAATGACCGAATTCAGGCTGGGCCCTGAGGCATCGACCTCTCGAATGCGCTCTAGCATCGCCTCGCACAGTGAACGCGCGGTAAGCCGGCCCTTCTCGAGGGCATCGCGCAGCGACGCGACAGTCGCCTCCGCCAAGTCAGAATCGTCGCCTGCGCCGAGGTCTGCTCCTGGGCGCCGGCGGGAGCAGCCGGCCCACGCGGCCGTGGCGATCGCCAGCAGGTCCCTCCTCCGCATCCTTGCCACAGGGGTCCTTGGGGTCGGCGAAGCCATCACTCCGGCGGTTGCAGGTCATAGGTGCGGATGGCCTCAAACAGCCTTCCAGCACCGTCAAGGCCGATCGCGCGAACCAGCAGGGTGGCCGGGTAGCCCTCGACCATGACCGTGGGAACGGCAAAGCTCCCACCCTGGCCCGTTCCCAGAAGCCGCGCACCGCGATCGGAACCAGCCACAGACGCCAGCCAGATCCACACCATTCGCCTAGCCGCGATCGTGTCCTTAAGCAGCGTGACATTGAACTGGTGCTCCCGGCCGACATGGATTGCCGGTTCCGCCGGAAGTTGGATCTCGAACGGGACGGCCGACGGATTCACTTCGACTTCGCGGAACCGTGGCGGCTTCGATTCGAGGAAGAACGACTTGTTGTAATCCTGCTTCTTGCCTTCTCTGCGGACATACAACACCCAGTCGGTCGCGTCGTCGGGCGTGCGTGAACGGTACCGGTCTCCCTTGAACTTCTTCTTCTGGTCGAACCACGCTCCGGTCGCCGGATCGAACCAACTGACCTTGTACTCCTGCTTCGGCATGAGAAGCTCGATCAGCCCCGGCTCCGCCGCGTAGACGACATGCTCGATCCCTATCGCCCTCTCGGACCACCTAGGCACGCGGTGCAGCGCCAGCGCGCTTCCGCCGGCTACGCGATAGTGCGGCTCAAGGTCGAAGTAGCGCGTCTGGTCGAAGAACTTCCTCAGGGGCGCCATCTCGGCAGCTGCGGCGGGATCCGTCGCCCCATCCGAGCCGGAGAGCGTGACGTAGTGGCCCCTTGTCGTGGCCGTCCAAGCCTGCTTCCGTGCGGAGGCCGCGCTCGCCCCCAGACCGACGCCGGTGTTGACGAACGGGCCGCGTGTCGTCTCGTACTCGATCGACGCCAATGCCGGGTCGACAAGGTTCTGGATGTAATAGTCCTGCCATCCATCTTGAGAGAGCACAGCCGAAGTCACGGTCGCGCCCGTGGACTTGGGGTGCCGGTAGGGGTCATGCTCGTCAAGCATCCCGGCGATCCGTTCAGTCAGACGCGCGCCGGATTCGTGGCTTTCCCACTCGCGCAGGATCTGCCAAGTGACGCTGTAGGCCGAGTATCGGGCGCATGCATAGCGCACGTACCACTCTTGGCTCCGGCGCCTGGGGAAGAGATCCTCGAGCTGGTCGCCCGATTCGGCCAGGACGAGGTCGATCACGATTCCGAGCCGGTGGAGGAGCTCGACGCGCCGGTCAAGCTCCTGGAAATAGCCAACGTCGGGCTCCCCTTCCGGACCGAAAGGCTCCGCGCCTTGCCCGGGCTGCGGAAGAACCGAGGCGCGCATGTGTGTGAAGCCCTGCTCGGAACGCTCTTGGGCCATGGCCTCGAACGCGTCCCATGGCTGGCTTGCCAACGGAGGCATCGAGGCACCGAGCCAGTAGTGGCCTGAGTTCGTGAGCGGGTACTTGAAATGGCGGCCGTTGAAGACTTCGATAAACCCTGGGGTGGCGGCCGGCATAGCCAGAAAGCTGCCCGTCTGCCGGTCCAACCCCTCGACGTTCGAAATCAGGCGGAAGTCCCAGCGACCCTCAAAGTCCGGCGAGAACCGGACCACAAAGCGGCCTCCGCCGTCCCAGAAGGCCGGCATGACCTTGGTGCGCCCGCCCTTCGGCGAGCGGAATTCAACTTTCAGGGCAACGCTTCGGAAAGCGTCCGGAAACTTCTCCAGATCTCCCGGGCCCAATTCTGTCTGCAATTCGCAGGGATCGTAGACAGCAACCTCGCCGCAGTGCTCGACGTGCTGCCCCGGCAGGCCAGCGGCGAGGACGAGCGTAAGCAGAAGAAGTGCAGTCATCCCTAGTTAGGAGGATAACGCGTGCGCGCTGCCGTCGGGGCAACCTCGCCGCCGTGCCTATCGCCCTTAGAGGCAGTCGAGTGCTGGCACTGTTGCGAAGAAGGATTGCCCGTGAGGGAATGTTCGCCGACGGCGGGCGCATCGGGGTGGCGGTCTCCGGCGGCGCGGATTCCGTGGCCCTCTTGCACGCCCTGCGGCAGCTGTACGCCAAACGGCCCATTGCCGCAGTGCACCTGAACCATTGTTTGCGGGGCGATGCCTCCGATGGGGATGAGCGGTTCGTCCGCGACTTGGCCAAGCGGATGGACTGCGACGTGCTTGTCCGGCGCGTCGACGTCGCAGCCCGGGCGCAAGAGTGCCGGGAGAACCTTGAATCCGCCGGCAGGAGCGCGCGCTACGAGTTCTTCGAAGAACTCCGCAGAAGCGGCGAATGCGGTGTGATCGCGACTGCGCACACCCGCTCGGACCAGGCCGAGACTGTCCTGTTCAGACTCCTGCGGGGAGCTGGCGGCACCGGCTTGGCCGGTATCCATCCTAAGCGGCGCGACGGCATCGTTCGCCCGATGCTCGACGTAACCCGGGCTGAGGTGCTCACATACCTTCGGGCTAGCGGACTGAAGTGGCGCGAGGACTCCAGCAACGCCGATCCTGCATTTGCACGCAACAGGCTCCGCCGTCAGCTGCTTCCGATGCTGCGGCAAGACTGGAACCCGGGGATCGAGTCCGCGCTGGCGAACACCGCCGAGTGGGCGCTCGAGGAGGGGCGCTTCTGGGATGACGAAATCGCCCGGTTGCGCCTTGAATGTGTGTCGGAGACTTGTGATGGGACCGTGCTTGACGTCGCCAAGGTGCGATCGCTGCACCCGGCCGTTCAGCGGCGGCTTCTGCACAGTGCCTTGCGCGATTTCGGCGTCGCTCCGGGTTTCGTGCATATCGAAGCGCTGCGCGCTCTGGTCGTCCAGCAGCGGGGATCCGGTGTCGCCGAGGTTCCCGGTCTCACGGCCGAGCGGTCCTTTGGCGCTGTCCTGCTCCGGCGCCGACCGGTGCGCGATGTCCCGGACTATCGTCTGAAGCTTGCCGTTCCCGGTTCGGTCGATCTTCCCGTCCCCGGGTGGGGACGTCTGAGGACCCGCGTCTTTGACCCGCAAGCCGGGCGGGGCTTGTACAATCAACACAAGACGACGCTGCTCGATTGGGACCGAGTCCCCAAGCCGCTGCAGGTTAGGGGATGGCGTCCCGGGGACCGCTTGACGCTGGCAGGGAAGCTGGCGCCGAGAAAGATCGGGGACCTGTTCCAACAGCACAGGGTGAGTGCTTGGCTGCGGCCGGGCTGGCCCGTGGTGGCCGGTGGTTCGGGAGAGGGCTCTGTTGTCTGGGCAGGGCGGTTTGGATTGAACGATAGGTTTCGGGTGCGTCCGCACAGCCGAAGGCTGCTCGCCATCGGAATCTCGGGGCCAAGCGGACCGAAACAGGCCTCGGATGCGTCTAAGGAACTGGGCGGCAGGACTGTCGCCAAGGATTGAACAGAAGTGAACCCGACTATTAAGACAGCAGTCTTCTGGGTGGTGATGCTCGGCACAGCGATCCTGCTGTGGAAAGCCGTCAACACCAAGAGCGGAGATCGCCTCGAAACGCTGACCTTCACCGACTTCATGAGTGCAGCCGAGCAGGGCGAAATTGACGAGATCACCGTCACCGGCCAGAAGGTCGAAGGAGAGGCGACATCGGGAAAGTTCCAGACGACGATACCGAGCGACTATCCGAAGGTGTTTGACGTGCTCACGGCGCAGGGCGTCGAGGTCACGGTAAAGGACCAGACATCCCTCGGATTCTGGGCAATGTTCTGGCGCGTGGCGCCGCTGGTGCTGATCGTCTTCTTCTGGATCTTCATGATGCGACAGTTGCAGGCCGGCGGCAATCGTGCGCTGACGTTCGGCAAGAGCCGTGCGCGGCTCTTGACCGCCCAGCAGAAGAAGGTCACCTTTAAGGACGTCGCCGGGGTTGACGAGGCCAAAGAAGAGCTGCAGGAGATCATCGAGTTTCTGCGCGAGCCGCAGAAGTTCCAGAAGCTTGGCGGGCGCATTCCGAAGGGTGTTCTGTTGGTCGGTCCCCCGGGGACGGGGAAGACCCTGCTCGCGAGGGCCGTCGCTGGCGAGGCCAACGTGCCCTATTTCTCGATCTCCGGATCGGACTTCGTGGAGATGTTCGTGGGCGTCGGCGCCAGCCGCGTTCGGGACCTGTTCGAACAGGGAAAAAAGAGCGCCCCGTGCATCGTGTTCATCGACGAGATCGATGCGGTCGGCAGGCACCGCGGGGCGGGCTTGGGCGGCGGCCACGACGAACGTGAGCAGACGCTGAACCAGCTGCTGGTCGAGATGGATGGCTTCGACTCCAACGAGGGCGTGATCCTGATGGCCGCCACGAACCGGCCTGACGTGCTCGATCCGGCCCTGCTGCGCCCGGGGCGGTTCGACCGCCGCGTGGTGGTCTCGCGGCCTGACGTGCGCGGGCGCCACGGGATCCTTCAGGTGCACACAGCCAAGGTCCCGTTGGGGAAGGACGTGGACCTCATGGTCGTCGCGCGCGGGACGCCGGGATTCTCCGGCGCCGATCTTGCGAACCTGGGCAACGAGGCCGCTCTGCTTGCGGCGCGTCAGAACCGCAAGGTCGTGACCATGGCCGACTTCGAGGTCGCCAAGGACAAGGTCATGATGGGCGCCGAGCGGCGTTCGATGATCCTTCACGACGCGGAAAAGAGGAATACGGCGTTCCACGAAGCAGGCCACGCCGTGGTGGCGGCCCTGCTCGAGCAGGCCGACCCGCTGCACAAGGTCACGATCATCCCCAGAGGGCAGGCGCTGGGCATCACTATGCAGCTGCCCCTCGACGACAAGCACACTTACACGAAGGCCTACCTGTCCGACCAGCTGGCGATCCTGATGGGAGGTCGCATTGCCGAGGAGGTGTTCATGGATCACATGACCACTGGTGCAGGCAATGACCTGGAGCGCGCAACGGCCTTAGCCCGGCGGATGGTCTGCGAGTGGGGCATGAGCGAGATGGGGCCGCTGACGTTCGGCAAGCGGGAGGAAGAAGTCTTCTTGGGCCGGGAGATCGCGCAGCAGCGCAACTACTCAGAGGCGACCGCCCGAGAGATCGACGCTCACGTTTCCAAGCTCGTGTCCGAGAGCTATGACCGGGCCCGCAAGGTGATTGAGGAAAACTCCGACGGGCTGAAACGGATTGCGGAAGCCCTCCTGGAGCGCGAGGTTCTGGATGGCAAGCAAGTTGCAGCGCTGCTTGAGGGCCGCGAGTTGGAAGCCCTTACCGTCCCTCCGCCGCCTGAGGAGAGCGGTGGAGGGCCGGAGCCGGAGCCTTCGGGGCAACTGCCAACGGGCCGGGGCCTTCCCGGGCTAGACGAAGGCCAGCCCGCTCCGGCTTAGGCCACTTCGGACGGGGCCGTCTTTGAAGCCGCCGCCGCTGCGGCTAGAGGGGTCCGAACGATCTTCCCTTAATCGGTTGGTTGTCCTCCGATCGGGCTAGAACGGGATATCGTCGTCGTCCTGCATGCCCGATCCGCCGGAATCTCCAGCCGGCTCGTCGCTCCTAGGTGCGGTCGGCTGCGGGCTGGGCCGGTTATATCCGCCCCCGGAGCCCCCTCCCCCGCCGTAGCTGCCACTTGAGCGGTAGGACCCGCCCGAACTGGCCGCACCAGCGTCTCCAGGGCCCCCGAGCAGCATCAGGCCGAACGAGTCGCAGATCACTTCAGTACGGTACCGCTTGTTCCCGCTCGGGTCGTCCCAAGACCGCGTTTGCAGCCTCCCTTCAACGAAGACCTTCTTGCCCTTCTTCAGGTATGGCGCAACGCGGTCGCCTCGCCACAGCACGACGTCGTGCCAATCCGTGCGTTCCCTGAACTCGCCGGTGGCGGGATCCTTGCTCCGGTAGGTCGTGGCAAGCGGGAAGGACGTGACGGGAATGCCGCTGGCGGTGTGCCTAGTTTCGGCGTCACGTCCAAGATTGCCGATCAACATTACCTTGTTCAGACTGCTGGCCATAAGTCTTCAAGGTACAATCAAGGCCTCGCGGTTGGCAACTATGGGGGCGAGGATGAGCCGAACTGCACAGAATCTTGCTGCGATTGCGGCGCCGTCCATTCCGGCCGGGCCGAGACCGGATTTGCTCGTCGTCGAGAAGAAGAACGACTCCGTCGGGTTCTACACGTCCGACGGCCGAAGGGTCGCGGCAGCGCCGATTGGGGCAACTCCCCACGAGGTCGCGCTATCCAGAGACCGCAGGCTGGCCTACATCTCGGACAACGGCGTGCTGTGGATGGACTACGACGGTCCCGGCGGCAACACCATCTCGGTAGTCGACTTGGAACTGCAGTCCCGCGTTGCGGTCTTGCCCTTGGGGCGATTCCACCGTCCGCACGGAATCAGCATCGATCCGCACTCCAGCCGGGCCTTCGTCACTTCGGAGAATCCGGACCGCATTGTGCTGGTGGACCTCGACGCCCTAGCCGTCATCAAGGACTTCGACAACGGCGGGTCGGATCCGCACATGGTCACGTACGGCCCCGACGGCTGGGGTTATGTCTCGAACACTGGCAGCGGGACGGTCGGAGCTGTGCATGCCGCCAGCGGAGAACTTCGCCTGATAGAGGTCGGGGCGGGCCCTCAGGGTAGTCTGCTGTCAAGAGACGCTTCGAAGCTGTGGGTAACGTGCCGCGATGCCGGCAGGATCGACGTGGTTGACACGGAGTCCAAGTCGGTCGTCGGCTCGATTCCGACCGGGGCCGGCGTCAACCGGATCGTTGCGACAGACCGCGACAAACTCTTGGTCTATTCGCTCCAGACGGGTCATGCCGTGGGGATTGCGGACCCGGAAGCGATGAAGGAGGTCGCCCAGATTCCGCTGGGAGGGGCGCCCCTGTCCATCTCCCTGTCGAAGGACGACAGGCACGCGTTCGCGGGTGTCCAGGACGAGGACCAGATCTGGATCGTGTCCGTCGCTGACCGGAAGGTTGTGCAAGTGATCGACACTCCGGCCGGGATGGGACCGGATCCCGTCGTTGAGATCGGCTCCTACGAACCGTCCAGGGCGCGTCCGTGAGCGATCGCCGACTGCGGGAGCTGCTGGAGGGCGTCCGCGACGGCAGCTGCGATGTGGATAGCGCGGTTGGCCGGCTGCGCCACATGCCTTTTGAAGACCTTGGTTTCGCCAAGGTCGATCATCACCGCGAGCTCCGCCACGGGATGCCGGAGGTTGTATTGGGACAGGGAAAGACCGTTGAAGAGGTCCACGCCATCTCTGCCAAGCTGCTCGAACGGTCGCCGAACCTGCTGGTGACCCGCGCAACCGAGGCCATGTTCCAGGCTGTGCGAGAACTGGACGGCCACGCCGAGTTCTTCCCCCGTTCAAGAGCCATCCGCGTGTGGGGCGATCGTCAGGAACGCGGCAAGGCCAAGATCGCTGTGGTTTGCGCCGGCACGAGCGACATCGCCGTCGCCGAGGAGGCGGTGGTGACCGCTGAGGTCATGGGCAATGCCGTCGAGACAGTTTACGATGTCGGCGTTGCAGGAATCCACAGGCTGCTGCACAGGCTTGACCGCATCAAGTCCGCGCGGGTTGTGATCTGCTGCGCCGGCATGGAGGGTGCCCTACCAAGCGCCGTGGGCGGCTTAGTCTCAGTGCCGGTCATCGCCGTTCCGACCAGCGTCGGCTATGGCGCGAGCTTCAACGGTCTGTCGGCACTCTTAGGGATGCTCAATTCGTGCTCCAGCAACGTCTCGGTGGTGAACATCGACAACGGATTCGGCGCCGCCTACGTGGCCACTCTCATCAATCGCCTCTGATCCGCTCCGCCGCGAAGCAGAGCGAGGTCCGCCCGTGCAAGTCGTCACTTGTGGCCAGCGGGCCGGGCCTTGTTCGCGTGCGCCTTGGCGTCATCGATTCGACCGGCGCGACGGTGGGCTGCCACCAAGAGGTCAATTGATCTGATAAGGGTCAGTGCCGGTAGGAAGCGGCATTTCGAATTCCATGGACGGAGATGTCGCGGCCGTCAACCTTCACAACGGGCTGCTGACCGACCGGTCCAAGAACGGAGAAACGCCAACGGTCCGACCGGGGTTGACGACGCCCCACTCTCGCCACGCTTGTTAAGACGACGCTTGCCGCCTGGTGGCCTATCCGCGCGTGCGCCAATGGAGGTAGACTGCGACCATGAGGGGGGACACCAAGTGGATCATCGGCACTCTCGGGACGCTGATCCTCGCAATGGGCGGCCTCGCGTTGCAGCAGAATTGCGGACTCAAGTCGGACATTGCGAGAATCGAGGCTGACATCGCGAGAATCGAGGCTGACATTCGCGAGTTGCGCAGCCTGCACCTACACGCGGCCACCGCGCGGCAATCCAATTTGCAAGCTGTGCCCAAGGAACAGACCAGCGACAGTCCGGGGTCCCTCTGAGCGCCTCGATCCCAGAGTCTCAGAGCTGGCGGCGTCTCAGGGGCTTCGGCGTTTCTGCAGCTCTAAGAGGTCGTCGGGCAACTTGACCACCAGTGGCTCCGCCAGTCGATAGACGCACACAATTGCGAACGAGGACCTCGGCTTCGCCAACTCCTCGGCATTTGCTTCGAGAGTGCGGGTCGCTTACAGTACCACCGCAACGAGCGGAGGCCATGGCAGTGCGGTCCCCTCGGCTGCCATGAATGGCCAGGCGCGTAGACCATTGATGTTCATCTGCGGCCCGAATGCGTGTTGCCAATTGAGCATGGCCTGAGCGGTCGATCAACCGACTGCTCCGCGGTTACTGCTGGCTTTCATCGGGAGCACTGTCTCCGGCTACCTGCCGTAGTCTCCCCAACAGGCTGGAATCGCGACGCGTGCCGGAACAACCCACTGTCCCGCCCTCCATCCATCCCGTGCGGGATGTTCATTCCCGGAACGACCGCCGACCCGGCCTGAACGGCGCCGGCAGTGGATTCGCAACACCGGGTTCGTGGGCCGAGTCATCTCGCCCTCCAATTCCGGATCTGCCTTTCTGGGGCCGCCGAGCGACCCTCGTCAATCGCCTCTGACCGCACCCGACGCGAAGCGGAACGAGGTCCGCCCCTGCAAATCGTCACTTGTGGCCAGCGGTCCGGGCCCTTTCCGCGTGCGCCTTTGCGTCCTCGATTCGACCTGCCCTGCGGTACGCCGTCGCCAACAGCGCGTGTAAGCTGGCGTCCGTGGGATGGTCGGTGAGCAGGTCCTCGTATATCCCAATCGCCTCTTCGAGCCGACCTTCAAGGGCCAGAGCCGTGGCCAAGTCCCGGCGAGGCTCCACTAGGCTTGGCCTAGCTCGCACCGCTTCGCGCAACGGGCCGATTGCGTCCTTCCTATTCCCTCGCAGGAAGCGGATCTTGCCCAGCAGGTAGTTCGCTGTGCCGTGTCCGGGACTCCAGGCAAGAGTTGCCTCCAGGTGTGGCACGGCCTCGTCGAAGCGCTTCATCTTGAACAACACTCGGCCGATGGCTTGATCGACAGCGGGATCGTCCGGACTGGATTGCTTCGCGGCTCGAAACTCTGCAAGGGCACTCTCGAAGTCGTACTTGGGGCCGCGTTCGAATGCCTCCCCACGTAGCAGGCGGACCCCCGGTGCATCCGGGTTGAGTTCGAACAGTCGTTCCGCTGCTTGCGATGCGAGTCCCTCGTATGTCTTTCCCAGCAGGTAGAGCGTCTCCGGATCCTCCCGATCCTTTTGCTGCACCCGGTCGAGCTGTTCCAGGGCGATTCGGAGCTCTCCCTCGGCGATCCTGCAGCGGGCCAGGATGAGCCTCGCAGCTGCCGTTTCTGGCCGACGGGCCAGCAAGCGTTCCAGAAGCTCCGCGGCCTCGGTCGCTCGGCCTCGCTTGTATGCTCCAATCGCGTCCTCAAATGTCGGCTGGGCAGCTTCCGGGCTGCGCGCAGGGACCTTGGGAGCAGGATCAACGCCGCCCGCCTTCATTGCCTCCTCCAAGAGTTCGCGGGTGACCTCATCGTTCGGCCGGTATCGTCTGGCGAGCCTAAGATGCGCCAATGCTGCCGATGCGTCGCCAACGTCCAGTTGGTACGCGCCCAGCATCAGGTGCGCCTCCGCGCTGAGCGGGTCGTTCTCGAGCTCCCGACGGAATTCGTCCGCACCCTTGTCGAAGTTTTCGCCGGCCCACAGAATCTGGCCCCTGAGCAGGTGAAGCCCGATCAAGCCCGGATCCCGCTCTAGGGCAGCATCGGTTTCCTTCATGGCAGCCTGATCGACGCCATCCATCGCCAGCTCCTCGGCGCGCAGCAGCCGCGCAGGGGCCGACGTCCCGGCCACTGCCAGCAATTGGCGGAACCACCCGGCCGCATGCTCTGAGTAGGTCCTTGTGAGCAGGAGGAGGATCTCAGCATCGCTCTGCGCCTTCTCGTGGGCAGCTTCCAGCAGGGGGACCGCCTCGGAATGACGGCCCAACGCCCGGTACGTTGCACCGAGCCAGAACTGCGCCGCGGGCGCGCCGGAATCCCGCTCCGGTGCCCGCTCCAAGGCTTCCAGCGCCTCTTGAAAGCGGTTCGTCCGGTAGTAGCTGATGCCGAGGTAAAGACTGACCCCAGCCAGCCCGGGCTGGAGCGAGGCAGCCCGCTGCAAGGCTGCGATTGCCCCGTCGTAGTCCCCGCCGAGGTAGCAGGCTAGGCCCAGACCTCGCTGGTATTCGGGGGCGTCCGGCCGGAGCGCAGCAATCTCTGCGTACGCCGCCCTCAGCCGCGAATGGTCCTGTGCCTGCTGGGCTTGGGACACTTCGGCGAGAAGTGCCTCAACGCGCTGCTGCGCTTCGGGGCCGGACTCCGCGGTGCCCACGAGCCCCGCTCCGACCAGCGCCGACAGCCAGACTGCCCGGCACCAGGTCCCGCGCACCGGTTAGATCCTTGGGCGGGGCCCCACAGACGAGAGCCGTCCTGCGGAGCCCCGCAATGGGGGGCGCGTGAAGCGCCCCGTCCGCTGAGGTCTAGAAGTAGAACTTCGCCGCGATCTGGATTTGCCGCGCATCGCCCGTGCCGGTAATCCTACCCCACGTCGGGAAGTTGGACGGATCCCAGCCGCCGACACCAGGATTGTTGAAGTTGACGCGGTTGAAGATGTTGAAGAACTCGAACCGCAGCTGGGCGCCGATGTCCTCGGTGATCGGGATGTTCTTGTACACCGAGAAGTCAACCCCCGCGTGGCCCGGCCCCTCGATGACGTTGCGGCCCGCCGTTCCATACCCGCTGTCGTCACCGACGAAGTCTGGGAGGTTGGGCTGGGCGAACGACGCCGGATCGACCCACCTATCTGGTGTGCGTGGATAGGAGATTGCCGATCCCGACAAGTCCGGGCGTTGCTGGGTTCCCCTACCCGCGACGTTGTTGTGGTCGCCCACCAGCGTGGGCGTGAGGAAACGCCCGCTCCGCAGCTGGACGATCGTGTTGACCTGCCAGTCGTTGATGATGTGGTTGAGAGCGCCAGTCAGGCCGGTCAGTCTCGGAAGCCTCCACACCATGTCCGCGCTGAAGATGTGTGCCCGGTGGAAGTCGGACACGCCTATCGAACCGCGCTTGTCCAGGGAGTTTTGCGCCGATGTGCCACCCCACTGGGAGTTGAGGTCCATCGACTTCGACCAGGAGTAGTTCATCCGGTAGCTCAGCCCCCTGCTGAAGCGCTTCTCCAGCTTGGTCGTCAGCCCGTGATAGCTGGACACCGCGTCGGACTGGTTCTCGCTGAACGCACCCCAGTGGATGGGGTGCGGGCGGCGCTGCTGAATGGTCTCGCCATCGGCAGCCGGTCCGGGCACGGCATTGTTGCCGTCGATGAAGGAGCTCAGCCTCGTGCCCTTGGAGCCGACGTAGTTGACTTCCCACATAAGGTCCTCCGCTAGCTGACGCTGGATGCCGAAGTTCCACTGCTGGATGTACGGCATGGCGTTGTCGCGTCGGGCCGTATGCTGAGCGCTCGGCCTAGAGGGATCGAGTGCCGGGAACGGGTTGTCCGACGACACCTCGTAGAACGTCTTGTTCACGGCGCTGAAGTTCTGGCCTAGGGCGAATGGGAAGTTGCCACGCATGTGGTTCCCTTCCCAAGCGATGTTGGACCCGTAGAAGATTGAGTACCCTCCGCGGATTGTCGTCTTCTGCCCCAGCAGGTATGCGAATCCGAATCGCGGCGCCAAGTTGTTCCTGTCCGGGACGATGAAGGTGGGAGTGGTGTTCGCGGCCTCCCCGGTGATCGGGTTCGGGCCGGCGAACACGAACTGGTTGCCTATAGCGTCGAACCAAGATGCGTTCGGGGGATTGTTCCGGCTGCTGTACCATGACGTCCACTCGTACCGAAGGCCGAAGTTCATGGTCAGGTTGCGGGTCAGCTTGATGTCGTCCTGAAAGTAGATGTGCGTCAGGTCCTGCTTCATGTTGGCCTCCGTGCAGGACGAGCAGCCTGGGGCCTCGAGTGGCTGGATGCGACCGCCGGAGGACGGCACGCCGAGAAGGAAGCTGGCGTACGAGAAGCCCGTCAGGCCGGCTGTGTCCTGCGGGTCCGATGTCGGCACGCGGTCGTGGGCCACTGAGGCGAAGACGCCGTCGTGGAGCACGTGCCGCACCTTCACGTCGGCACCGACCTTGATCGTGTGATTGCCTGCGATCTTGGTGAACGACGGTATGAACTGCCACGTCCGCTGCGGTCCTGAAACGAACGCCGTCAGCCCGGCGCCGGCGAAGCCCGAGACCGAGATGTTGATCGGGAAGTCAAAGTCCTCGCGGAATGTTCCGGGCGATCCAGCCACCAGCTGCGGGAGGCCCAGAGGTTCCGTGCGGCGCTGGATGTTGTCGGAGTTGTAGCCGAACTTGAACTCGAAGATGGATGTCGGGCTGAACATGTGCGTGTCGCTGACCGCCATGTTCCGAAACTTGTTGAAGAACGACACCTCGCGCCCGGGGAAGGACTGCGGAGACAGGTTCTCGTTGTCAGCCCACGACCAGCGCACGAAGAAGTTGTTGTTGTCGCTCACCTGGTGGTCCAGCCTGAGGTTGATCTGGTCGTCGTCGCGCCTGTCCGGGGTGGTGTTGATGAAGTTGTTCGCCTGCCCTGGGAGGTTCGGGGTGAACGGGCCGAACACCGCGTCCTGCCACGTTGTGGCGAGGCTGTGGAATCGGCTCTGGGGAATCGAGTTGTTCGCGAATGGCTGGCGAGAGAGAACGCCCCCTGGGCCCTCCTCCGTGGTAAGGATGTCGTAGATCTGGCCGATCGGGGACCCGTCGGTGTTTGTCAGGAAGGTACCGCCCCGCATCTCTTGGGTAGGTACGGCATTGAGGATCGTGCTCTCCCGGCGGAACCGGAACGACTCCCAGTTGGCGAACCAGAACGTGCGGTTGCGTTTAACCGGCCCGCCCACGGCCGCCCCGAACTGGTTCCAGCGGAACGCAGGCCGGGTCGGCGCGAAGAAAGTGCGGGCGTCAAGCTTGTCGTTGCGGAAAAACTCGAACAGGCTGCCGTGCACCTCGTTCGTGCCGGACTTGATGGCCACGTTGACGTTCGCGCCCGCCGCGTCCCCGAACTCGGCATTCGTGATGTTCGTCTGGACGGTGAATTCCTGAATGGCGTCCAGCGATGGCCGGATCCCGTAATGCTTGAAGAAGGTCTCGTTGTTGTTCACCCCGTCCAGGGTGTAGTTGTTCTGGTCGCTGCGGTTCCCGGTCACGGCGACAGTCTGGCCGCCAATGATGAAGAACCCGCCGGCACTCGCGCCGGGCGCGGCTCCCGGGAGCAGGAGCGTGAGCTGGGTCATGTCCCTCCCGTTCAGCGGCAATTCGACGACCTTCTCGTTGGCAACGACCGTTCCGAGCGTCGAGCGGGTCGTTTCCAGCAGCGGTGCGACGCTTGAGGAGACTTCGATGGTCTCGACCACATCGCCGATCTGCAGTGCGATGTCCACGCGCACCGACTCGTTCACCCGAAGGATGATGCCCTCGGCGCGAGACGTCTTGAACCCGTCCATTTCCACCGTCAGGTCGTACGCGCCTGGCAAGAGGTTCACGACACTGTAGTCGCCCGTGGCGCTCGTCTGCACTGAGCGCGCGATGTTTGTGCTCTGGTTCGTCGCCGTGACCAGGGCTGTCGGAATGACAGCGTCTTGCGCGTCGGTGACGCGACCGACAAGTGTGCCGTATGTGTTCTGGCCCAGCGCCGTTCCCGCAAATGCGGTCAGGAGCGCCAGCGATCCCGCAATCCTGATCCAGCGGGCCGAGTGGCCCGATCTCGATTTCACCTCTAGTACCGTCCTTTCGAGTTTCCAGTCAGGGCATGCGAGGCAGATCCTTCGGCAAGCCCACGCGTCCGGTCGTCCGACGCCCACAGGATGACGGAAGCAACAGACCCCTCAGGCCGGGCGAGCAACCGCCCAAAACCAACTAGGAACGTTTCTGTGCTCCCCAACGACCGCCCCAAGGATATGCGCCAGAAGGAAGCGCGTCAACTGGGATAGGGCGGGTCGCCGCCCTTCATCGGGTTCTCGGCTGAAATCTCGCCACTTGCGACACAGTTGGGCCGCATCAAACGCTTGTCAGACTCGATGACTCTGGCGGGGCCAAGCCGCGCCCGCGAACCGCTCTGATCAGCTCAATATCTCTGTGACCACACGTGCCGGGAACTCGTCGGTCAGGCGCTCGTTCCGCCCGTCGTGGGTGTAGACAAGATCGCGGTGGTTGAGTCCGATCTGGTGCAGAATCGTCGCGTGCAGGTCGTGTACGCTGACCCGATTCTCGACAGCCTTGTAACCGATCTCGTCGGTAGCGCCGTGAACGGTTCCGCCCTTGACGCCTGCCCCCGCCAGCCAGACGGTGAACCCGGTCGGGCCGTGGTCGCGCCCGGCGACACCCGCCTCGCGGCTTTGCGCTAGCGGGAGCCTCCCAAATTCTCCGCCCCAGACCAGCAGCGTCTGGTCGAACAGCCCAGTCCGCTTAAGGTCACGGATCAGTGCCGCAATAGGCTGGTCAGTCTTGCCGCAGGCATAGCGCAGGGACTTGTCCAGGTTCTCGTGGTTGTCCCAGATTTGGCCTTCGATGTAGATTTGCACGAGCCGGACCCCGCGCTCCACAAGCCGTCGCGCCATCAGGCACCGCTTCCCATAGGAGGCGGTCCGCTCGTCGTTGAGGCCGTACATGTCCCGCGTCTGTTTGCTCTCCTGCATCACGTCAAGGGCGTCAGTGGCTGCCAGCTGCATCCGGGCGGCGAGCTCGTAGTTCATGATTCGGGCTTCGAGTTCGGAGTGGCCGACGCGGAGCTCCCGATGGCGACGGTCCATCCGGGCCAGCAAGGAACGGGCGAGATCCAATACTGGCGGAGGGTACTCTTCGTCGGGCTGAAGATTGAGCAGCGGGGAGCCCTCGGACCGGACCCTCGTACCTTGGTAAACCGGAGGCAGCCAGCCCGCCTGCCAGTTCTGGATGTGGTTCACCGGCAGTCCCTTGGGATCATCGAGGACAACGTAAGCGGGCAGATTCTGGTTCTCAGATCCGAGGGCATAGACGATCCAGGAACCGATCGAGGGTCGGCTCGAAAACTGCCGGCCGCCCTGCATGATGAAGATCGCGGGCTCGTGATTGAAGTGTGTCGTGAACGTTGACCGGATGAAAGCGATGTCGTCGACCTGGCCGGCCAAGTGCGGCAGAATCTCCGAGATCTCGATCCCCGCTTGGCCTTGCTTCGCGAAGCTATAAGGCGATGGCATGAATCCGCCGGCTTCGTTGATGAACTCGATGTCGTTGGCCAAGTCGCGCCCCGGCGGTTGGCCCTCGTATTTGGCCAACGCCGGTTTCGGGTCGAAGAGGTCGACTTGGCTCGGGCCGCCGTTCATGAAGAACTGGATCACGGACTTGGCCTTGGGCTCGAAGTGCGGCGGCCGTACCCCTAGGTCATAGACCCGACGTTCCCCAACTGCTGCGGCTGCCGATTTCGGCATCAGCAAGTCTCGGCCCAGCAGCGATGCCAAGGCCGCACCATGAAGGCCGTCTCCGACACGCGAGAAGAAGTCCCGCCGCGAAGGCTGTTGCGCCGTGTGGCCCCTTTTTCCCCGGTGATTCCTGTACGCCTTCATGCTCGCTCTGCCCCGCTCAATCAATGTAGATGAATTCCGCCGAGTTCAGGACGGTGTGGCACAGTGTCGCCAGCGCGAGCCAGCGTGCCTTTGACTTCTTCGGCTCCATCGGAACGCGCTCGTCCAGCCTGCGCTCCCAAGCCTTGGCCATCTCCCCCAGCGCGTTCGTGCCCTCGGCGAGTTCCTCCACGGTTGGCCGACGTGCCAGTGCAGTCAGGTAGACCCGTTCCACCTGTGCCTGAGGGGCTTCCCCGACTGCGTCGATCACGCGTCCGGCCATGTAGCGGGAATTGGCGCGCAGAATCTCGCTGTTCATCATCTGGAGAGCTTGCGATGCAACCGTCGACTTCGACCTCCTCAGGCAGTTGGGCTTCAGTTGCGGAGCGTCGAACGATTCCAGAATCGTGATTGGCCGCGAGCGCCGCTGCTGAACGTATATGCTGCGCCGCTGACCGGCGTCCGTGTCCTTGCCCACCACCTCGCCGTCCGGCTTGACCTCGATTTCGTCCGGAGGTCCAAATGGATTCGGATCGAGGCGCTGGGCAACCTTGAGCACGGAGTCGCGAATGGCGTCGGCACCCAGCCGCCGCGT
Organism: Bryobacterales bacterium; assembly: GCA_028819235.1. GTDB lineage: Bacteria > Acidobacteriota > Terriglobia > Bryobacterales > UBA6623 > VXMF01. The sequence continues at coordinate 116,183 of JAPPMC010000001.1, forward strand.
GGGGAACCGGGACAAGAACACGTTCTCGGGATCTGCGCTCTGGGCGGGCTCCTCGATCCGGGAGCTCTGGCGATATGCAGTGGAGGTCAGGATCATTCGGTGGAGTGCCTTGAGGCTCCAGCCCTTCTCGACGAATTCCACGGCCAGCCAGTCCAGCAGTGCCGGGTGCGTCGGCGGTGTACCTGTTCGGCCGAAGTTGCCCTCGCTCTCCACGATTCCCCGGCCGAAGTAGTGCTGCCAAATGCGATTCACGATCACGCGGGCGGTCAGCGGATGGCTCGGTTGCACCAGCCACCTTGCCAGCGCAAGCCGGCGGCCGCTCGACCATTCGAGGGGTTGCAGATCGTAGGGTTCGACGTCCTCGCTGAGGACCGACGGCACACCGGGGTCCACTCTCGGGCCGGGATTGCGGTGTTCCCCGCGGTAGAGAACGTGAACGGGCGTGGGCTCTCCACCCATATCGAAGATGGCTCGAACCTTGGGTTTCGTCCGCAGGTTTAGCCTTGCCTTGACCAACGCATCGAGTAGCGCGCGGGCCTCCTCGCTAGGCTCGCTTGAGTCTTGTGCCGCATCTTCTCCCCTCGGTTCGGGCGCGAGCCCGTCGCTCAAGACCTTGCGGGTGTCGACCAGCGCGTCCTGCGGAACAGGCACTTCCAGCAGCTTCCTGCGGACATTCTCGGGCAGCTCCCGCAGCTTGTTGGCCAAGTCCGCGATCTCGGCCTCGATCGGGGCGTTGTGGCGCGCGACCTCGTCCACCGCCTTTGCTGGCGCTCCCGGTAGGAGCCGCGTGTTGGTCTCGTTCCAGTCCGCGTCCGGGCCAATGTCGGCTTCGCTGGGAGAGAGCCAGTCATAGGGGTCGTACGCGGTCCTGAGGATCGCGCTGAGGCGGTAGTAGTCGCGCTGCGGAATCGGGTCGTACTTGTGGTCGTGGCACCGTGCGCAGGCGACCGTGAGGCCCATGACCGTCGAGGTCAGAATCTGCAGCTGGTCCGCGACGACCGTGAGGCGTTCGGCGACGAATCCTTGGGAAACGCTGTAGGTCCCGTCCGGGCCCATGCGCATGAAGCCGGTGGCAACCAGCTTGTCTCCCAGTTCGGGCTTGAGCGGGAGCGGCTCTTGCCTGTAGTTGAAGAGTTCGTCGCCTGCGATCTGCTCAACCAAGAATTCGTCATAGGGCTTGTCGGAGTTGAGCGCCCGGATGACCCAGTCGCGGTAGCGCCAGGCATGTGGCCGAACCGCGTCGTAGTCCACCTGCCCTTCAGAGTCGGCGTAGCCCGCAGCGTCAAGCCAGCGCTTTCCCCAATGCTCGCCATACGCCGGGGATTCGAGCAACCGGTCCACCAGACGTTCGTAGCTGTCCTCGCTGTCGTCTGCCACGAAGGCATCGATTTCGGCGACCGAGGGTGGAAGCCCGGTGACGTCGAAGTAGGCGCGCCGAACCAAGGTCACGCGGTCGGCGTCGTCGGAGAATGCGAGGTTGCTCTCCTCAAGCTTGGCCAGCAGGAATCGATCGGTCGGCTGCCGAACGCGATTCTCGGCATTGACCTTAGGGGGAGACTGCCTGCGCGGGGGCCGGAATGCCCAGAACTCACGGTCTGCCTGGCTGACCAACGGGTCCGTGTCCGGATCAACAACGACCGGCGGGTCCTCGTCCCACTGGGCTCCCGCACTGATCCACTCGCGCAGCTTGTCCAGCTCCTGGGAGGTGACCGGTCGGTACGACAGTCTGGCCTGGTCCGCCTCAGGAGGCATCTCTTCGGCTGCAATGCGGCGAATGAGCAGGCTGGCGTCCGGATCGCCTGGAACGATGGCGGGCCCAGACGCTCCCCCTCTGAGCGCTGCCTCTCGTGTCCGCAGATCCAGTCCGCCTTCTTGCCGCCGGCGTCCGTGACAGAGGAGGCACTTGACATTGACGACGGTGACCAGGATGTCGCGCGGGTCAACCTGTCCTAGCGTGCTGTCACCTGTCGCTCCAGAGATCTCCCCTTCCAGCAGTGCTCCACCCTCGATCCAGCGACGAATCAGGTCCACTTCCGCCGATGCCAGCTTCTCGCCGCCCATCGGCATGGCGCCCGATGAGGTCTTCTGGAGCAGCAGGCTGTCCACTGGCGCTCCCGGAACGACCGCTGGTCCGGACTTACCGCCGTGTAAGAGAGCCCCTCGCGTTCGGACATCCAGTCCGGCCTGCGGAGATGTCTCTCCGTGGCAAACCACACAGTGCTGCTCGAGGATCGGGGCGACGTGCGGCTCGAACCGAGGTTCGTCTGGTCGCTGCGCCAATACGGTCGGCGAGGCGATCGACAGCGAAACCGCTGGCGCCACGAGACGCAGGGAGAGGCGAACTACTGGAGGAAGCGCACGGGCGTGCATTGCACCGGCTCCACCATCCGGGGGGAGTGTACCACAGGGCACGGCTCTCGGGCTGCCAGATCCTCTACCTGCACAGCGCAATTCGCAAGAATTGACCCGGGTTTCCAGGTCCAACGGCCGGCCGCCATCCGCGGTGTGCCGTCTCTGCGGTCGCCACACTTCGCGGGCTTCAGCCAGAACTCCGTGCACACACCGACGACCGGAGATCGCTTTCCGGTCGGAGAAAGTGGACTCGGCCGGAACCGTGCCCTGCGAGCTTCCCTCACGGACACTGGCTATTGTCCGGGGAATGGCAGGCGGCCAACTCGGCTTCGCCCTTGGTGCGGCCGTTGGGTGGCGACACGCTGGCAAGGGGGGCTCCCATCGGAGACTCGAACGTTGGCCATACGGCTATACACTGGGTGCGGGCGTTCCCGCCACCGCGCATGAGCACGACCGCTGACGGCTTGGGCTTGGCCGCAGGAAGGGCACAGGGGGCGCCAGCGGAGGTTTCCCCGTACCGCGGCGCCGAGCCGCAACCGCACCGGCGACCAAGCCTGTGGACCCGCGCAGGGACGGGACCGCAACGTCGGTGCTGGGTTGGTCATCGGGTCGCGCGCAGCGCTCCCCACGTGACGCTTCTCTTCCTCCTGGCAGCGAGCTTCCCTCCCGCGTCAGCGCAGGATCCGCGCACCGCGCTGAATCAGCACCTCGAGCAGGCTCAGATTCACCTTGATGGTGAGCGATACGCGCTCGTGGTCCAGGAGCTGCGCCAGGCGCTCGCGATTCATGCAAGTATCCCTGGCGCGTACTACCAGCTAGGCCTGGCCCACTGGCATCTTCAGGACACCCAAGAGGCCAAGAAGGCCTTTCTGGGGGAATTGGAGTTCGATCCGCCCGACGCATATTCGCTGTACTACCTCGGACGTATCTCGCTTTCGGAGGGGAACACCGAAGAGGCCGTTGGGTATTTTGAGCGCGTACTTGCGATCGGAACGATCCTCGATGTTCGCGCCCGGCTGGCGAGCGGGTACCTGAGGCTACGTCGGACTGAGCAGGCCGTGGTCCTCCTTGAGGAAACCGTGCGCACTTCGCCCGAGAAGGGCGAGATCCACTACCTGCTGGGCCAGGCCTACCAGCGGCTGGGCAGGTCAGCGGAGGCCCGGCACGAGTTTGAACTGGCCGAGCGGTGGAAGAACAAGCTTCAGGAGGACATTCGAGGTCTCGTTGAACTGCGCGTGCTGCTGCGGGACCAGAAGATCGCCGAGGCCCGATCCACGACCAAGGTCCTCGCGGATTCGGGCGACCCGGAGGTGATGCTCGGTGCGGCGACAGCGCTTGGTCGCAGCGGCCTTCATCGTGAGGCGATCCCAATTCTCCGAAAGGTGTTGGAGACGAGGCCACGCTCCTCGGAGGCCTACTACAATTTGGCACTGGCGCATGCCTCGCTGGGAAGGCCAGTCGAGGCTGTTCCCTACCTGCGGCGGGCCGTCGAATTCCGGCCCGAGTTCTATGAGGCCCGCATGATGTTGGGCAATCTCCTAGCGCAGGCTGGCGACCACGAGGAGGCGATCCCTCACCTTCGGGTCGCCGTCACGGTTCGCCCGGACAACGGCAAGCTGCTCGCGTTGCTCGGCCTGCAGTACGTGCAAGGCCGCTACTACAAGGAGGCAGTGGTGAGCCTGCAGCGGGCGGTCGACCTTGAGCCGGGCAGCGCCGACCTGCGGTTCCTGCTCATTGACGCGCACCACAGGAACCACGACTTTGAGCGTGCGTTGGAACACGCCCAGTCGGCGCTGGCCCGCTTCCCGGGCCTTGCCAACAGCCACTACCAAGTGGCGTGGCAACTCGAGAACATGGGGCGCTTTGAGGAAGCACTGGGCCATTTGGAACGGGCCGTGGCGATTGACGGAGGATTCGCGGAGGCCCACCGATTGCTTGGGGAGGTCGTCCTGCGCCTCGGCGACGCTGAGGCCAGCTTGGGTCACTTTCGCCAGGCTCTGGCCCGTGCGCCGGACTCTCTTCAGGCGCACGCAGGTCTGGGCAAAGCACTGATTCAGCTCAGAAGATACGACGAGGCGATCCCCGCAATGGAAGCAGCGATCAAGGCACACCCTGACCATGGGCAGGCATCGCTCCACCTCTACCTGTCGCAGGCCTACCGGGCCACTGGCCGGTCGGACGAAGCTCGCCAGCAAGCCGAGATCTTCTCGCGCCTGAACAAGGAGCGGGCCCGGCAACGGGACCAGGACGTGGAGCGCGAGTACATTCCGCGTCAGTCGGCTGGCGGCCTATAGCTAACCGTTTGGTCCCGTGCAAAGGGTGAGACGGTTGCGCACTGAGCGGGCCGGACGCGCCCTGGTAGCCATCGGCAGACCGGCGCTGGCGGTGGCTCTGGGGCTGGGCACAGCGTCGAGTGCCGTCGTAGCCGCCGAGACAGCATGGGATGAGCGTGTTCAGGCCCTGTTGCAACAGGGCCAACTTGAGGACGCCTCACGCTTGGCTGAAATCGCCACGCAGGAGCCGAGCGATGCTGCTTCGGCGTACAGCTGGCTCGGGCGGATCTCGATGGCTGCAGCGCGGTTTGCCGAGGCTGCGGAGCGATTCGCCATTGCCAAGGACCTCGGGGCGAGCCCGGCGGAGATTGGAGATCCGTGGTCCACGGCTCTCCTCCAGCTCGGCAGACGAAGGGAGGCCTGCGGCGTGCTGCGAGAGGCGTCAGGGGCGGATTCGAAGAACGGCAGCCTTCGGTACCGCACGGGGGCGTGCTTCCTCAGAGTTAACGCGCATGGCGAAGCACTGCCCCATCTGGAGGCCGCGGCGCGCCTCGGAATCTCCCACGGGGCAGCGCAGATGGATCTCGCCCGGGCCCGCCTCGCCACTGGCCGAGAAGAAGTGGCCGTGGAACAACTGCTTGGGATGGCCGCAAAGAGCGAAGAGCCGGAGACGCTGATGGCAATCGGGAAACTGCTGTTCGAGCGAGTGCTCTACCGGCAGGCGCTCGGTCCGCTGGCGAAAGGGCTCAAAGCTAGGCCTGGCTGGCGCGAGGCCGGCATGTACTTGGCGCTGGCTCACTATCAGCTCGAGGAGTACGAAGACTGCCTGGAGGTGCTCAGCAACCTCACGCTCGAGGCCAGATCTGCCGAAGCGCTTCTTCTGCGCGGATCGGCGCTCGCTCGCCTCGGGCGGCCAGAGGATGCGAGGCGAGCATTGGAGGGGGCCATAACGATGGCTCCCGAGCGCGCCGACGGCTATCTCAATATGGTGCTCTTCCTTTTGGAACACGGCTTGCGCCAAGAGGCGCTGGGCATGTTCGAACGGGCCGCAGTCATGGACGCTCGGGGCGCGAAGGTCCTGTACACGGTGCGGTCCCGCACAAACTGCCGAGGCCTGACGCCGCCCTCTGCGGCTCCGGATGGCAACCCCGGCGTGCCTCGCCAGCTGATAGAGTTCGCGGACACTTTGCTCGCCGCCCGGCAGTGGGGGTCCGCGCTAGAGGTGTATCTCGCGGCCCTGTCCGTCCACCCGCTGCCGGCCCGCCCATACGGCGGCATCGGGCTGGTGTGCCAAGAACTGGGGACAGTCGAGGTTGGAATGGCCTACGTGCTCCGGGGCTTGGAACTGCATCCTGCCAATCCTGAGCTGCACTATTACCGGGGGTCTCTGCAGGAATACCTCGGACAGCCGCACGAGGCGATCGAGAGCTACCGCACGGCGCTGGACCTTGCAGGGAAGGCGCCGCCTAGGTACTGGCTGCGCTTGGGACTCGCGCAGCTCGCGGCGGGTCTCGTAGAGGAAGCCGAGAGTTCGTTTCAGACGGCGCTGGCCGGGGAGCCCAGCTTTGCCGAAGCACACTACAGGCTCGGAAGGCTTCGCCTCCGAAACCGACAGTTCGCCGAGGCCGAACGGCTATTCGAACGCGCTACCCAGCTGGACCCTTCGCTCACCGAGGCCTTCTACTCGTGGGGACTGGCCTGCATCCGCAACGGCAAGAGTGAGAAGGGCCGGGCGATCTTGGAGGCTTACCGCCGGAAGCTGGCATTGCGCGACGGGGGCGGGATGCGCTAAGCGTGCGGTCCGCCCACGCGTGAGTGCCGCAACTCCGGCTCTTGCACGGGGCTCATTCGGTCGTGCCGCCGATTTGGCCAGAGCGCCGCCGGGAAGTCCAGCGGCACTCTGCCTGGTATCGCGCTGCCTAGAACTCCAGCCGCAACGACAGCTGGGAGACCCTTCCTCCCGTGCCGCGCAGGGTGCTCGCAATCCTCCCGAATCCGCCGCGACCACGCCGCTCGTCGGGATTGGCGAACTGCGGATGGTTCGGAAAGTTGTAGAAGTCGCCGCGGAACTGCAGCCGCAAGCTCTCGGTGAACTCGAACCACTTGTGGACCGAGATGTCGACGTTCGCGAGGCCCGGGCCGCAGCAGATCGACGAGGGGGCTGTGCCCACTACTCCGTTACCCGGGGCTTCGAAGAGGCTTGTGTCGAAGAAGGTCTCGCCCTTGACGTTGTCGCGCCACTGCGGCTGCTGCTTCGGGTCGCCGAGGATGTTCGAGCGCTGTGCAGCCGCATACGTGTTGCTCCGGTTGGTGTTCTCTACCACCACGAACGGGGAGCCCGTGCGGAATTCGGTTATGATCCCCAAGCCCCACCCGCCGGCGATGGCGTCCAAGACGCCGTTGCTGATGTCAATCTGGCGTCCCTTGCCGAATGGCAGCTCGTACACCGCGCTGAGGGCGAGGCGGTGGCGGATGTCGCTGCCGGAGTAGCCGCGGTCGAGGTGGCGCAGCTCGGGGTGCGTGTTGCGGTTCCCCTGAAACTCGGCAAGCTCCGAGCCGCCCTCGACGTCATCGAGGTACTTGGCCCACGTGTAGTTCATGAGCATGTTGAACCCGGCCGAATAGCGCTTTTCGATCTTGAGGTTCCCGGAGTGGTAGGCCGAGTTGCCCCAGTCCGCCGACCGCTGGCCGACGGCGTTGAAGATCGGGAACCTGCGGAGGGTCTGGGCCTGCCTCGCGGGACCCTGCCCGCCGACGAGCGGGATCACGTTCCAGTTCACGTTTGCCCCGCCAAGGCGGTGTCCCATGTTGGCCATGTAGCTCACCTCGACGAGGAAGTCCTCCGGAAGCTGGTGCTGGATGCCGAAGTTCCACTGCTGCACCATCGCGCTGCGGTGCTCCTTGCGGAAGAATTGAGGGGCGACCTTCGGCCTTTGGCCGACCTCCACCGCTCCGAAGCCCGGCCCCAGTTCCGCGGCTTCCGTGGCGGGCATTCCGTCGGCGAGCGTAAACGCGCGCGTGAAGCCGCCGTCCGGCGACGTGAAGCTGCCCTGTGTGCTAAATCCCAGCGAGAACGCATTCGGTACGGCACCGCGGTAGGCCCCGTAATAGTTGATCCCGTAGCCGCTGCGGATTACGGTCTTGCCGGTCACCTGGTAGGCGACGCCGACGCGCGGCCCCCAGGCGCCGAGGTAGTAGTCGTGGGAATACTTGCCCAGCCCGTCGCGCCCGAAGAACGTCACTACGCCAGGCACCCCCGACACGGGGTTGACGGCGCTGAAGTCAAACCCGTTCAGGCGATTGTTCTTGTCCCACAGCGGCGTGTCAACCTCATAGCGCAGGCCAAGGTTGACAGTCAGCTTCGATGTCGCTCTCCAGTCGTCCTGGACGAAGAACCCGAAGTAGTCCGTGCGACGGTCCAAGATGTCGGCGTCGTTGATCGATCCGGAACCGACGTGCCCGAGGAGGAGCTCTGCAAGGCCGACTCCAGTCGCCCGGTTTCCGAAATTGAAAACGCCCCCGGTCTGGTTGTTTTGGTCGTCAATGTTGCGGGAATACCGCCAATTGAAGCCATATTTTATCTGGTGCGAACCCACCACGACTGTCTGATTCTCGACGACTTCAATTGTGCGAATTGGGGTTTGGATTCGCTCCTGATTGCCCGGCACAAGCCGTGTCAACCCATTGACACTGAATCGAGCGAATGACTCAGGATTCACGCCTGCAATATTGAATTCTCCATTCTTGCCAGAATTTCGCGCCGCTGAGCGATTGATGTGCAAACGATCGCCCCAGTTGAATCGAAATTCATTAATCACTGTCGGCGAAAAGTTGTGGATCCAGTTCACCGTCGAATTGTGATGTCGGTTCTTTCGTATGCCAGCGCGTGGATCGGCGAAGTCATTCGGATAAACCGCTGGAATATTCTGCGGAGCTTCAACATACATGAAGCGCACAGACAGACGGTCGTTCTCGCCCACATTCTGGTCCCACTTTCCAGTGATGAAGTTTTGATCGAGACCGTTGGATGCGTTGTTGACGAAGTTATTCGCTGGTGCACTTGTAATTGGGCTCTCGACATTCGGCGCGGGGTAGAGCCCCACGATCTGGCGAGCCAAGGGGTCAATCCGGGCTTGCGGAATGACATTGTTGGGAAACTGGCCTCCGCTGATCGGATCGTTCAGGGTCAGGTCGACGCGATTCGAAAAGTCGCCAGTGGTCTCAATCGGGTGCGGGACATCGTCGCTGGAGTAGGTTACACCGTCTCGCCTTCGCGCTCCCTCGTAGTTGAAGAAGAAGAAGGACTTGTTCTTGATAATCGGCCCTCCGAGCGAGCCGCCGAAGATGTTGTAGCGTAGCGGCGCCAAGTCCCGAGCGAAGAAGGGACGCGCGTCCATCGCGTCGTTCCGGAAGAATTCATACACAGCCCCGTGCATGTCGTTCGTCCCGCTGCGAGTTGTCATCACGATGAAGCCGCCACCCGCGCGCCCGTACTCGGCCGAGTAATTGTTCATCTCTGCCTTGAACTCCTGCAGGGACTCCGCTGGCGGGTTGAGTCCGAGCTGCTGCGTTCCGATTGCCATGTTCTGAACGACCGACCCGTCCAGCGTCCACATCTGGTTCTGCGAGCGGCCGCCAGCCATGGAGAACTTCGGGATCTGCTCGCCGCCGTCCTCGGAACGGTACGAGATGTTGCCCATCAGGCGCACGAGCGAGGCGCTGCGGCGGCTCTGCAGGGGCATGTTGAAGACGGTCTCCCGCTCGATAAATTGGCCCACAGAAGAGGTTGTCGACTCCAGCAGGGGCGTCGTCGCCTCAACCGTGACAACCTCGGTCACCTCGCCAATCTCCAACGAGAAGTTAGCCGTGCGCGTGTACCCGGTCTCGACCGTGACGGTCGTCCGGGACGTCTTGAAGCCCGCGAACTCGACCGTAACCTCGTAGTCGCCAGGGGCCAGGTACGAGAACGTGTAGACCCCGTTCTCATTGCTCTCGGCACTTTGCTCAACGCCAGTCGCGGCATTGCGGGCCGTGACAGCAGTTCCGGGGATGACTGCCCCGGTGTCGTCGCTCACCTCTCCCGTGAGCCGGCCTTGATCTTGGGCCCATACTGAACCGGTCACGGCCAGTAGGAGCGTCAAGGCCAGAAGCGCACGAACGCTTGCTGAGCCCCGACCGTTAGTAGCTGGATTCATCTTTCCTCCTCAACCAGATCCCGAGTCTCAACGGATGCACTCGATCCGCCCTCTGGGTAGACCCTTCCTTCGCGAAGCGTCTTGGTGGAACAGAGCCCCGCGAAGGCACGTACCGATTCACTCGGTACCAAGTACCTCAACTACCCACCGATCACACTCTAGCACGGGAACTGCTTTTTACGGGCACGCCGTCCGTACCTCGGGCGCCTTAACCGGAGCACACTCCATCGCAGCCGGGAGGACCGTGCTGGCGTGGAATTCGCGAGTGTTCCGGGTGCAGAGGAAAGCATCCGGTCGGACCAGCATGTCAGCGGCCCGCACAATGGGCAAGCGCACGCGGCCATCGGTTGCCGGCTGCGGCGATGGCTGGCTCAGTAACGCAAGCGCTGCGCGGACGGGCTGTGGCAGGCACCCCTTCCGTGTCGAAACAGTCCCAGCACGCCCAGAGAGGCGAGTCAAGATTCCGCTGCTTCGTCCGCACTCGTGTTGCCGCCTGTGCCGGTCCAGGCCCTTGATCTGGAATGGCCGCAGGACATCTCCGCGTCCCGCCAACGACTGTCCGCCGGATCAGGAAAGCCTCTCGAAATGACTCCGCCAATCGACCGCGATTGTTGCCCTTTGGAACTGCCGAACCGGCCGTCTGCGTGCCTGTCTCCCGGAGGCCATGGCTATAATCTCCGCAGGTTCGCGCACAGCAGCCGGAGCCGTTGCCCGTCCGATGGCGAGGCCGCGACTTGCGAACAGTTCGCTTGGGCGCTGGCTCGGTTGGCACTCTGAACCGAAGCGCAACCGAATGGCGTCCGACAGGAGGTCAACATGGCAGGCCACCCATCCGAGTTCGCAGCCAAGTGGGTAAGCGAAGCGGGCGTTCTGGGCTCTCTCGCGCTGATCTGCGCCTCCGCAACACCCGCCCTCGCTCAAGACACGGCTGGCGCCGATCAGCCTCAGAGGGTGGAATTCGCGTCTGAGGTTTACCCGATCCTCCAACAGCGCTGCCACGCTTGCCACGGCGAGTTGCAGCAAATGGGGGAGTTCCGCCTGGACTCCAAGGCCGCCGCCCTAGCCGGCGGTGTTTCGGGTAAGGACATTGTTCCCGGCAATGCCGATGCAAGTGCGCTCTATCAACGCATCGCAGGAATAGGGGAATTGAACCCCATGCCAATGACCGGCGATCGGCTGTCCGAGGACGAGGTCGCTCTGGTCAAGCGCTGGATCGACCAAGGTGCGGGTTGGCCGGACGGGGTCGGCGTGGAAGTGCAGACTGTCAGCCGCCACTGGGCTTACTTGCCTGCAGTGCGACCGAATCCGCCCTCCGTTCGTCGCAACGATCAGGAGAGCAGCCCGATAGACAGCTTCATTCTGGCCCGTCTGGGGGAGGAGGGGCTCTCCCTGAATCCGGAGGCTCCCAAGGAGGCCTTGGCCCGGCGGGTCAGCCTTGACCTCACAGGGCTGCCGCCCAGTGTCGAGGAGGTGGACCGTTTCCGCCGGGACACCCGGCCGGACGCCTACGAGAGGCTGGTCGACCGGACTCTCAAGTCACCGCACTTTGGCGAACACTGGGCCCGCCATTGGCTCGATCTGGCCCGGTACGCCGACACGAACGGTTACGAGAGCGATGAGCCCCGCACGATCTGGGCCTACCGCGACTGGGTGATCGACGCGTTCAACCGAAACCTGCCCTTCGATCAGTTCACCATCGAGCAGCTGGCTGGGGACCTGCTGCCGGATCCGACCGTCGACCAGCTCGTCGCGACGGGTTTTCACCGGAACACGATGGTCACCAACGAGGCCGGTTCAAAGGACGACGAATTCTACGACGCGGCAGTCAAGGATCGGATCGACACCACCGCGACAGTCTGGCTTGGATCCACCCTAGGTTGCGCCCAGTGCCACGACCACAAGTACGACCCGTTCCGGCAGAGCGAGTACTATCAGCTCTACTCGATCTTCAACAACACTGCCGACAGCGCGATCAAGATCTCCGAGGAGCTTGAGGTCTTCAAGGGCGACAGTGGCGAGCTTCGCCGTCGCGAAGCTGAGGTCAAGGCCGCCAAGCAGGTCCTAGACACAGCGACCGACGAGCTTGCAGCTTCCCAGCGCACTTGGGAGGCGCAGACATTGCCACGCATTGACCTCTGGCGCGAAGCTTGGAATGTGCTGCGCCCCCGGTCTGCAACTGGAGTGGACGGGAAGGCTCTCGAAGCGCTTCCGGATGGTTCTGTCGTTGCTGACGAGCCCGGTGATGGCCCGCACGTCTACGACCTTGCATTCGACCTCGGACCCACCGCCCTGACCGGCCTGCGCCTTGAGGCGATGCGCGACAGCGGGCTTCCCGGCAGCGGACTGGGCTGGGGTAAAGACGGGACGTTCTCGCTGGCCGGTATCGAGGTTGAAGCGTGGACGCCGGAACAGCAGGCCGAGCAGGCCGAGTTGCTCCCGAGCCAGCCCAAGTGGAGTTCTTGGCACGTTATCGGGCCTTTCCGAGTTAGGTCTCGAGAGGAGGCGTTCCGGACATCGTTTCCCCCGGAAGTGCATGTCGATCTTGCCGCGGTGTACGAGCAGGGGCATTTGGCCTGGACCGCGCGCAAGGACTGGGTCGACGGCCGAGTGCACTACCTTCAGTACCTGCCCGACAGCGGAGACTCGAATTGCGCCAGCTACGCGTTCCGCACAGTCGATGTACACGAGGACACGACGGTGCAGGTCTCTCTCGGGAGCCTGAAGGGGCTCAGGGTATGGGTCAACGGGAAAGAGCTTCTGTCCACCGATCCGACGCGCAGCACTGCGCCGGATCAGGAGGAGGTCCAGTTCGATCTGCGCGCCGGCACGAACGAGGTCCTGCTGAAACTGACCAACGACACCGGTCGGTATGGCTTCTATTTCCGACCGTACTTTGGCCAAGAGAAGCAGGCGCGGCTGCGCGTTGCAAGAGCGACCGGAGACGAGGGCGGATGGAACGCTCTTGATCTGGCCGCGCTGTTGGACGCCAAGGGAGAGACGGGATGGAGCCCGCCGCCCGAAGCAACGGGCCGAGCCGGCGAGCCGTCCGCCACGCTGCGGTTCGCGCGGCCGGTTGAACTGCCGGCGGGCTCACAGCTGAAGGTCCGGGTGATCCATGGCGCCGGCAAGGATCCCAAGGGAGTGCTGGGCCGCTTCCGGGTGTTGGCAACGTCCATGAGCCAGGAGAACCTCGACGCTCTGCTGCAGACTCCAGCCACCGTTCAGGAGGTGCTCCAATCGCCATCCGGAGAGCGCTCGAACGCGGACAGAGATCGTCTCGCGGCGTTCTACCGGTCGATTGCGCCCAAACTTGAGAATGAGCGCAATCGGCACGCTGCGCTAAAGGCGAGCTTGCATGAGTTCCGCAGCAAACACACCACAAAGACCCTAGTCATGCGGGAGCTCCCCGAGCCGCGCCCGGGCCACATCCAGCGACGTGGGAGCTTCTTGGACCTTGGCGAGCGGGTCGAGCCGGGAGTTCCATTCGTGCTGGCCGCGGGCCAGCGCCCCAGCGTGCCCGACAGGCTAGCCTTGGCGCGGTGGCTGACGAGCGGGGAGAACCCGCTCACCGCGCGCGTGCGGGTGAACCAGATATGGAGCAGGATCTTCCGTCAGGGTCTCGTGACCACGCCGGAGGACTTCGGGTCGCAGGGCGACCGGCCCTCGCACCCTGAGCTCTTGGACTGGCTTGCGACTGAGTTCGTGCGCTTGGGATGGGATACCCAGGCCCTCCTCAGGACAATGCTGACTTCGGCTGCCTACCGGCAGGACTCATCGACAACTCCAGAGAAGCTCGAGAAGGATCCGCGGAACATCCTGCTGTCTCGGGGTGCCCGTTACCGTGTGGGCGCGGAGGCGGTGCGTGACATCGCCCTTGCCGCCAGCGGCCAGCTGAGCCGGAAGGTCGGGGGGCCGAGCGTCTTTCCGCCCCAACCGCCCGAGGTGTTCGGCGAGCACTTCATAGAGGGCGGTTTCAAGCTATGGCCCACCAGCGAGGGTGAGGACCGCTACCGTCGAGGACTCTACACCTTCTACAAGCGGACCATTGTGTATCCCACTTTCATGAACTTCGACGGCCCCGACCGGACTGTCTGTACCGTCAATCGGTCTCTTTCCAACACGCCGCTCCAGGCACTCAACACGCTCAATGACCCGTCGTTCGTGGAGGCTGCCGGAGCGCTGGCGGCAAGAATGCTCGACAAAGAGGGCGGGAGCAGCGCAGAGCGCATTGCCCGCGGCTTCCAATCGGTTCTCGCGCGAGAGCCGGAACCGGATGAGCTGGCGCGTCTCGAGGCGTTCTTGGACCGGATGGCGGCAAGGTACTCCGAAGCTCCGGCGGAGGCCGCGAATCTGGTCGCGCGGGCCGTGCCCGACACCCGGTCCGGCCAGCCAGGTGCACGCTTCGCCCCTTGGGTGATGGTCGCCAACGTGCTCCTCAACCTGGACGAGACATTCACTAGGGAGTAGCCAAGATGAAGCAAGCGGCACCCGCAGGCATAGCGACAACCCGTCGGCACTTTTTCTCCACGGCAGGCGTGAGCATCGGCTCACTGGGCCTTGCCTCGATTCTGGGCCGGGAGTCGCCGGCCACCGCAGCGACGACTGGCAGCGGCAAAGACGGTCAAGGTCTCCACCATCTTCCGAGAGCCAAGGCCGTCATCTTTCTGTCGCAGGCAGGTGCGCCCTCCCAATTGGACCTGTTCGACTACAAGCCCAAGCTGGCGCAGTTCCATGGCACTCCCGTACCGGAAGAGCTTGTCAAGGGCGAGCGATTCGCGTTCCTGTCCGGAAGGCCGAGCTTGCTGGGTCCGCAGTTCGCGTTTGACCGGTACGGTGCGACGGGCACGTATATCTCGGAGCTGCTTCCCCACACCAGCAAGATCGTCGACGAGACGGCGTTCATCTACTCCCTCACGACAGACCAGTTCAACCACACCCCTGCCCAGCTAATGATGTTCACCGGCCACGAGAGGCCCGGCCGGCCGTCGATGGGGGCGTGGCTGACGTACGGGATCGGAAGCGAGAACGACAACCTGCCCGGTTTCGTGGCGCTCGCCTCGGGACGCGGGGCCCGCTGTGGCGCGGCGTGCATGGGGCCTGGCTTCCTGCCGACCGTCTATCAGGGAGTCCAGTTCCGGTCGGGGGGAGAGCCCGTGCTGTTCCTGTCCAATCCGCCCGGCGTGGATCCCGGCGTGCGGAGGGACTCCTTGGATGCAATCCGCGACCTCAACGCGATGCGACACGACTCCGTCGGGGACGCGGAGATCGAGACTCGCATCGCATCTTACGAGCTGGCCTTCCGGATGCAGACTGCTGTGCCGGAGCTGATGGACATTTCGAAGGAGCCTGCGCACATCCAAGAGATGTACGGCGCCGAACCTGGCGAACGGTCCTTCGCGAACAACTGCCTGCTGGCGCGGCGACTTGTCGAGAGCGGCGTCCGCTACGTCCAGCTCACGCACGGAGAGTGGGACCACCACGGAGGTCCGAGAGTGAATCTGCCGCTCCACCTCCCGGAGCGCTGCAGGGAGGTGGACCGGGCGACAGGGGCCTTGGTGACCGACCTCAAGCAGCGAGGAATGCTCGACGAGACCTTGGTGATCTGGGGCGGCGAATTCGGGCGCACCCCGATGCTGCAGGGTGAGCCAGACGACCCGAACGTCGGACGCGACCACCATCGCACGTTCACGATGTGGCTGGCCGGGGGAGGCATCAAGGCAGGAGCAAGGCTCGGGGCGACCGACGAGCTGGGTTACCGGGCGGCGCAGGACCCGGTGACCGTGCACGACTTGCAGGCAACGATCATGCACTTGCTGGGGGTGGACCACACCAAGCTGACATTCAAGTTCCAAGGGCGCGACTACCGGTTGACGGATGTGCACGGGGAGGTGCTCGCGCCGCTGCTGGGCTAAGCGCACCAGCTCGTGCTCCGGACCGCATTACGCCGTACGGCCGTGCGCCGGACGACACGCCCTCTTCTGATCGCGCCCGCGAGGTGAGAGAGTTTGCCCGCTCAGCGGCCTGACCGGTTCGCCGGTATGCCTATCGGCACGGTCTTAACGTACCGGTGGACCGACGCGGGGAAGGCCCGTAGAGCTGTCCATCGGGGCGCGTGACGCGCTCGGCCAGTGTGCGAAACTAGCGCCAATGCACTTTCGCAAGCCTTGCCTCCGCCTGGCCACCGTGATCGCGGCGGCGGCACTGACGGTGATGCCCGTTCCAGCCGCTGATGAGGACGGCAAGAAGCACTTGCTGTTCTTGGGAGGATCCGACTTCTTCGCGCACGATTCGGTGTCCCACGGGATGTTCACGATGGCCAAGATCGGCGAGCGGAGCGGCCTCTTCGGCGTGCGCTTCCGAACCGATCTGGAACTCGTCTCCAAGCAGAGGCTTGGGGGGAACCGCAAGAATCTCGACTATTTCGACGCCGTGATGTTCTACACCCAGGGGGACTTGCCTATCAGCGAGGAGCAGAAGGCCGACCTGATGCGTTCTGTCAAGGAGGATGGCAAGGGGGTGTTGGTGGTCCACAGCGGAACGGACTCGTTCCGAGAGACCTGGCCGGAGTACATCGAAATGGTCGGCGGTGCCTTCATCAACCACCCGTGGCACCAAGAGGTGCGCGTGCTCGTGGATGACCGCCAGCACCCGGTCACTCGGCACTTCAAGGGTCCCTTTGCGATAACCGACGAGATCTATCAGGTGGACCGCTATGACCGGTCGAAGCTTCGAGTGCTGATGAGCCTCGACACAGCCAGCGTCGACATGGCTAAGGACGGCGTCAAGCGGACCGATGGGGACTTCGCCCTCGCTTGGGTGCGCGAGTTTGGCAAGGGGCGAGTGTTCACGTGTCTGTTGGGGCACCGCAGCGAGGTCTGGGATGTCCCGGACATCCAGAAGATGTGGCTTGAGGCCTTCCGCTGGGTCGTAGGCATCACGGACGGCGAAACCGCTTCGCTGCCGCTCCGGACAGACGACGACTGAGGGTCGGCTCCGGCTTAGCGACGAACCGATAGCCTACGCCCCTAACGGTGAGCACGTGTGTGGGCTTGCCGGGATCCGGCTCGATGGAGCGCCGCAACCGAACGATGAAATTGTCGATCGCGCGTGTGTGCGTGTCCTCGCGCATTCCCCACACGTCCTGCAGCAGGCGCTCCCGGGAAACGCTGCGGCCCTCGTTCGCGATCAGGTAATGCAGCAGGCGCGCTTCGGTCAGCGTCAGCGTGCGGACCGTGTCGCCTACTTGGAGTTCGCGCTTCTCGAAGTCAACCCGGCGGCCGTTGAACTCGTAGACGCCCGGGACGCCGCGCATCTGTTCCGAAGCGCTCCAACGGTGCCGCCGCAACAGGCCTCGAATCCTTGCCAGCAGCACCGCTAGGTCGAATGGTTTCGAGAGGTAGTCGTCTGCCCCAGCCGAGAGGCCCTCGACCACGTCGCGAGGACTCCTGCGGGCCGTCAGGATCATCGCGGGAACGAAGCACCCTTGGGCTCGCAGGTCGCGCACGAACTCGAAGCCGTCGATGCCCGGGAGCATCACATCCACCAACAGGGCGTCAAAACGTGTCCCCGACCGGATCGCCGCCAGGCCGTCCTCGCCTGTGGCCACCAGCCGCGTGTCGAAACCCTCGGCCTCGAGGTTGAACTGCAGCCCGCGGGCGAGACTCTGCTCGTCCTCGACGATGAGGATGCGCTTCATGCTGGTGCGGCCAGCGGCAGTTCCAGGGTGAAGGTGCTTCCGTGGCCCCGGCCAGGACTGTCGCCAAAGACGCGTCCGCCGTGCTTCTTGGCCACAGAGCGAACGATGTACAGGCCTAGGCCAGTTCCCTTGGCGCGAAAGGCCCCGGGCACGCGGTAGAACCTGCGAAAGACCCGCTTGAGCTCGTCTTTGTCGATCCCGATCCCGTTATCGCGGACGTGGAGGGCCACCAGCGATGGCGTCGGCCTTGCAAGGTCGATCCGGACTCGCGCTCCTTTGCTGGAGTACTTGATCGCGTTGTCGATCAAGTTGGAGACCGCAGCGCTCAGCTCATCCCGGTTTCCGAGCACGAGCGTTGGCTTGTCCTGGGGCACTTCGCTGCGGAATCGGACCGAGCCGTCCGGGAGGTTGTAGCTGAGCCGCAGGTTGCGAATGGAGTCCTTGACAACGGCAGTGAGGTCGACGCGAGTGCGCTGGGACTTTCGGGCCGTGCGCATCGCACCGGCCAAGAGGACTTGGTCGATCGTGCCCTGCAGGCGGTTCATGTCGCTGAGCATGGTCTGGTAGAACTCCTGCTGCTGGGTCTCGTCCAGCCGTCTGGACTGCAGGGTCTCGAGGAACAGTTTGAGCGAAGCGACCGGAGTCTTGAGTTCGTGCGTGACGGCGTTGATGAATGCGTCGTGCTTTGCGTTCCGGCGAATCTCGCGCACTAGGAAGACGGTGTTGAGCACCAAGCCTGCGACCAGCATCAGGCCGGCGATGCCTCCGAGGACTGCGAGGAGGCCGCTGGGCCAGTTCGCAATGAGCCAGCCGATGTTGAGGACGATCGCCAGGGCAACAAGGCAGGCGCCCAACGCGATCCAAAAGATGACCGAGACCCTGCGCTGACCCGGGAGCTCCACTCTGGACCCATGATACGGCGCACAGACTGGTCGGTACGGCAGATTGCGGCGAGAGCCTGCGCTACTTCGAGCCCGTGAGCCTCGGCGTCTCATCGCCACGATGGCCGTGCGAATGAGTCCGTGGCCGGACGAGATGATTTGCCCACCCCATGCTCATGTAGGAATGATCGCGGACTCGGATTCCAGGGCAAGCCACGATCGGTTGCGCATGACGCGGAGCCCGGGTCGGGTCGGGCCGGTGAGCGCTACGGCCAGTTCGGCAAGCGTTCGTAGTCGGCAGTCTCGGGGTACTCCAGCGGTTCTGGAACATACCCGGGCCTGCGTGCCGGCCGACCAGGCAGGACGTTACGGGCCTTAGCCCAAGCCGTGTACATCTCAATCATGCTACGGGCCGTCTCCGGATGCTGCCGCATCAAATCGTGCGTCTCGGTGCGGTCGGCCTCCATGTCGTACAGCTCCCACGGTCCCTCGTGCTCGGCGACCAGTTTCCACTTACCTGCCCGTACGGCGCGGTTGCCCTCGTGCTCCCAATACAGGGCCTCCCGCCCCGTCGGCTGATCCTCGAACACCGGGACCATCGAGACACCCTCCAGCACCGTGATGTCGTGCCCAGCGAATCTTGTGGGGTAATCGGCGCCCGCGACGTCCAGCGCTGTGGCCATGATGTCGATCAAGTGGGTCGGCTCGCCGCGCAGTTGGCCCTTCCCCGGGATCCCCGCCGGCCAGTGCACGATCAGAGGCGTCGCGATGCCCCCTTCGTGCACCCAGTGCTTGTACTTCCGGAACGGCGTGTTCGAGGCGTTGGCCCAAGCTTGGCCGTACGACTGGCTGTAGCCGTTCTTGGTCAGCAGAATGGCGCGCGGGCCTCGCCCGAGCATGCCGCCTTCCGCACAGCCTCCGTTGTCCGATAGGAAGAATAGGAGCGTATCGTCAAGCTCGCCCAAGTCTTCCAGCGTGTCGACGAGCCTCCCGATGTTCTGGTCCATGCGGTCGATCTGGGCGGCGTAGATGGCCATCCTCAGGTCCATCTCGTCCCGCATGTCCCGCGAGAGCGTCTCCCACGGCACAGCGTCGCGGATGCTCAGGTTCCACGCCTTGGCGATGATGCCCATCTCGACCATTCGCTCGAGGCGCGCCTTGCGCACCGCGTCCCAGCCGGCCAGGTACTTGCCCCGGTAGCGCTGGGTGTCTTCCGGCCAGGCGTGCAGGGGCCAGTGCGGGGCGGTGTAGGCCAAGTACAGGAAGAATGGCCGATCGTCAACCCGTTCGGCGTCCCGGACAAACTCGATCGCATGCTCGGTGAAAGCGTCCGTGGTGTAGTAGTCCCCCCCGGGCACGAGCCGCTCTCGGTTCCGGACCAACAGCTTGTCGGGCGCCGGGCGGAAGAAGTTCGACGCCCCGCGGACGATCCCGTAGTACTCGTCGAACCCGCGATCGACGGGCCACATGCCCTCGAAGGTCCCCACGTGCCACTTGCCTGCCATCAGGGTCCGATAACCGGCCGGCCTGAGCGCCTCTGCGATGGTCACGCAGCTGCGGTTCAGGAATCCCCGGTATCCTGGATAGCCGAGATCGAAGCGCAGCTCCTCGTTCTCACTGGTCATGTGGCCGATGCCCGCTTGGTGGGCGTAGAGTCCCGTCAGGAGGGACGCCCGCGTAGGACAGCAGCGCGCGGCGTTGTAGAACTGCGTGAATCGAAGGCCGTTCGAGGCCAGGCCGTCAAGATTCGGCGTGCGGATTTCGCCCCCATAGCACCCAATGTCCGAATAGCCCATGTCGTCGGCCATCATCACGACGATGTTGGGCTTGGCAACGACGGCGCTGTTTGCCAAGAGGAGGACGGCGGCGAACCCGAGGGCTCTGCTTGGATGGATGTGTGGCATCGCAGTGAGAGACTGAATCGCGGGCCGGCCCGTGGCCTCAGTGTTTGGCGCGGCGCCGGATTGCCGTGGTCGCCTTGGCGGGTCGGGCGCCGCTTGTAGGGCCTACAATTTTACCGATGGTCACTCGGCGCACGGCACTAGGCTGCATTCCCCTGCTTCCCGGCTTGGCACGGGCTGGAGCTCCAGAGCTACCGGGCTCGACCCCCCGCCTCAAGACAGCGATCTGCGCGTATTCCTTCCGAGTTGCGCTGGGCGAGGGCTCGCTTACCTACGAGGACTTGGTCGACATGGCCGTGGAGAATGATGTCGACGGGATCGACGCGACCGTGTACTGGTTCCCCCGGTCGAACCTCGACTCGTTCCTTTACTCACTGAGGAGGAAAGCGTACTTAGCCGCGGTCGAGCTGCCGAGCATCGCCATCCGAAGCAATCTCTGCCGGTCGCAAGAGCGCGAGCGAGAGGTGGAGACGGCATGGCTCGGCCATTGGGTAGACGTGGCGCACAAGCTCGGGGCCAGCCACATCCGTGTGTTCGGCGGGAACGTGCCGGACGGCAGCACGGAGGACGAGGCGGCTGGCTGGGTCGCGGAGATCCTTAAGCGGGCGGGGGACTATGCGGCAAGGCACGGAGTCGTGCTTGGGCTTGAGAACCACGGGGGAATCACTTCGCGGGCCGAGCGGATCCTGCAGATCGTCAAGACCGCCGACCATCCGAATGTGGGCATCAATCTCGATACCGGAAACTTCCGCAGCGACCCGTACGATCAGATCGAGATGTGCCTGCCCTACGCGGTCAATTCGCAGTTCAAGGTCCACATCCGGGACGAAGATGGCAACCATGCCCCTTCTGACTGGGACCGCATCGTGGCGATGTTTGGATCTGCCGGATATCGCGGCTACATGGCCTTGGAGTATGAGGACCGGCCTGATCCGTTCACAGCCGTGCCGCACCACCTGGCCCGGCTGAGAACGTTGGCCAAGCGTTACAGCGCCGCCTGACACAGACAGCGCCGGGGGCAGCGTAACTCGGCGGTCTGCCGACCGCTCGAGCGATGGGGCGGAAACTTGGGCTCCTGAGGTGGACCAACACGTGCCGTCCCGATTGGCAGGGTGGTGTGCTTCGGACAGACCTTGAGCGTTCCGCCAATGTCGCGGTGTGGCCGCGACTGGCTCCGATCTCGGGACCTCTCTGGCTGCTAGACAGCCCAAGTGCTGTCATCGGCCGGGCGGGGGTGGGGGGCTGCCCCAACCGACGGCTCGTCAAAGGCTCTCGCACACGATCCCATCCCGGTCCGCATCTCGATGGAACGCGTACAGCGGTTCGCCCTCCAAGATCGGTTCGACGGCCGGGCACACTTGGGAGACGTTCCCTCAAGTCTTGCTGATTCCTCGCTCCTCCAGCGCCAAAATGCATGCCCGCTGCGCCTCGGTCTGGCCGGCCCTAGGATCGGGCTCCGACAGGTTGGGTGGAGTGCCCTCTCCGGTCTCGGTCACAGGAGTCTCCGTCACCGGCCTCCGTGAGGGGCCGACGTAGGGCAGGCAGGCCATCTCCGAGACGTATGGGCTGGCCAGGCCCGAGGCGACCTGTAGTCGCTCAACGGTCGGAACACTGTCTTGGTCGGAGCACTGTGGGACTTGACTTGCCACGGGTAGGGCCTGCAAGAACTCAGGGCGGAAGACCCAATCCGCACGGGAGGCCAGGACGGGGCGGAACACATGTTCGTTGTCGCAATTCTCTAGAATCGACTGCATCGTCGCCTTCTCTTCGCTGTCGACGCTCAGTCCGTACTTGTCCTGCACTCGGACGGACTGAGCAACCCACCAGCACTTGGCATGTGGCGTCAGACTGTCCCGGAAGACCGACGATTCTGCGGCCATGAGATCGCGCGCGTCCATATCCCCCTTGGATGCGTTCAGCGTGCCCGGCGCGTGCCCGGCGCGAACGTAAGGTTGAGCAGGTCGCCCGCGAATGCCGCCCGCGCTTCTGAAGGCCGGTCGCACAGCCCTGACTCGTCCGCTTCCTTGCGGGCGACTATGTGCTCAATCTGCACGTAGTGGAAGTTCGGGAAGATGATCCCGTCATAGGCTGACGAGAGTCCCAGGTGCAGCTCGGCGATCTCGTCATGTAGGCCTGCCCAGGCCGACGGGTCTACATCCGAGACAGTGCAGTCCCCTTCGGGAGCCACGGAAAGGCTCGACAAAGCGACCCGCAGGCGTGTCTTGTCCCAGAGTTCGTGGTCCTCGCCCGGCGCAGACGGATTGGCGGCCGCTAGCGCCAGCCCGCAGGCGATCGCAGGCACCATGCAACGGCTCGGCACGCGCTCATTGTTGCAGCACCCAAGAATCACCTTGCCTTGAATCGCCGGCGGCACAGAGGCGCGCTGCCCGACAGTTCCGGCCTGTGGCACAGGTAGGTGACTGCGACCTTCCAGTTCGCGAGCCGCAGCGATCATTCTGAGCGGGGGTGCCCGCCGGTCGCGTGGGCGTGGGCTGGCACGACGCTCGGCGCGATCGTCCGCCTTCGGCTACGGTCGAAGATCCACTAAGTTGGCCCCAAGTTCTCACAGGCAGCCGCTAGCCGGGCCGCGTGGATTGGGTTCAGCAGTGAGACCATTCAACCTTGGGTCGTGCCGTTCTAGTAAACGGTTGAGACTCGTGGGTAGGTCGTGGTGCAATGTCAAGGTGCACGGGGAACGAAGAGGCCCCGCAGATGAGCAGGAGACAGGCAAGAGGGAAGGCCTATCCGCACGAGTTTCGGGAAAACGTCGTGCAGATTGCGCAAACGGGCAATCGTCGGTTGGCGGCGGTGGCCGCGGAGTTCGAGGTCTCTACCGACTCGGTGCGCCGCTGGGTGAAGCAGGCAGAGTTAGACGAGGGCGTCCGCAAGGACGGCACCACCTCGGATGAGCGCAAGGAGTTGCGTCGGCTGAGACGGGTGCTCCGGCGGGTACGGATGGAGCGGGACATCTTGGCAGAAAGCAGCAGTCTGGTTCGCTCGGGCGACCGATTCGATCCCGTCAGTGTCTTCAAATTCGTAAGAGCG
Organism: Bryobacterales bacterium; assembly: GCA_028819235.1. GTDB lineage: Bacteria > Acidobacteriota > Terriglobia > Bryobacterales > UBA6623 > VXMF01. Next base: position 139,526 of record JAPPMC010000001.1, read on the forward strand.
CGCCGCCGCAGATGGCCGGTAGGGTGCATGTGCCGGGTGCTGGGGGTCTCCACAAGCGGGTACTATGCATGGCTCAAGCGCGGGCCCAGTCGACGCGCACAAGCGAACGAGGCATTCAGCAAGCGCATCGCTGAGATTCATGAGGCCTCGCACGGCCAATATGGGGCGCGTCGCGTCCACGCTGAACTGCTGGCCAGCGGGGACAAGCTGTCCCGCCAGCGCGTGGCGCGGCTGATGCGGACCTTGGGGTTGAAGGGTGGACAGGGCGGCGGCAAGGGTACACGACCCGCTCGGAGCCGGGGGGCGCAGCTGTCCGGCGACCGCTAGTCGCAATGCGACGAACTTTGACTAGGACACTTGAGCGGACATGATCGACTCTCTCCCCCTCTTGGGGTATCTGGCCCCACGATTGATGGAGTCTAACCGCCCACACCTGACGAACTTGAGCTCTGGAACGTAGCTCTCAATCTCGCACTTGACCAGACGCCATCGCGTCAGAAGCCCGTTGCGAGCACCGAGCGCAGGGGCACTCACAGTGGCGGGGTGGGGGAGGGCTGCGCGGGTGTCGTGCCGTTGCTGGACTCCTGTGACCATTGGCCGACCCGACCGCACAGGGCGGAGTTCTGGGCGTGGCGTTCAAGAGCGGGACGAACCGCAGCCCGCCCGGTTTGCACTGGGTCGGCGGATTCCCGGGCAGGCGGGTCGCCCAGAGTACCGCACAAGATTCGGTGGTAGCGGCCTGCTTGGCTCACTCGACACGCTCCTGCGGAGAAGGATTGATTCCGACCTCTCGTTCAGGCCTGGTCTTGGCCTATGCCATCGCTCGGCCGAGGCGGTCCTCGCCCCATCCCGGCAGCCCTGCCAAGTCATCAGGTTCCACCAATCCTGCCCGAACAGCCGCTCCGCACAGACGTGCTCTGCTCTAGCCAAGGAGTGGCACTGAAGAAACGAGTGGAAGTGCTCCTCGATCTCCCGCTTCGATGGCATCTCGTGTGCCCGAGATCGCACGGCTGGTCTCCGCTGCATGATCTCGCCCTCAGGAGTTTCGAAGTAGAGCTGGACACCGCGCTGTCGTAGCCGTCGCGTGACGCGGCGCCGCGTCTTCACAACGTTCCCCCTTAAGTACTGGATACACCCCTTCGCCGGCCCACCGGGCAAAGTCTCGATGCCTAGTCGCTCCAAGATCTCGTCCAGTGCGGCGACGAGCTTCACGTCCGCCGGAGCGTAGATCCCCTGCCCAAGTCTGGCAATCACCCCGGCCGCCCGCAACCTTCGCAATGCCCTTTCACAGGCCCCCGGCGTCACACCGGCTGCGATCACCTCTCTGCGGAGCAGTGCCTTACGCCCCGGCTCCGACAGCAACGACTCGATTGCCGTCACGGCCTGCGCCGTTGCTGTCTCCTGAAGACCCATTCCGCGTACACTGACCACTCTACAAGCGCTGTCGGCCAACCATTCGCTGCCTCCGGGCCTCGGCCCGCCCTCGTTCTACGACGTCCTTTGCGCCGATGCCAAGCACCTAGTGTGGGCCTCCTGTCCCAAGTGTCGGGTGGGCCTCGCATCCCCGCCCCGCTGAGCGAGGTCGATTCCGGCACTCATGCCAGCCTCCTTGACCCGTCGAGGTGAAGCTCAATTTCCAAGTGCAGGCAATCATCATCTCGACGCGACTGAATGGGCCGGCACCCCCACCTGGTGTCGGCACGGCCGCTGGCACTGGCGGGTCACTTCTGGCCTCAGGAGTGCGCTCCAGGTCCTCGCCTGGTTGGAACACAGTCTCGCCTGCCAGCTGGTTGCTCACCAAGACTTCGAATCGGCATGAGAGCCCAGACTTCGTGAATCTCACGGCCGCTAGGGGGCACAAGTCGACCCCGTACGGCACCACGGGCGTTATTCCACGACCAAGCCAGACCACTTCGTGGGGTAAGTTTGAACACCGTGACTTCGTAGGCGTCGCTACAGCGATCGCACGTATTGTGGGAGCCCGTTGAGTGATGGTGTTAGTCAGGTGACGAGAGCGACCGTTTGGTGACGGATGCTGGGGTAATCCCGGCGTCTACGGGCCACTCGCCTCCGACCCGAAACAGTCCGAGAGGCTACCCTGCGGGCGCTCCCAGCCGCCGTGCGTCATTGCACACTGCAAGGTGGCTTGGACCGCGCTTGCCCGTTGTCACTACTTGGGACCGGGAATACCCAGCCATATGCGGGCTGAGGCGCGCTCCCTGCGCGGCCCGTCATCAACCATTCCGGAGTGACCTACCGGAAGGCACCTGCCCCTCGTACAAGTCCGGGCTGACCACAGCCGTCAACACCCCATCCCGGAGCCGTCGTAGGCCGGGCCCATCAGCGATCGCGAAGGACGATTTCGTCTTCGGTTGGGAAGTACTCTGGCACGGGGTGCGTGACTTCACCCGTTCCAAGCCATTCCGCAGCGCGGATCAGGCTCGTCTGGAATCCCACGCAGAGCACACGGTCCGGGATGCCCACGTCCGTCTTCCAAATGTGCCCGAATGACGAACTGTAAACGCGCCCACGCCCGTAAGACACAACCCATTCGAGAGGCCAATACCGCCCCGTTGCCTTGTGCAGGCCGTACGTGAGTACTGTTAGCGCCTCGGCAGGGCCCCGTGCGAACGTATAGACCTCGATGTCGGGCGTCATCCATCGCTCGGGAGTTCCGCGCGTGATCGGATGGTCGGCCAGACGGATGACCTGAGTGTCCTGTCGCGGGCCGTGGCTGGTCTTCTCTCCCTCGCCAGCCGGAATTCGCCGGATCTGCCCATCGGCGTCGAGCTCCAGCGCGACTCCGTGGTCTCTCCCGCGCCACCCAATGCCGATCATCCGGTCGTATGCTGGCCAGTGAGCGAACGCGTTGTTCGCCGAGTGGAACGCCAGCAGGCCCCCGCCTCCGCGGACGTAGCTCTCAAGGTCGCGCTCGACCTGAGGTGGCCAACGGGTCTCAGGTTGGCGCACGTTGTTCCAGTTGACGACAACTACGTCATACGCGGAGAATCGCGGTCGCCAACCACCCCACTCGGGGGCTTCTGGGAGGTCTGGGGTCGTCGTCACCATGACCTCGAACAGGCCCGTGCCCACGAGAGTCCCCCGGATGAACTCGGTCGTCTTTCGCCAGTCGTGATTGTTGACGCCGTCGACAATCAGGGCACGGATGCGCGGACCATCCTGAGCCCCTCCGGCGGCACCCATGAATGGAAGCATAAGCACGCATCCAACAACCGGAAGGATCGGCCAGAGCGGCTGGAAGATGGAGTGGCCGAAAGCTTGGGTGGGTCCGGGCAAGGTGCTGCGATTGTAGCGAGAGGACCGTGTATGGCACGTAGCAGCAACGCGCCGATTGAGCTGCGGCCCAAGAGAGCCCTCATTTCAACACCGGGTGCGATCAGCCATGCGAAGGTCGTCCTAGGGTAGGCACCAATCCGGAGGGCCCTCGACCAGACTCTCGGAATCTCAGCATTGCCCGTGGGCGGCTGGCCCACGACCATCGGCCGAAGAAGGCTGACGTCCATGATCCCGCGGCCACCGAATCCGGACTCATGGGTGTCCGATGGCCCGCCCAAGTGGCTATCGAGGGCGCAGCATCTCACGTCTCGGCCCGCACCGCGCCCCTCATTCCGAGGTTGCCTGCTCACCAGCGCACGATCGATCAAGGCATCGGCCGCACTGGTGCTGCCGACTCCGACCTGAGCGGACGGAGCGACGTGGGTGTTGCACACCCAAACCGACTCCATCCTGAGCGGCAATACGCCAGAGCCGCGAACTGCTCCCCTGCCGTGAGCGGGCACGGCTAGCGTCCGTGGGCCGTCCGTCCTCCGATACGATCGTGGCCACCTGCGGCAAGGTTGCTATGAGCCTGATTCCTGCCTCTGGCACGGCGCAACAAATCCCAAGAAGCTAGGAATTCCGGGTTCGAAATAGTCGCACCCCCCGTGGACGGTCAACCAAATGAAACCCAGTTCGTGGAGCTGATCGCATGTCTCCGTGACTGAACGCTCGTCCAATACGCGGCCCAGTTGCTCTAGTGCTTCCCTGATCGTCGCGTAGACTCTAATTGGATTGCATCGCACTTCATTGACAAACAAACTGGAAACTCGAGCTGCAATAGGAGCGAGACTAGTCCTACGCAACTCGTCAAATCGATCGAGATAGAACTCATCCCTAGCCTCCATGAAGTGGGCTCTGGCTGGGTCTACGTTACTCATGGTAATGACAGAACCGGTGTCTGCGCCTTCGTCCCAAAGCGCTTCGCCCCACAGCTGCAGGAAAAATGGATAGCCATGGCTCTCAAGGAGTAAACGTTCGAGCGGGACGTGACGGGCATTGGGTTGGGGTGGATGGTGCTCACG
>JAPPMC010000153.1 GCA_028819235.1 Bryobacterales bacterium
AACAACGACAAGGCCGGCCGCCGGGCCCTGCGCAACTGGCTGCGCAAACACGGCGTCCAGCGGGCCGTCTTCGAACCCACCGGCCGCTATCACCGCCAGCTCCACCAGTGCCTCTTCGACTCCGGCATGCAGACGATCCTCGTCAACCCGCTGCGCTCGCGGCGCTTCGCCGAGGCCATCGGCAGCCTCGCCAAGACGGACCGCGTGGATGCTGCCATGCTGGCCCGCTTCGGCACCCTCGAAAACCTCGATGCGACCGACCCTGCACCGGAGAAGCAGCAGAAGCTCAGCGATCTGCTCGCCATGCGGCGCAAGTTTCTCGAATATCTCGACGCCCTGCGCAAGCTGCGGTCCGAAGTCGGCACCGATGCCGAGGTGCACATGACCGCGATCACGGCCTTGCGGGAGGACATCGGCAGCTGCGAAAAGGCGATGTTGGCTTGCGTTGCCAGCGACGACGAACTTTCCCGTCGCGCTGCCATCATCGCGTCCGTTCCCGGCTTGGGCCCCATCAACGCAGCTTCCCTGTGCGCCGACATGCCGGAACTCGGCTCGCTCGGTCGGCGCCAGGCCGCCTCCCTCTTGGGAGTCGCGCCCTTCGCCTCCGACTCTGGCGGTCACCGCGGTCGGCGTGCCATCCGCGGAGGCCGTGCCGAACCCCGCCGCCTGTTCTACATGGCGGCTATGTCGGCAAAGAATTGGGAACCGGGCTCCAAGAGCCTTTACAATCGCCTCGTCGCTCGCGGCAAGCCCCACAAGGTGGCCATGGTGGCGGTCATGCGACGGCTCATCGGTGTGATCAACACGCTGTTGCGTGAAGACCGCATGTGGCAAAGCGAGTGCCCCTCCCGTCCGCTGGAGGCCGCTGCGTGAACTCTCCCCTCCGCTCCTGTGCGAAGCGTTCTGCCTGGCCAAATTTGGCACGGGCAGCCTGGGTCCCACCGCCCTGCCGAGGCGGCGAGAAAAAGATGATGCTGATTGATCTCCGGTTCGTTGAGATTCTTACCTTGCATCGCCTCAGCCCCTTGACGAACCCCACGGAAGCTCACATGCCGGACCGCTGCGGGCAGCGGCTTCAAGACGGGCAGACGCTCACAGACGAAGAGTCCGCATACCTGTACGACCTGATCAAGACATGCGAGGCCGAGACGAAGGACGATGAGGCTAGGATATCCACGTGCAGGCTCGCCGCAGCGGCCACGCTGGTCGTGCTGGGCGGGGCGTGGTTGGCGACGACTCCAGAGGCGCAGACCCACTCCCTTTCAGTTGTCCGCGCCGCCGTCGCAGGGATCCCATTGACGGGTGGTGAGATTCGCGACCGACGCATGAGGGGCATGCCCGACGAACTGAAGTTCGCAGCACATGCCGTGACGCACCTGTGGCTGGCCGGTGACGCTGGCCCTGAGTGGGAGGCCAATGTCCTTCGCCTCCTGACGAGCGGTGACACGCGCGCCTTGGAGGCGGTCGTCGGGGTTGCCTACGCCAACCGGGACCAGTTGGGGCCCGCGTGGTGGCGGCTCCTGCAGGCCGGTGTCCTGTGGTCCGGCCTCATCCTTCTCGCGCCCCATCACGGAGACGGTGAAGACGCTGAACGTGCGTGGAGCCGCTGGCTCGCGAGACTGCGGCGCTTTCCGTTGCTGAACAAGGACGCGAACCTCGACAGTCTCGACTTCAAGCGGGTCGCAGCCGGCTGCGGGCGGCTGGAGTTCTACAGGAAGATGCGCCTCTACACGTCCGGTCAGCGGACCTTGCTCGGAAAGCCCCGGCGCCGGCCGGGGGTCTCGCTTGACCGCCATGTGCTCGAAGCGCTGTTGGGTTGGCTCATGCACGGTGCCGGAACGGGCGACCGGTCGTTGGACACGCGCCTTGCTCTCCGCATCTGGGACTACGACGCTTCCCGCGCGAAGGCGCGGGCCAAGACGGACAGGAACGGCGAGTATGACCAGCCGACCCAGACTATCCTCCCGAAGATCGCTGCCTTATCGCTCGCCGCGCCTGAGAATGAGGATCGGGCTGTTTGGGAGCCAGTACTCGTACATGGACCGGCGGCGCACTATGCGCTGAAGGACTTCATTGACAGCCTCTATCTGCGTCTCATGCACGGTGACGACACCGCGGCTTTTGAACGCGTCTGGCGAGCGGTCACGGAATACGGACTCGCGGCTGATTGGTGGAAACCGGGCCTATGGTTCTATGGCGAGCGGCTAATCTGCGACCTACTCGGGTTTGGGAACGAAGCCGCCCTCGCGCGGCTCGCGCCGGGAGCCGCCCTCCGGATGACGGATGTCTACGAGCGGTGGGCGCAGTCGCATCTGTGGCGCGACGAAGAGTCCATGACCCGCTTCTCGTACTTTCTCACCACGACCTTCGGTGGTCCGCTTCGTCTGAACGGCCTTCGTTGGATCGCCGCGGTGCTGAATGCGAACAATCCGTCCAATCACTGGCATCGCAAGAGCACCGGAAGCGCGCTGGTCGAACTCGTGACTGCGGCGTTGGGTTCGGACGCCCATGCGCTGTCCAAAGATGTCGAGGCCCGGCAAGCGTTGCTCGAAGTCGCAGCAGCGCTGGCCACCAAGAACATACCCGTCGCCCTTTCCCTACAAGAGCGCATTAAACTCCTGGGATGTTGAGCGGCTACCCTCTGTGCCGTTCAAGCAACCTGAAGCATGGTCTTGAACTCATGGAGGTGAAGTAGTTGGGGATTATATACGAGAGTGGCGGAGCCACTACATCTTGTGCTTGACATGATCGCCACTTTCAGGTAAGGCTGGGGTGTGGCACAGAAGGCACGGGGCAAGGCGTACCGCAAGGGAATCTCGCTCAGGGAGTTCCTGCTGAGGTTTCCGACTGACAAAGTGGTGGAGAAGTGGTTCATCGAGCAGCGCTGGCCGGACGGCGTATGCTGCCCGCAGTGCGGGTCGCTGAACGTCCAGACGGGCAGCAAGCACAAGACCA
>JAPPMC010000005.1 GCA_028819235.1 Bryobacterales bacterium
TTCACTCTCTGGCCCGCCTACGAGCCACCACCACTGCCCGCTCGAACGTTTACCGCGGGGTTGCGCGTGAATGGGGATTGGCGCGGTCGCAAGCACAGCATTCTTGAAGGCGGGTTTCGAGTACCATTCATTGTTCGCTGGCCAGGCAGAGTCTTGGCCGAGACGGTGAGCACGGACACCATCAGTCTCGTTGACATGTTCGCCACGGTTGCGGCCTTGATTAGTGAACCGCTGCCGCCGGCGGCAGTGGCGGCGGAGGACAGTTTCAGCATCCTGCCGGCTTTGCTCGGCCAGTTCTCGCAAACGCCGCGACGTGAATCGATGATTCTTCACAGCGTCGATGGAAACTTCGCTATCCGCGAAGGTCCGTGGAAGTACATTGAAGGCAAGGCGAGTCCGACGGTGCGACGCGTGACCCGACCGGAAGAACTCGGTCGGCAACTCTACAACCTTGGCGACGACCCGACCGAGCAAACGAACCAAGTAGAGGCTTATCCGGAAACTGCCGAACGGCTCGCCGGGCTGCTGGAGATGCAGCGAAACCAAGGGCACTCGCGCTGACGACGGCTCCGGCCTCAAGGAACTCAACGAGGGACTTGTTCTTCGGCCTGCGGTATGGATTGACGACTTCGGTGGCGGGCTAAGGCACCTAGGCCCAGATCTTTGCCTGAGAGTGCCTCAATCACGTCCGCGGAATTGATACCGGGCGGGACGAGACAACTCTCTTGACGAGCCTCGCGCACCATTCACCCTCTTCGCGCCGACCCAACCCGATGGCCAGAATCCCTTAGTTCCGCGAATGAGGCCGAAGCCAGTCCGGGTCCTCCCCGGCCCTAAGGTCGGCCTGCCCCAAAACCGAGACGTGCCGGAAATGACACAGGTTCACGCGGTCACTCAATCACGGCGATTGGGCTCGACCGACCAAGAAGGCGGACGAGATCAGCGCGAGCTTGCCCGACTACGAGCAGCCGCCGGCTCAGTCGCGAAACAGTAGCGGCGCAAGCTCTGCGAGATAGTCTCGCCAGACCGGCCAGCTGTGCCCGCCATCCGTCACCTTGTACGTGTGGACGATGCCTGCCGAGTCCAGCGCAGCGGTGTAGGCCTCATTGCGCTGGAGGAGGAAGTCGTCCCGCCCAATAGCGATCCATAGCAGCTTGAGCTCGGCATTTGCCCTCTCGGCATCGGCGAGGAAGGCCTTCGCTAGCGGATCGTCGGCCGGGTCGGGGGCACCCGCCGAGAACGCGCCCACCCAAGCGAAACGGTCAAGGCTGCGCATGCCGCAGTGGAGCGACTGCCCTCCGCCCATGGACAAACCCGCGATCGCGCGCTGGCTGCGGTCAGCTCTCGCGCGGTATCGCGACTCAACTGACGGGATTGCAGCCTCCATGAGGTCGTCATGGAACGCCTCGGTGTTGCCTGACCGCAAGCCCCGGCGTCCGCTGCTCCAGGGGATCGGGTGGCCGTTGGGCATGACCACCAGCATTGGTACCGCCTTGCCCTCCGCAATCAGGTTGTCGAGGATGAGATTGGCCTTGCCTATCTCGCTCCACGTCGAATCGTTGTCTCCCGAGCCGTGCAGGAGGTACAGGACCGGGTAGTGCTGATCCGGGTCCTCTTCGTAGCCCGGCGGCGTGTAGACGTGCAGCCGTCGGTTGTTGCCGCCCGACTCAGAGGCGTAGTAGTGGACGTGAAGCGAACCGTGCGGAACATCTCGGAGGTCGTATGCCAGCGGAGTTGCCGACGGCACTTCGACAAGGCTGGCGTTCCCGCCGCTCCAGTGCTTGACGGCCGTGTTGTGGGGATCAAGGATTCGGACCCCGTCCATCTGGAACGTGTAGCTGTAGATCGCTGGCGGAACGGGCCCCACGGTGATGGACCAGACCCCGTCCTCGTTCTTGGTCAGTGCCTTGCCTTCTCCAGCCCACGGGGCGTTCAGCACGATGGCACGGGCCTGCGGCGCTCGGACTCGAAACGTGATCCGGCGGTCCTCGCCCACAATGGGGGACTCCAGTCTGGGTTGGCGCGGCGGTTGTGCGAACAGGATGCCCGCAGCAATGGTCACGGCCACTATGCCAATCCCATGAGTGTGAGACGAGCGATTCGGACTAGACATCAGTACCCCCAGTGCGGCTGCAGGCCGTCCCAACGTGCGCGTAACCGACTGTCGGTCGCGCACCGTGGCAGCCGACAGCTCCGCGAGCGTATAAGAATAACAATGCGGCGAAGCGCGCATTGAGGCTTCGGTTCGATAATTGCCAGAATCGGCGACTCGTGGATCTTGGGTCCTCGTCTGCCACGTGGCGGTCCACTTGCACTTGTCGATTACTGCTCGACTCGAGAGAGGTGTCATTCCGCCAGTCCGCCGGAACCTCCCGTGCGCTACCTCGTCGAGCGCTTCCGTGCCATCAGCCGCGACTGGTCAGCCTCACCGTGATCCGCATATGGCACGACGTCTGTGGGCTGGCCAGACTGCGGCTCGTACATCGGCCTAGGGGCGCTCCCTGGCAAAGGTCTTTCCGCAGTCAGAGCGGTCTGGAAGCTGCTCCGTCATGTCCTCTTCGCCGCGCACGGACCGTAGGCTCCTGCGCACAACCCTTCCTGCCGGCCACATCGCTGCGCCCAACCCACAGAGCCTAATGCTCTTGGGCATCCGGCTGGAGACGGCACTGCTTATAAGGCGCTATGGTGTTGGCTTGGCGCTGTGCGTGCCGTTTGCTCAAACCGGCGTCCCGGAAAGCCAAGTTGTCGTCCCGGATGCGGTCAATCGAATAAGAGCCTGAAGTGGGACCATGCTTGGCGTGTCACCTGGCTCTGGACGCTACGGCAGCCAATACGGGAAGACTGAGCAGGCACCGTCCTGAGGGGGACCAATGAGCATACCGAGAGCAAGTTTCGCCACATGCGTGGCACTCGCCCTGTTGTTTGGGTGTGTTGACACTGACCAAAGTTCTGGCACCGGTGAGGATGGCCGACCCATTCGCTCGATCACGGCCGACGAATATTACGACAAGGTCCACGGAGCTTGGCTGGGTGCCGCAGTGGCGGGCGCCCTCGGAATGAGTGTGGAGGGAATGCACAAGAATGACCTCAAGCCCTACCTCACGGAGCTTGGCCAGTGGCCGCTGACCGACTATGTCAACAGGCTGCCGCCCCATCGCGATCCAGAGCGCAAACAGTGGTATACGGCCGAGGACTGGGGCCCCGCGGGTTTCGGTCCCGACGACGACACGCTGTATCAAGTCGCGAACCTGCTGCTGCTCGAAGAGAAGGGCCCAGAGATCACGAGTCAGGACATCGCAGACAAGTGGCTCGCATCGTTCTCGGTCTTCGAAGCCCAGAACTGCGGGCGAGCGGTCAGGGTCGCCGAGCGGCGCATGAAGGAGGGCATCATGCCTCCGGAGTCAGGCCAGCACGAGATGGGCGAGTTCATGGGAGGCCAGATGAAGGGGGAGTTTTGGGGCTACGTCCTTCCCGGCAACCCTGAAGAGGCGGCCCGGTACGGGAGGCTCGACGCAGAAGTCGCATTCCACACCGACGGCGTCTACGGCGAGATGTTCATGGCGGCCCTGACCGCCGAGGCCTTCTTCGAGTCCGACCCCGCGAAACTGCTCCAGACGGGCCTCGCCGTGATTCCCGAAGACTGTGACTATGCCAAGTGCATTCGGGACGTGATCACGTGGCATCAGCAATGGCCGGACGACTGGGAGAAGGCGCACGAGCAGATCGACGCGAAGTGGGCGCCGGAGGGGGCCAAGAACCGCCGGGTCTTCCCCAACAACGCCGTGAATGCACTCGCGCTGCTCTACGGGGATGGCGACTTCGACAAGACGATCACGATCGCCGTGATGGCGGGTTGGGACACAGACACCAACGCCGGTGACGTAGGACCGGTAATGGGCATCGTGCTCGGGTCGGGCGCGATCTCCGCCAAGTGGATCGAACCGATCGGGAACACCTTCCGGTGTGACGTCAAGGGTGCCGAAGACTGGCAGATCGACGAGCTGGCGCGCCGCACCGCGGCCGTTGGTGCCACACTGACAGCAGCCAAGTCCGCGGGTTTGGTTGAGATCGTGGACCAGTAGGGGCTCGGCCGCGGCTAGGCTGGGCAGCCAAGTGGTTCCCTTTGACGCACACTCACGTGCAGTGGGCGGAACTTCTCGCTCGACGGCTTCGCTCTCAAGGCGGGGGTTTCTCAGCTCGGCCGCCGTGGCGTCTCTCGTCCGATGCACGGGCGGCGCTGGGTCCCCGCCCAACATACTGTTCGCGATTTCGGACGATCAGTCGTTCGCGCACACCGGGGCTGCAGGCGACCCGGTGGTCCAGACGCCCGCATTCGATCGAGTTGCCGGGGAAGGAGTGCTGTTCTCGCACGCATTCTGCAGTTCCCCGTCGTGCACGCCGTCGCGCGGCGCAATACTGACCGGCCAAGACTTCTATCGGCTCGAGGAGGGAATGAACCTCTGGAGTTCTCTGCCGGCGAAGTTCGCGACCTATCCGGACCTTCTGGAGGCCGCGGGATATCACATCGGCTTCGCCCGCAAGGGATGGGGCCCCGGCAGCCTCGAAGCCGGCGGTCGATCGCGCAATCCCGCCGGCCCTAGGTACGAAGACTTCGGCGCGTTCGACCGCGACCGTCCCGAGGGCGTGCCTTTCTGCTTCTGGTTCGGCAGCAGCGATCCCCACCGGGCTTACGCCGAGGGCTCAGGCCTGGCGAGCGGGTTGAGTCTTGAGGACGTCAGGGTTCCCGCGTTTCTACCCGACGTCCCCGAGGTTCGCAGCGACATTCTTGACTACTATTTCGAGATCGGTCGGTTCGACCGCGAATTGGGGCAGATCCTGTCGTTCCTGGAAGCCCGGGGTGAGCTGGACCGCACGATGGTCATCGTCACGAGCGACAACGGAATGCCGTTTCCCCGCGCCAAGGCCGACCTCTACGACTACGGCACCCGGGTTCCCTTGGCCATTCGATGGCCGGAACGATTCCCTGGCGGCCGGGTCGTCAGCGACTTCGTCAGCCAGGTAGACCTTGCTCCGACAATCCTTGAGGCGGCCGGGCTTCCCCAACACAGCGACATGACGGGCCGCAGCATACTTGGCTTGCTCGCCTCTAGCCGGGAAGGCCGAATCGAGAGGGCCAGGGACCATGTCGTGCTGGCTCGCGAGCGGCACACGCCTTGGCGGGCCGGGCGCGTCGGGTACCCGATGCGTGGGATCCGAACTGACGGCCACTTATACATCCGCAACCTTGAGCCGGACCGCTGGCCGGCGGGCGATCCGCCGATTTTCGGGGAAGTGGATCCGTCTCCCACAAAAGACTTTGTGCGCGCCCGCCGGGACAGCCCTGGATTCGAGCGGTACTACAGGGCGGCGTTCTCGAAGCGTCCCGCGGAGGAACTCTACGACCTCGCCCGGGATCCCGCGCAGCTCACGAACGTCGCTTCCGAATCTTCCCTCGCCAGCGTCAAGGCAGGGCTGGCGGAGCATCTGGACAAGAGGCTGCTGGAGACCGCCGATCCCCGGGCCCTCGACCGCCCACCCACCTGGGAAGCGGATCCGCACTACGGCAGGGTCACTCTGGAACAGCGGCGCTGACCGCTGGGGCCCTCCCCGATCCTCAAGGCGATCGGCCCACTGACTGGAGGCGCATCCCAGCCTTGTCTAGCACGGCCGAGGACAAGCCGACGAATCCTCAATCGCCAGTTCGATGCCACAGGTCCCGAGGAGTTCCGCCAGAGACTGCGTCTGCTCGTAGCACTCGGACTTGCTACGTCGCCCTTGGGCCATGCCGGGCTGCTCCGATCTCAGGTGCTCACCCCAGATTCGAGCCCGAACCAAGATTGACACTGGCGCCATTCCAGATGACGACCGGCTGTTGACACCGAGCGAAACAACTGTGCTAGTATTCCTAGTACACCTATGTTGCCCTTCACCGTGGAATTGAAGATCGGTACCTCGGTCTACGAGCAACTGGTCTACGCCGTGCACAGAGCGATCGTCTCGAATCAGCTGTCGCCCGGCGACCGGTTTCCTTCGATCCGAACGCTCAGCCAGGAACTGAGGATCAACCCCAACACAGCCCAGAAGGTGGTGACCCGGCTTGCCGACCAAGGGCTCCTGGCTGTCCAGCCGGGAATTGGAACTCTCGTCGCCAAGCTTCCCGACCCGTCTCCCAGGGAGCGTTCCGACCTCCTGGCCCGCCAGGTCGAACAGTTGGTGGTTGAAGCGAGAAGGCTATCCCTGACTCGTGCGGAATTGGTGCGCGCCGTCAAGGACCACTGGACGCGTCTTTCTGAATCGTCGCCGCCAAAGGGAAGGGAGCAGGAGACATCCACGGAGGACCACGCCGAATGAAGTCGATCATCCAAGCCCGAGAACTCTCGCGACGTTTTGGCCGGACGCTCGCCGTCAACGGCCTCTCCTTGGACGTTCCCAAAGGGAGCATCTTCGCCCTTCTGGGTCCGAACGGCGCTGGGAAGACCACAACGATCAAGATGCTCCTGAACATGGTCCGGCCGACGAGCGGACGGGCCACGGTCATGGGAACTGACTCAACCCGCATAGGACCTGCGGAATTCTCTCGGATCGGTTACGTTTCTGAGAATCAGGAGCTGCCCGAATGGATGAGCGTCCGGGAGCTGCTGGACTTCTGCCGGCCGATGTATCCCACGTGGGATCAGGATCTGTGCCGACAGCTGGTCCATCAGTTCGACCTTCCGCTGTCGAAGACGATCAAGAGCCTCTCACGCGGCATGAGAATCAAGGCGGCACTACTTTCCTCGCTCGCCTATCGGCCCGAACTTGTCGTTCTGGATGAACCGTTCAGCGGACTCGACGCCCTTGTGCGGGACGAGTTCATGAGGGGTCTTCTGGAGCTTAGCGACCGGACTGAATGGACCGTGCTGGTTTCATCTCACGACATCGACGAGGTGGAACGACTCGTGGACCGGGTGGGTGTCATCGACCGGGGTTCTCTCCGGGTCTTGGAATCCGTATCGTCGCTTGAGGGGCGATTCCGCCATTTCCAGCTGACACTGGCCCCAGACGGGGAATTGCCAACGGAGCTACCGGATTCTTGGCTGCTCAAGGAATCGGTTGGACGAAGCGTTCGGTTCGTCGAGAGCGACTACCGGGAGGGGACAGGGGTGCAACGCGTTCGGAGTGTCGTTCCGGCAGCCGAGAATGTCACTGCCAGCCCAATGTCGCTCAAGGAGATCTTCATGGCACTCGCCCGGACCTACAGGTCCGAAGGAAGGGAGCAGGAATGAACCTGACTATGCACGTAGCCCGGAAGGACTGGCGACACACGCGCCTGGTTCTTTGCATCTGGTACCCGGTCCTGGTCCTCGCTCTGACTCTGGACCAGAAAATCGAGATGTTCCTCGACGAGCGCGAGTCACTCCGCGGTATTCCCTCGCCGAGCGCCGCCGAGCTCGAATACGGTGTACTCGCGTTGATCGGCGTGCTGGCTGTTTCGCTCGACCTGCTTCTGAGAGCGGCGATTGTCTCCAGGCTGGTCCACGACGACTCAACTGTCGGCAGTACGGCGTTCTGGCTGAGTCGGCCGGTCCCCGCCGGCACGCTGTTGGCCAGCAAGGCAATGTTACTCCTGCCAGCCATGGTCCTCCCGCAGATCGTGGTGCACCTAGCGGTCACATACCAACTTGCCGGGATTCCCTCGACCGCCCCGGAGGTCTTCCTGGCCCCTGTTGTCTCTACAGCAATCTTCATGATGCTGGCGGTCTTGACCCCAAGCCTCGCGGGCATGGCGGTACTGGGCGGAATCATGACAGGAGTCATTCTGGGAGGGCTCCTTGTGCTGAGCTGGCTGGGCATGCCCCTAGTGGCAGCAGATGGCATCGTAAGGGCCTTGACGGGCGAACTGCCATGGCTGACCGCTCTCGCCGTTTGCGTCACTGTGATCTGCCATCAGTACCTGACCCGTCGAACCACACGAAGCTTGACAGTCGCATTCTCTGGCGTCCTTGTCTTCCTGCTCGTGCTGTCCAGGGAGTGGTTCTTAGGGGGCGCCTGAAGCAGAGTAGGCGGGGCTAAGAACGTGTTCTTGGGCCGCCGCTCGGAGACTATGGCAAATCACCGTAAGTTGAATTCGGGCCGTCATTCAACACGAGCGCATTCAGCGTCGCTCGGCGCTGTGACGCTCTCGTTTCTCGGAGGGGCTTGCTTGCTCTTCCCTGCGGGAGTCCTATGTGCCGCAGAAGGGCCAGTGAAACCGGCAAGCGTCAATGAACTCCGGGCAGCCATTCAGAAAGAGTTGGACGAAATCGGTCGCGGATCCGTCGGTGTGGCTCTCGTGACGAGAGATGAGATTACTTGGGCAGCCGGAATTGGGCTCGCCGATCCCGAAACTTCCCGCGAGGCAGACGAGAACACCTATTGGCGTCTTGGCTCGATCACCAAGAGCTTCGTGGGCTTGGCAGTGCTCGTTCTCGAGCAGCGCGGACGACTGCGGTTAACCGACGAGGTGGCGAGGCTGGCGCCGAACATCGAGATCTGGAACCGTTGGAACGACGAAGCCCCTGTGAGGCTTGAGCACTTGCTGGAGCACACAGCGGGCCTTGATGACCTGCAGTACAAGGACTATCTGAGCAACGACCCGACACCACTCTCGTTGGCCCAGGGATTGGCCCACATAGAACGATCCCTATACTGCCGTTGGCCACCCGGCCTTCACTTCTCCTATTCCAATGCTGGACCCTCGGTTGCGGCTTACGTCGTGCAGACGATCGACGGCCGACTGTTTGAACAGTTCCTGGCCGACGAGATCTTGGCGCCCCTCAGAATGCAAGGAGCCAGCTTGGTGCTGACGGATCAACTCAAGGGGCAACTGGCAACCGGCTATGGAGTTGACGGCGAGCCCGTGCCCTACCGGCATCTAGTCACGCGCCCGGCAGGCGCATTGAGTGCGACGCCTATGCAAATGGCGAATTTCGTTCGGATGTTGCTGGGTCGCGGACAGTTCGAAGGCCGCCGACTCGTCTCACCCGAGTCGATCGAACGCATGGAGCGTTCCGAGACCACAGTCTCGTCCGCGTTCTTGCCAGAGTACGGGTACGGCTTGGGCAACTACTCGACCTCTGTCGACGGGATCGTCTTCCGAGGGCATGACGGAGGCATGCCGGGATGGCGGGCGTGGTACGCATACTCGGCGGACATTGGCCTCGGATACTGCGTGATGTTCTCGGTTTCGAACAATAGGGCAGCGACTAGAATCAACTCCCTTGTCGCTGAGTACCTCGTGCGTGGAGTCGGGAGACCTGACGCATCGACCATCATGGCGATGCCCGCTGACATCGAGGAGTGGACCGGGTACTATCGTCCGATCACGCCCCGCAGTGAGGCAAGGCGCTACGCAGAAAGGCTGGCCGGTGTAGTCCGCATCAGGCACAGTGACGAACTACTCGTTATCCAACGGGCACGGCAGCGCATAGAGTTTCATCCCTCCTCCAGCCGGACCTTCAGGCGCAAGCTGCAGCCGATGGCGACCCTCGCGCTAGTGGAGGGCTTTGACGGGAACAAGTACATCCAAGGCGAAACCGGTAATCTGCGCAAGGTTGCCGGCACGGTCGTTTGGCTCGAGCGGGTCTTGGCAGTCGCCTCGGGGTCTCTGCTGCTCAGCAGCCCCCTCTGGGCCGCTGTTTGGATGCCTTTGAAGCTTGGCGGAAGACTCAAGCGCCGGCCGGTCTTGGTGCGCGCCTGGCCATTGCTATCGGTGATGGCTCTTGTCATGGCGGTCACCGCTGTTGGTGCAAGCACTGAATGGGGAAGCTTCGACAGGTTAGTCGATCAACTTGGCCGACCGACGCCGGTAGCCGTCAGCTTCGTCATTCTGTCCTGGATCTTCGTGCTTCTGGCCCTTCATGGCCTCTTGGTTTCGGTGAGGAGCGACCCACTGCGCGTTGGTCGACTTGCCCGGCTGCATTCGATTGCGGTCTGCTCCTCGTGCTCGGTGGTCGCAGCATACCTCTTGTACTTTCGAGCGATCGGATTCCCGTCGTGGCGGTAACACAGGATTGTCGCTCGTAGCCCGAAGAGGCAGAGAGCCGGAGAGCAGAACGTGAGGACACGCAATCTGCCGAGCTTCTCAATCTTCCGGTTAGATGCCGCTTCCGCCAGACTGTCCTAGGACGCCACGGCGAGGTTGAGAGCCATGGTGGCGAACCGCAGGCAAGTGGACGGACGGCACAAACGGCGTAGCGGGGATTGTGGCAGTCTGGGATTGGTGCCACGGGACACCGGGCCGTGCAAGTCGTTTCTTGGGGCGTGCCGAAACAAGCGCCACCGGTACCGTGGCAGCGATGGCCAGCGGGAGCGGGCTCGTTGTCGGATGCCACTGCGACGGACGGAACAGGGGCAGGAAGGCACAAAACGCGTCATCATCGTCCCGAACCAAGGCTGCTTTCCCTCTAGGCGGCCGGTCCGGTTTGCGGGCGGATGGGTCCGGCCGATTGCTCGTGCCCTCAGGTTCCGCCCATTGCGTAGCGCCGGTCCTCAGAGGTCATCAGGGCATGTGGCTCCTGCAGCCTTCACCGGAGCGAGGCGAGCATATTTTGGAGAACAGCGGTTAGCATCCCGAAACGAGGCACAACGGGCGCGGCGTCAACCCCACCGAACAGAGCATTGGCGTCGAAACTCGCTCGGATGACACAACTCCATGCGTCGCTGGTCTCGTCTTCTCGGTTTCGGCTCA
Source organism: Bryobacterales bacterium (assembly GCA_028819235.1). Lineage (GTDB taxonomy): Bacteria > Acidobacteriota > Terriglobia > Bryobacterales > UBA6623 > VXMF01. The sequence goes on from JAPPMC010000005.1 coordinate 10,709, forward strand.
TTCCTATCCGCTGCTTCTAGTTCTCCCCGGGCGAAGCTGCAGCGGACTAACGCGCACCGGGCCGAACTGAGCGGATCCAGCGACGGCGAACTCAAGTTGGCAGGCCATCAAGCCGCCAACGAACTGGAAAGCCTCGCCGTAACGGCGGAAGTTGCGCGGCGCACGATCGGTCTTGAGCTGTTTGATGTCCAGATCCAAGCGGCGCTAGCAATGGTAGAGGGCAAGATCGCTGAAATGCAGACCGGTGAAGGCAAGACTCTGGCGGCTGTCCCGGCGATCGTGTGGAGCGCCAGACCCGGCAACGGCGTCCACGTGATGACCGTCAACGACTATCTCGCGCATCGGGACAGTCACTGGATGCGCCCGATCTACGATTTCCTTGGATTCACCGTCGGTTGTGTTCAACAGGGCATGACGGCGGATCAGCGTCGCCAGGCTTACGCCTGCGATATCACATACTGCACCCCGCAAGAAGTTGGATTCGACTTCCTGCGAGACCAACTTGCCTTGCAGCCGTCCCACCAGGTCCAGCGGCCCTTCGCTGCGGCCGTGCTCGACGAAGCTGATTCGATCCTCATTGATGAGGCGCGGATTCCTCTCGTAATCGCTGGCGGCAAGAGTGCGAAGGATGCGCTCGCCTACCGCGTGGACGAGATCACGCGGCAGTTCCTCCCGGCCCACCACTACAACGTTGACGAGCACGGGCACAATGTAGCGCTGACCGACCATGGAATCTCTGCAGTGGAAGAGGCGTTCGGGTGCGGCAATCTGTTTGAGTGCGGGAACCTCACTCTACACACTGCCGTGCAGGACTCGCTGCACGCTCACGCCTTACTTCGGCGAGACGTGGATTATTTGGTCAAGGGTGGAGTGATCGAGTCCGTCGACGAACTCAAGGGTCGCGTCGTGCAAGATCGACGATGGCCAGCGGGGCTGCAAACGGCATTGGAGGCCAAGGAGCAGGTGGCGTTGAAGGCGCAAGGCCGCGTTCTGGGTTCGATCACTTTGCAGAATCTGATAGCCCTTTACCCAAGACTCTGTGGGATGACTGGCACCGCTGCGACGCAATCTGAGGAATTCGCGGAAATCTACGGCCTTGAAGTCGAAGTCATACCAACAAACCGACCGCTGATCCGGGTCGATTATCCCGATGTCGTCTTTGCTTCCAAGGAAGAGAAGGAGCAAGCTGTTGTCGACGAGATTCGCCTTGCCCACAGCTCAGGGCGGCCCGTGTTGGTCGGAACCTCTAGCGTGGAGGAATCCGAGCGGCTCAGTGCACGCCTAGCCGGGCTCCCCCACGAGATCCTTAACGCCCGCAATGACGAGCGGGAGGCAGCCATCATTGCGCGGGCGGGACACCGTGGGGCGGTCACGGTGTCCACCAACATGGCTGGTCGAGGCGTTGACATCGGGCTCGGACCCGGAGTAGCGGAACTTGGTGGACTATACGTCATTGGCACGAACAGGCACGCGAGCCGCCGAATCGACAACCAACTGCGCGGCCGCGCCGGTCGTCAGGGGGATCCGGGAACTTCCCGCTTTTTCATCTCGCGCGAGGACGATTTGTTCGCCAAGCAGGGCATCAACCACCCCAATCTCGAGGATGACGCTGACAGCCTGCAGCGGGCAATCGAAGGCCGTCATCTGGACATCCGGCAGTTCCTACGCAAATACGAGGCCGTCATCGAGGGCCAGCGCCGGTCTCTTCACACGCTGCGCCAAGAAATCCTCACCGGCATGCGGCCTCGTTCGTCCGAGACCGAACGACTTGTTGCACTGGCCACGATCGACAGCCTCTGGTCAGACCACCTGGCTGCAGTCTCCGCGTTGCGCGAGGGCATCCATTGGGTCTCGTACGGAGGGCGCGACCCGCTTCACGAGTACCTCCGCAACGTCTATTCGTTGTATGACGAGCTGCTGAGCGGCATTGAACCGGAGGTGGCCAAGCGCATGGCCGAAGCAAGCGACGGGTCCGATCTATTCCAGCGCGGAGCCACTTGGACGTACCTGACAACCGACCAGCCGTTCGGAAATCTGAGCCAGCGGATCTTCGCTGGAGTTATCAGAAAGGTCAGGAGCCGCAGGTTTTGGGCCTAGGGTGCGTGCGGAGTTCGCTGACCTGAGGACGATCAATGCGGCTAGACGGGCTTGGAGGATCCTTCGACGCTGGCTTGGGTGTCGCGGGCGGCCCTACGAGATCCCCCAATTCCGACCCCCTGCACGGCGAGCTACGCCTCCGCTCCCGGTCGCGGGTCCACAGGCAGAGCCGGGCCAACTGGGCGCTATTGAACTCGCTCCAAGCGATCGTAGAGCCGGTGGGCGCTAACCAGCGCGAACTTGGTCCCGGTCGCATCGTACGTCGGCCACAACTCCACTCGCGCTGCCGTGTCCAAGCACTGCACCCAGTCTGCCACCACCAGCCCGCGTGACTGGACCGATCCGCGGGTACCGTTTGCTAGCCCTTCGCTCTCTCCGATCTCTTCTTGGAAAGTTCTTTCAAGATTTCCTGAGGATCCAACGTGCCTGTCAGTTCTAGAACGAGGTCCGGATCGATCGGCTCGTCAAATCGAACTGCCGACACAGTCTTCAATCCCAACATCCATGCCTTGGCTACTCGATGCATGCCATCAAGAACGCTGTAATCAGAACTCAATATGATCGGAAACGTAAGGTCGGACTGCTGGATCTTTTTGGCATGGGTTGCTACTGACCGACACGTGGGCCTGTCAACTCCATAGCCGTACCACGGTTCGTCGCTGTCGAATTCAGACAGATCGTCGATCGGCACTTCAACGACCTCAAGTCCTCGCGAAAGTCGCCATAGGCGATCGACGTACCAAATGTGCAGGACATTGCCGTCAAGGACGCGGCCTGCAATCCGCGAAGTTGGCTGCTCATTCATTTCACAAGGGCCTCCAAGGGCGCAGGCCCTAAGTCTAGTCCGGTCCTTCGAAGCCTTCGATAGACAGATCACTGCGGGACTGCGCGCCAGCCCTGTCGCAGCGGGCACGTCCCCCGCTGTCCGGGTGGCTGCCTGCCCGGCGAGGACTTGCACCTGTGCCCGCAGCGACCTCGCCCGCCGCCTTCACAGATTCGCCCCTCTCGACCACACGACGTGGGTTGCGCCCATTGCTCGCTACAAGTCGACGCACGTCGCCCGGCCGCATGCCCATTTGGCTAGCGGCGGTGGTTGGACACTAGGGACAAGAACTCTTCGCGGGTCTTGGGATTGTCCCGAAAGACTCCCATCATGGCGCTCGTGATGGTGCTGGAGTGCTGTTTCTCCACGCCACGCATCATCATGCACAGGTGCTGGGCTTCGCAGATCACACCGACGCCAGCGGGTTCGATCGCTTGCTGGATCGTTTCCGCGACCTGCTGCGTGAGCCGTTCCTGGATCTGCAGGCGCCGGGCGAAAATGTCCACTATCCGGGCCGTCTTGCTCAGGCCGATGACCTTGGCCTGAGGGATGTACGCGATGTGCATGCGACCGTAGAAGGGCAAGAGGTGGTGCTCGCACAACGAGAACACCTCGATGTCCTTCACGATGACCATCTCGTCGTAGGACACGTCGAACAGGGCGGACTTGAGCACGTCTTCGGGCTCCTGCCCGTATCCCTTGGTCAACTCCCTGAGGACTCTGGCTACGCGTTTGGGTGTGTCCCTCAGGCCGTCCCGATGGTTGAACTCACCAAGATTGCTGAGGATTTGGCCGACCAGACCCTCGATCGGATCGCGCTGGCTGGACTCCTCGCGATCGGAGGGTAGCGGGTGCTCGGGAGTTTTCTGACTTGCCATGGGTTGGGGGCTAAGCGCTAATAGCGGAAGCTGTTGCGCGGAGTTTCCTCAAGACGGAGACCGGCCAAACGAAGCGTCTGCCGTGGGAAGTGTGCGGGCCAGGCGGCACGCAGCCAACCCTCCACTACCACGAGCACGTTCTCCGAGGTCGGGACCAATTCCTCGAACTCCGGCAGCTCGGAATTGAGGTGGCGGTGGTCGACCCGCTTCAGGACCGCCGATTCGACCCACCTGTCAAGGTCCGTCCTCGGCATGGTCATGCCGGTCCGGGGATCCGGCGCACCTTGCACGCTGACTTCGAGTGTGTAGTTGTGCCCATGTCCGTGCGGGTTCGCGCACTTTCCGAAGACCTTGCGGTTTTGCTCCTCGCTGAGCCTTGGGGAACAGAGCCGGTGGGACGCGCAGAACCGGTAGCGCTTGGTCAGCGTGGTCATCTACCGCTGCCCCCTTGGTACTCGACGAAGAGGTCATGGCTCTCGTGCAGGCGAACCGAGTGGAGCGCAGCGCCGAGCGAACCGATCGGCTCCTGCAGCCGTTCCCAGATGTCGCGCGCTATGTTCTCGGCGGTAGGCACCACCTTGTCAAAGGGCGGGACTTCCCGGTTTAGGAATCGGTGGTCGTAGACGTCCAGCACTCGGTCCCGAATGATCCGCTTGAGGTGCTTGAGGTCGAGGACCATTCCGTGGACAGGATCGACATCCCCGCGCACGGTCACCTCAAGGACGAAATTGTGCCCGTGGCCATGCGGCCGGCTTTCCTCGCCGAACAGCGCCGTGTTCCGTTCCGGCGACAGGTCGGGGGAGAAGCACACGTGCGATGCCGAGAACTCGGCCTTGCGGGTGATCAGCATCGCGCCGCTGGAAAAACTGGCGAGCCGCCGAGGGCGGGGTAGAGTAGAACTGTAACCCTGATTATGCCACGAGCGCGGGAAGCGTTGGCCTACGGCATTGCCCTGGCATTGGCGGCTGTGATGGTCTTCCGAGTGCAGGGGTACCTGCGCGTCTACGACGTGGATGTGGGGGACCGTGCCCCGTTGTTCCGGGTGGAGGGTGAGCAGGGGGTTGGCGTCAGTCTGGAAGACTATGAAGGCAAGGTTGTCTTGCTTAATTTCTGGGCCACGTGGTGCCCGCCCTGCATTCAGGAAATGCCCTCGCTAAACGCGCTCTACGCGGATCTTCGGGACAGCGGTCTGGTCGTGCTCGGCATCAGCGTGGATGAGGACGCCGACCAGTACGAAGCGTTCCTTGAGCGGTCGGGAGTGTCGTTTCCGACGGCTAGGGACCCGGACCGAACCGTCAGTACCCGATATGGCACTGCGAAGTACCCGGAGTCGTACCTGATCTCCCGGACTGGCCGGGTTCTGCGCAAGTACGTCGGGCCGGAGAATTGGCTCAAGCCGGAGATCGCGAACTACCTGAGGTCGGTCCTCTGATCCTCGCGCTCGGCTTCCGTGCTTGGGCGGCGTCGGTATAGTAGGGAGAGCGGGACGATGGAACTGCGCTGCATTCTGACCCTGGCGATGGTGGCCGCCTTGGCCTCTGCTCAGCAGAAGACCATCAGCTCGAGCACGCGGCCGGAGGTGCACGACAACGCGGACGGCGCGCTGGAGGGCACGCGGCCCGAGGCGATGCTCGACATCGTCAAGTCAAAGGGCACTGTCAAGCGGGTTGATATCCAGGCCCGCACGGTCGAGCTCTCGCTAGCAAAGGCCGGCACGCTTGTCTTGGCATTTTCGCAGCCCGCGGGCCGGGAACAGATCAAGGTCTCAAAGAAGACCGCCCGCAAGATCGGCCAGTCGCGGCTGCGCCTAGAGGAATTGCAGGCAGGCGCGAAAGTGCGCGTTCAGTACTACCCCCTTCTAGAGCAACTGCTGGAAGTCGTCGTGGACTAACCGTCCCCGCCTGATCTTGGGCAGGCCCTACTGGGTCCGGTTGACTGAAGAGACACACTCTGCACGCTGCGCCGACATACCACGCCCTAGCGCCGGACCCCTAGGACATTGGACCGCTCCGGCAGGGGCCAAGTAGCTATCCGGCGGGAGCCGGAGGGTCGGCCAGCTGCTGAGAAAGGTAGATGCCGAGACCCATCTCGTCAATCATGTGCAGCTGCGCCTCAAGCCAGTCGACATGTTCCTCCTCGTCCTTGAGGATGGTCTCGAAGAGCTCTCGCGACGCGTTGTCGCCTGCATTGACCGCATTCGTGATCGCCGTGTTGAGGATCCCGACCGCGTCGTATTCGAGGTTGACATCGTTGGTGAGGAGATCCTTCACGTTCTGGCCGATGTTTAGCGGCCTGAGCTCGCCCATGGCAGGCACGCCCTCCAAGAACAGGATGCGCTCGATCAGCACCTCCGCGTGCCGCATCTCGCCTATCGCCTGAACCTTGATGAAACTGCCGAGCTTGCCGTACCCCCAGTTCTCGCACATCTCTGCGTGAACCATGTACTGGTGGATCGCTGTGAACTCCCCTCGCAGCACTTCGTTAAGGTCTTCGATGACTAGCGCGTCGCCCTTCATGGTGTCTCCGATAGCCGGCCACGCCGGCCTGCCAAGGACGCATTTTGGGGACTACCTGCCCCCGCTTGTCCCTGCACTTCAATGATACCGAAGTGGCCCTTGGGGCCGGTCGGGGCGTGCTAACATCGGGATCGTCGCACGGCGAGTCCAAGCACGAAGGAGCCAAGCATTCATGAACTCTCCAACCAGGCGCTCATTCCTAGGGGCAGTGGCGGCTGCGTCCGCCGTCCCGGCCGCGGCCAGTTCGGCTGCCCGCGTGAGCGGATCCGATGCCCCGCACCACTGGGATGATCTTCGGCTCGCTGTCGCCACCTATTCGCTGCGCAAGTTCAGCAGGACAGCCGCCATTGGGATCTGCAGGGACCTCGGCGTCAAGTACGTCAACGTCAAGTCCTTCCACATGCCCTACTACCTGAGCGAAGAGGATCTCAAGCGCGCTCGCGCCGAATTCGAACGTGCCGGCCTTCAGATCGTGGCCGGGGGCAACATCTCCCTCCGCAGCGACGACCCGGCAGAGCTGGAGCACTACTTCAAGTACGCCGTCGCCGCCGGAATGCCGATCATGGTCTGCGCGCCGACGCACTCCAACCTGGGCGCGATCGAAAAGCTCGCAATCAAGTACGACCGCAAGATGGCCATCCACAACCACGGCCCGGAGGACCAGTTCTACCCGGCGCCGAGCGACGTGATCAAGCGCGTCAAGGACATGGATCCGCGCATGGGGCTGTGCGTGGACGTCGGTCACGCTGTTCGCACGGGGGCCGACATCCTTGAGGAGATCGACGGCGCTTGGGACCGGATCTACGACTTTCACGTCAAGGATCTGACCGACTTCACCGACAAGGAAAGCCGCGTGGACGTGGGCGACGGGAAGATGCCGATAGCCGCGATCTTCAAGATGCTCAAGGACCGCGGATACGCGGGCGTTGTGGGCTTGGAGTACGAGGTCGTAGCGGACCACCCGCAACTGGGGATGGCCAAGTCCTTCTCCTACATGCGCGGTGTCTTGGACGGGCAGGCCTGAGGAGCGACGCGTTCCGTCCGCAGAGGACGCTTCTAGGCGGGCACAGGCGCCCATTGAGGGCCAATGCCCTCAGGACGCCCTCTTGCCGGATCTGTTCGAGATCGGCACCACTGCTCAGGACAGCAATGGCGCACTGGCAGGTGCCTTCCGCAGGACCTCCGATCGCGCCGCCCCGTGAGGTTCACCGCGCGGGGGGTTGAATCTGTCGGGGGCGAAACAGGCTAGGGCACCGAGGCGATCGGCCCGGAATATGCCTGATCGAGCAACTCCACAACGTGCATTACAGGTACGTCGGGCCCGAATCGGCGTGCCCCCGCCTGCAGCTGCAGCATGCAACCGGGGTTGGCCGTGACGATCATGTCGGCCTTGGTCGAGCCCACCATGCGCATCTTGTCCTCGAGCAGGGCCATCGACACGTCCGTGTGCTCGATGTTGTAGACTCCCGCCGATCCGCAGCAGATGTCGCTCATCGGCAGCTCGTGGAGCTCGAGGCCGGGGATAGCCCGGAACAGCTTTCTGGGAGCCTCGGCGATCTTCTGGCCGTGCAGCAGGTGGCACGAGTCTTGGTACGTGATGCGGGCGTGGCAGGGAGCGAGGTCCGCATTGAGTTCGATGGACGCCAAGAACTCGCTCACGTCCCGCATCTTGTTCGCGAACGCGCTTGCGCGGGCGTGCCACCCGGGATCGTGCTCGAACAGGTCGGGGTACTCCTTCAAAACGGAGCCACAGCCCGCCGTGTTGGTAATGATCGCGTCGAACTCTTCCCCCTCCAGCGCTGCGATGTTCCGCTGGGCTTGCTCGCGCCCGATCGACCGCAGCCCGGCGTGGACTTGGAGGGCTCCGCAGCACACTTGCCCCGCGGGCACGGTCACCTCGCACCCGTTCTTGCGTAGCACGCGCACCGTCGCTTCGTTCAGGCGGCTGAAAAAGACGTTCTGCATGCATCCGGCCAGCAGTGCAACCCGGTGCCGGGTGTCGCCTTCGGCCGGGTAGACCCTACCGATGTTGGAGAAGAAGAACGGGGACTGCGCCTTCGGCGCGAGCTGCGCCAGATCCCCTAGCCGGCCTAGCTCTGCCAGCACTCCCGATTCGCTCAGCATTCTGGCCAGTCCGCTGCGCTGATAGAAGAGGAGCCCGTAGCCGGCGGCCTTGAGGAGAAGGGGACTGCGCAGCAGCTTGTCGTAAGCCAGCCAGCGCACCAAGCGCTCGGGCCAGCTTCGCCGGACCGAATTTTCGATCTGCGCCAGCGCGCCCTCGATCAGCCGGCCGTACTGCACTCCGGACGGGCAGGCGGTCTCGCAAGCCCGGCAGGCCAGGCACAGGCCGATGTGCTCCACGTAGTGGTCTGATACCGGGCTGCGGCCCTCGGCGACTTCGACCATTTGGTAGATGCGGCCCCGAGGGGAGTCCATCTCCACGCCAAGCTCGCGATACGTCGGGCATGCGTTGAGGCACAGCCCGCAATGGACGCACTTGCGCAAGTCTGCTTCCTGCGGGACATCCAACGCGACCAGCGGCGGCTCTTGGGTCGGGGAAGCGCTTCCGATTCCTGCGACGGGCATGGTAGCTAGGCGAACAGGTCGTGGTGGACGATCCCGGCCACGTCGGTCAGCCGGAAGTCCCTCCCCGAGAAGTGGTAGGTCAGCCTTTCGTGATCCATGCCGAGCAGGTGCAGGACCGTGGCGTGGAAGTCGTGGATGTGCATGCGGTTGACCTCGGCGTGGTAGCCGATCTCGTCCGTCGCACCGTAGCGGTAGCCCTTCTTGAGGCCCGCTCCCGCCATCCAGATCGTGTAGCCGTACGGGTTGTGGTCCCGGCCATCTCCGCCTTGGCTCACCGGAGTGCGCCCGAACTCGCCGGCCCAGACAACGAGCGTGTCGTCCAGCATTCCCCGTGCCTTCAGGTCTGTCAGCAGCCCGGCGATCGGCTTGTCCACCTCCGCCGCGTTCTTGAGGTGCTTGTTGAAGAGGTCGGAGTGCTGGTCCCACTTGTAGGAGTGGGTGCACTGAACGAATCGCACGTCGCGCTCGCTCAGCCTCCGAGCCAACAGACACTGCCAGCCGAAGTCCGCAGTGATCGGATTGTCCAGGCCGTACAGCTTCTTGGTCGCTTCGCTCTCGCTCTCGACCTCGAATGCCTCTGGGGCTTCTACCTGCATACGAAAGGCCAGCTCGAACGATTGGATTCGGGCCTCGAGGCGCGGGTCGAACCGTCGAAGCTCGGCATGCCTGCGGTTCACGTTTCGCAGCATGTCGAGCTCGTAGCGCTGGCGCTCCTGCGATAGCCCCTTGGACGCCAGATACTCGATCGGCTCACCCTGCACGTCGGAGACCTTAAGTCCGGCGTGCCCGATTGGCGTTCCCTGGAAGGACCCCGGCAAGAAGGCCGAAGACCAGTTTTTGGCTCCTCCGTGGGACAGCGCGGGTTTGATCGTGATGTAGCCCGGCAGGTTGCTGTTCTCAGTGCCCAGCCCGTAGACCACCCACGACCCCAGGCTCGGCCTGGTGAACGTGCTCGATCCTGTGAAGGTTTGCAGCAGCGCCGCACCATGATCGACGCCCTCCCCGACCATCGAGTGCACCATGCAAAGATCGTCCACCCGCTCGCGAACGCGGGGGAACAGATCGCTGACCGGGATGCCGCTCTCTCCTCCGGGCCTGAAGTCCCACAGGGGCTTCATGAGTGGACCCGGCTCTTCGTCGTCGAATGCCAGCGGGCGCTCGATCGGGAGCGGCTGGCCATGGTTGCGCTCGAGGTACGGCTTGTGCTCGAAGGTGTCGATTGAGGACGGCCCGCCGTGCATGAATAGGAAGATGATGCGCTTGGCTCGGGCCTCGAAGTGGGGCGCTCGCGGGGTGAGCGGATTGGCGGAATCGAGACTCAAGTCGGCACTCTTGGCGTTTTGCTCGAAGAGGCCGGCCAGCGCCAGCATCCCGAAGCCGCAGGCCGAGTCCCGCAGCATGCCGCGCCGCGTCATTGGCAGGGGCCCGTCCATGTGCCCGAGCCTCGTCGTTGGATCTCCCGCTCTCATTTGCTCCAGCCCACCTCTCAAGTTGCTCGTGCCATTCAGGATCAGTCCACGTACAGGAATTCATTCGACGCTAGCAGGACTCGGCAGTAGCTCTGCCACGCGTCTCTCGAGGTGGCGTCCGGGAATTGCTTCGCGTATCCGCCGATGTAGGAGACGGCCGCATCCACCTCTGGCGGCGTGGCCTCCCGCGTCAGCACGGCCAGGTGCGCGTGGCGTGCGCGATCGCTGTCCTCCCACCGTTCCACGGCCAGCAGTTGGTCAGCCAAGTTCCGGGCGCGGTCTTCCACGAATCCGCTGTTCATCATGAACAGGGCCTGCGGCGCCACGTTGGTCACCGGTCGCTTGCCCAGGGAAGTCACCGCATCCCCAAAGTCGAACAGGTTCAGAAGCGTGGGCAGGTTTGCCCGCCGAAGGGGCAGGTACACTAGGCGTCTCGCAGAATCTGCCGGGTCGATGCTCAGTCGGTTGTTGGAATTCTCCCCGTCCGTCCCAAACCCCGACTGCAGGGTGCCCCCCACCTTCAGATCCAGCGATCCGTCAATGGCTAGCATGCCGTCCCGCATCTCCTCCACGTCGAGGCGTCGGCGTGAGAAGTGCGAGAGCAACCGGTTGTCCGGGTCGGCGCTCGCTGCGGCCTCGCTCGGCGTACCCCCCGCGCGGTAAGCGTCCGACAGCAGGATCTTGCGGTGCATCGCCTTGACCGACCAGCCCTCGCGCACGAATTCGGACGCTAGCCAGTCCAGCAGCTCCGGGTGCGTCGGCTTTTCTCCGAGCTCCCCAAAGTTGCTGGGAGTCCGCACGATCCCTTGGCCGAAGTGTTTCTGCCAGATGCGGTTGACCATCACGCGGGCGGTCAGCGGATTGTCCGGCGAAGCGATCCAGTCGGCCAGTTCACGGCGTCCGCTGCCGCTGACGACCGGCTGCTGGTCGAATCCGGCGAGGATTGCGGGAAAGACCTTGAGGGCCGGGTCGCCCTCGCTGTTGTAGTCGCCCCGCACGAAGACCCGCTGATCTACGGGCTGACCCTCCTCGACAGCATTGGCCATCGGGGGTTCGGGCATGGCCTCCGCCTTGAGGGTTGCGACCTCCTTCCGGAGCGCGGCGATCCTAGCACGGGTCTGCGGCTTGAGAATCGCCTCTCGATCCTCTCCATCGAAGCGCATGGGGCCACCCTTCGCTTGGTAGACGTCGAAGAAGAAGCGGTCGCGGCCAGCCTCGAATCGCGGCTTGGGCCTTGGAGGCATCGTGCCGGTCCGAAGCAGCTCGGCGGTGGACCTGCGCCAGTTGCGGATGGAGCGGTGCCACGCTCTTAGCGTCTTCTGGAACTGCTCTTGGAACTCTTGGGCCACCTTGGCACGCCCGTCAGGCATCGCGTCGCGCCATTCCGCGAGCTGTACTCGGGGGACGTCGGCAGGCCGCAGGTAGTCGACCCACCGGGCCAGCTGGCGCTGGTCTAGATTCCTCGCCGCGGCCACGCCAGGAAGTTCTCCGCCATCCTCGTACACTGCGCGGGCGGCGAGCATATGTTCCGCTACGCTGTCGGCTTGGGCTTCGACGTAGGCCTCGATCTCCATGTCGGCCAGGTTGTCAAGCTCGATGCGCTTATTGGTAACCGCGCGCTGCTCGGCTTGGTAGCGCTGGTAGTCGGCTTGAGGCACTAGCGGCTTGAAGAACAGCGACGACACGTGCCGCGACGGATCGCGGAAGCTGCGGGTCGAAGCGAAGATGCCAGCCAGCGAGTAGTAGTCCTTCGTCAGGATCGGGTCGAACTTGTGGTCATGGCAGCGCGCGCATGCCACGGTCAGGCCCAGCATCGCCTTCGAGACCACCTCGATCTGCTCGTCGTAGACGTCGTAGAGCATGCGCTTCTTGTCCTGCTGCGCGACAGCCTTCGGGCCGAGCGCCAAGAAGCCGGTCGCAATGATCCCGCGCCGGTTGACCTCTCCGGACTGTTCTGCGGGGAGTAGGTCGCCCGCGATCTGCTCGCGCACGAACTGGTCGTAAGGCATGTCCGAGTTGAAGGCCTCGATGACGTAGTCCCGGAATCTCCATGCGTACGGATAGCGGTGGTCCTCGTCGTTGCCGGTTGAGTCGGCGTAGCGGGCCACATCGAGCCAGTGCCTTCCCCAACGTTCCCCGTAGCGCGGCGAGGCAAGCAACCTGTCTACGACACGCTCGTACGCTCCGGGAGAGTCGTCCGCCGCGAATTCTGCGGCTTCTTTCGGCGTGGGCGGGAGGCCGGTCAGGTCGAATGTCGCGCGTCGCAGCCAAGTGTGGCGATCGGCGGAGGCCGTACGCTGCAGGCCCTCCTCTGTGAGCTTGGCCGACAGAAAGCGGTCAATGGGTCCGCCGTCGCCGGAGTTGGGAACATCCGGCCTGAGCACGGGCTGGAATGCCCAGTAAGCCTTCTGCTCGGGCGTGAAGTGTCCGCCGGGGCCAAGACTCCCAGGTCGCGGACGGGTGGCCCCCGGCCAAGGTGCTCCTCCTTCAACCCATGTCCGCAGTGATTCCAGTTCGGGCTCGCTGAGCTTGCCCGTTGGTGGCATCTTGACCCTCCCCTCGTAGCCGACGATTGCCAGCAGCCGACTCGAGCTTGGTTCCGCCTGCGAGACCAGGGCGGCCTCGTCGAGGGCCTTGAGGAAGCCGTCGGCAGAGGAGAGGTCGATACCGCCGCTCTGGAGCTGAGAGTTGTGGCAGACTTGGCACTTCTCGACCAGCAGCGGACGGACTTTCTTCTCGAAGTGCTCCAGCGCCACCAAGTCGCTGGCGGGCACGGGAAGAACGTGCATTGCGGTCCCTGCAATGAGGAATACGGACAGCTTGCAGATTCGCATGGAGAGGCGCAAAGGAACGTCGAGGCGGGCAGGGGAGCCGCGCACTCCCATCATATGTTGCCCAGCGCCGTCCGTGGGTGCCTGGCCGAGCCTTGGGGGCTTGTGGTCCACGGCGCCGAGACCGATCCGGGGCCGGCTATGTTGTGTGTCCGATTCCCGCTTTGCCTGCGGTACGAACCGGCGCGCGACATTCACGCAATGAGGACCTCTGTACGCTCTTAGTCCCCGCCAAGCGCAACCGGCGGGCTTCCCGTGTGTTACTAGACACGTGGGCACGGACCGCGAGGGCGCCGTTTGACCGATTCGGAAGAGTTCGAGCGCTTCGTGCGGAGGTATCAGAACATGGTCTACGGAGTCGCGATTCGGATGCTGGCCGATCCGGCCGAGGCCGAGGACGTGGCCCAGACCGTCTTCCTCCGCGCCTTCGAGCGTTTCGGGGTCCTTCGCGACCAACCGACCGTGCCGGGATGGCTGCGGACCGTCGCCACGAACCTGTGCCTGAACCACCTGACGAGGGTCCGTCCCCGTTGGCGGCAGTTCAGCGTTGGACGCTTCGACCACGGTCGGTCACGATTGTCGCCAGAGGAGAGGATGCCCGCGCCGGACGACCCCGAACGCGACGTCCTTCAGGCGGAGCAGCGTGCCGAGCTGGAACGCGCCCTGCAAGGCCTTCCCGCCCACCAGCGCGTTCCGCTCGTGCTGTTCCACTTCCAAGAACGCAGCTACCGAGAGATAGCCAAGCTCCTCGGCGTGTCGCTCTCCAAGGTCAAGACCGACATTCACCGGGGGCGGATTGCTCTACGGGCTGTCGTTGGGGGTAGCAAGTGACTCCGGTTCAGCTTGAAGCTTGGGCACGGAGAGCGCTGGCGTGCCTCGAGCCCCCGGAAGCTCCGCCGACCCTCCTGCCGAGCATCCTGGAGCGCGTGCAGACCATCCAGAGCTCTTCTTGGCACCGTCGGTCTTGGCGAGGATGGTCGACCGGGCTGCGGGTGAGTCTCGGACTCTTGTGTGTGGCGACGGCTGCCCTCGTGACCGCCGTTTGGCCGACGCTCATAGCGGCGGACGTTCCAGCATTGGCCGAGGCAGCTGTGCTCTGCCTGCGCCTGATTGCCCAAAGCGGGGCTATGTATGTGGCCGTGCCTATCGGATTGATGGTTTTGACTAGCGCGCTGTTGCTGATTGCGCTGGCGCGCGTGATTGGAGAAGGAGTGCCAAGTCATGAACGCCTGTAGAAGGATTGCTGTCTCGTTCGTGCTGTGCCTATTGGCCGTACCTGCGGCACTGGCTCAGGATGCCGGTGTTCCCGCCGGCTCCCGGGACAGGGCGGGAGAGGAAGTCCGGTTCGGCTCTCCCTATGAGCTCTTTGAGGGACAGCGGACTGAGGACGTGGTGGTGATGGGCGCTGCAGCGCGCATATCCGGCACGGTCCGGGGGGACGTGGTGGTCATTGGAGGGCCGCTTGAGCTCGGTGGGTCTGCGGTCGTCAACGGCGACACAGTCGTGGTGGGCGGTAGCGTGACCGTGTCCGAGGGTGCCACTGTCCGCGGCGATCTCGTGGTGGTGATGGCTTCGTACGACGCTCCGGCTGACTTCAGTCCCGGAGGAGAACTGGTCGTCGTCTCCGGGTCGGCTAGCGCACCGTTCGCGGCTGTTTGGCAATGGATCGAGGAAGGGCCGCTGATGGGGCGGCTGATCGTGCCGGGCATCATGTGGTTCTGGTTCCTGATTGCCCTCGCAGGGCTGGTGGCGTGCGGGGTGACGCTGGTCTTCGAGAGGCCTGTACGCGACTGCTCGGCAGCGCTTGCGGCAAAGCCCATCACGAGTTTCCTGGTCGGCGGGCTTGTCACCCTGCTCTTGGGCCCGGTGACGCTGCTGCTCCTTGTCTCAGTGATCGGGATTCCGATCGTCCCGTTCGTGTGGGTTGCGTTGCTCTTGGCCGCAATCGTCGGCAATGTGGGAGTGGCCCGGTGGATCGGCGCGCGTGTGTATGCGGAAGAGTCCCTCGGAGATCGACTCCAAGCCCTGCGGTCGGTCGCTATCGGGTTCGGAATCCTGTGCTTGGCATTCATGATTCCGGTCTTGGGTCTGGCGACTCCAATCCTGCTCGCCCCCCTTGCGCTCGGCTCCGCGACCATGGTGTGCTACACCGGGCTGCGGCGCGAGCGGGGATCGTCCGGCGGGAACGACGGCGAGTCTAACCCGGACCCGTCCCCACCAGCCAGTGCCGCGGCCCCGCCTCCTGCGGCCCGAACGGACGCGTCCGAGGGCTCGGGGAATGATGCCGGACTCGCACTCCCGCCGGCGAAAGTTGCGGCCGCCGAGCTGAATCTGGCCGGATTTCGCCGAAGGGTTGCGGCGGGGGCTCTAGACTTTATCCCGATGATCTGTTTGGGGGCCGCCGCTGGCGTGGGTGGCCGCCTGACCTTGCTGGTCTTCCTTGTGTATTGCGTCGCGATGTGGATCCTTCGCTCCTCGACTGTCGGCGGAATGGTCTGTCGCATCCGGGTCATCCGACTGGACGGTGGGCCGATTGCGCCTTCGGATGCCGTCGTACGCGGCCTCGCAAGCGTATTCTCATTCGCCTTCCTTGGTCTGGGCTGGCTGTGGGCCGCCTGGGATGAGCGCAAGCAGGCGTGGCACGACCGGGCGGCGGGGACGATCGTGGTGTACGAGGGAGCCGGAACGGCCGCTGCGTAGGTCCCTAGCGACATCCCTATTCGCCTGCCGCTGCCCGAGGCGGGATCGCCGACGCCCGGCCCGAGGCTGTCGTTGCCGCAGACTCCGCGCAGTGCCGAGGGCATCGTCCGACATGAGCGGCCCGCGCGCCAGCAGGGTCTCCGGCTGTAGCCACACGAGAAGTCCGAGATTGGAAGCGGTCGCTAGAATGGGCGCTTCACAAGGAGGGCCTGATGGGGACACTGCGACTTCTGGGGGCCATGGCCGCGATTGCTCTCTGGTCTATTGGCTGCTCTGGGCTCGCTGCCAGTGAGAGACCCAACATCGTCCTGTTCTTGGCAGACGACCAAGGCTGGACCGGAACATCGGTCCAGATGCACGAGAGCGTTCCGGATTCCCGCAGCGACTACTACCGCACGCCGGCGCTGGAGCGCTTGGCTGCGGCCGGTATGCGATTCTCCAATGCGTACTCACCGCACACAAACTGTTCCCCGACCAGGATGAGCATCCAGACCGGCAAGAGCCCGGCCCGGCTGGGCAGCACGGACATCTTGGACGTCGTGCCCGGCACGCCCACCTTCGCGAGGGGCTTCCACGACCGGTTCTACGTCAACAAACCCCTCAACGTACACTTCCCGATCACGGACATCCCTGACGACGAGACTACGATCGCCGAGTTCGTCAGAGCCCACGCGCCGGAGTATGCGACGGCTCACTTCGGGAAGTGGCACCTGAAAGGCGGCGGTCCGGGCTGACACGGCTACGATTTGCACGACGGTGCCACGACCAATGCCGAAGGCAGGCACGGTCCGCCAAACCCCAAGCGCATCGACGGGGTCACTGAGCGGTCGCTGGCATTCATACACCGGGCCGTGGAGGAGGGCAGGCCATTCCTCTTGCAGATCTCCCACTATGCGGTCCACACGCCCATGATTGCGAGGCCCGAGACGGTCGCGGCGTATGAGGCTCGCAAAGGCGGCACTCACACTAACAGCGGCTATGGCGCGATGACCGAGAATCTGGACGGGTCGCTGGCCGCACTGCTCTCCAAGCTGGAGGATCTGCGCCTCGAAGCCCGAACGTACATCTTCTATACGTCGGATAACGGGGGAGAGGTCTTTCAGGAACCCACCAACAATCTTCCGCTGAGAAAGGGCAAGACGCACACTTGGGAAGGCGGCATTCGCGTCCCGCTCATTGTGAGCGGCCCGGGGATCGAGGCAGGGTCCGCCTCCGACGTTCCTGTGAACGGGTCCGACTTCTTCGCCACATTCGCTGAACTGCTCGGCATCGAGGCCGTACTGCCCGCCGATCAGGACGGCGGCAGCTTGGTCCCGATCCTCAAATCGGGCGGTGCGGGATCCGTGCAGCGGCCGACGGAGGACTTTGTCTGGTACTACCCCCATTACCGAAACATGAAGGGTGTGTTCCCGCAGGCGGCGATCCGGTCCGGGGACTACAAGCTCGTGAAGTTCTACGAGACAGAGAACATCCACCTATACGACCTGTCTAAGGACCTTAGCGAGCAGACCGATTTGGCGGAGGCCATGCCCGAGCGGGCCGACGCACTGCACGCGAGGCTGACCGGCTACCTTGCCGCCGTCGGGGCAAAGATTCCCACCCGCAATCCGGACTACGACCCCAAGCTTGATCTCGGCTTGGAGCCGATGGCGCCACGGCGGGGCCCTGGCAGCGCGAGCCGAGACTGAGCTCTCGTCACCACCGCGCCCGGCACCCCGTTTCGGTGGGGAGGCCAGCCTACCCCCCGCGCTGCAGCCGCACAATGACCGCTGATCCGCTCTTGTCGGGCATCGGGACGGCAATCTCGGGTTTATCGGCCAGGAATTCTTCCGTAGCCTGGCGGGCCCCGTGCCAAGCGTTGTAGTCGTGGACAACAATGTACCCGCCCGGGGACACCAGCGGATAGAAGACCTCAAGGCCCGCCATCGTCGGGCCGTGAAGGTCCGCATCCAAGTGAACAAGAGCAAATCGCTGCTTTCTGATCCCGATGCCGCAACTATCCGGGAAAACGCCCGGATGAAACCGCACGTTGCCGTTCCGTGGGCGGATGTGGCTCCGGACCGACTCGACCGAGGTGTCCCCGAACTGGCCACTCTTGGCGTTGGCCCCTGTAACTTTGGCCTCGTTCGTGACATCGCGACGGTCGAAGCCGGAGAACGTGTCGAACAGGTGCAAGGTCCGGTCCGGCAGGTAGTGGTGCAGGAGCCGCGCCGTGTCGCCCTGGTACACGCCTAGTTCGGCTAGGGAGCCGGGCACCTGGCGCGTCTCGATGTCGCGCATTAGGAGTACCAACATGTCGCGACGTACCAAGTCCCACGGGCTTCCGCCCTCAATCGTGCGGTCCTCGGTGTCTCCGGGTGGGAAGAACCCCCCGGTCAACCTCTCGAACGAGGGGTTGTGCCAGAGGGACCTGGGGTGGATGTCCATCTGGCTCTGAAGGCGCATCGCCTGGCCCCTTAGGAACAGGCTCAGGCGCTTAAGCACAGACCCGATTACGCGTATGCCCCCAGTCGCCATCGGGTCAGGCAGCCTGCATAGCGAGGAAGACTGCGGTCACGCATGGGGCGCTGACGGCCAGTTGGGGGCCCATCCTGACAAGCCTTTCTGGCGAACGTCCAGCCACGGGCCAAGTGTCCGAGTTTTCGAATGTCACACGATTCCGTAGGCCAGCAGTGCGTCTGCGACCTTGCGGAAACCAGCGATGTTTGCGCCGTGCACATAGTTGACGAATCCGTCAGCGTCCGTTCCGTCTATGCAGCACTTCTCATGGATCTCGCGCATGATTCCCTTGAGGCGCTGGTCGACCTCCTGCCTCGTCCAGGAAACCCGCAGAGCATTCTGGCTCTGCTCAAGGCCTGAGACAGCGACTCCACCCGCGTTGGTCGCCTTGCCCGGTCCGAACAGGATCCTGTGGCCAATGAATGCGTCCACAGCTCTCAAAGTAGAGGGCATATTGGCACCCTCGGCCACCGCGATCACGCCGTTTCCGAGCAGGCTGGCGGCGTCGTCCACGTCGAGTTCGTTCTGGGTAGCACACGGCATCGCGATCTCGCAAGGGACATTCCACGGCCTCCTGCCCGGGTAGTACTCGCACTTGAACTGCTCCGCGTACTCGCGGATTCTCCCCCTTCGGACTTCCTTTAGGTCTTTGAGCCACTTCAGGCGCTCTCCAGAGATTCCCTCAGGGTCGTGCACGAAGCCGCTCGAATCCGATGCAGTCACCACCTTGGCGCCGAGCTGGTCCAACTTTTCAATGGCGTAGAGCGCTACGTTCCCGGAGCCGGACACTGTTGCAGTCATGCCCTGAATTTCTAGCCCCCGAGTCTCCAGCATGTTCTGTAGGAAGTACACGGCGCCGTACCCGGTAGCCTCGGTTCGCACGTGGCTGCCCCCAAAGGCAAGCCCCTTGCCTGTCAAGACTCCGGTGAACCGGTTGGCCAAGCGCATGTACTGTCCGAAGAGGAATCCGATCTCCCGCGTCCCGACACCGATGTCGCCCGCCGGAACGTCGGTGTCTTCTCCGATGTGGCGGTGCAGCTCCCGCATCATCGCTTGGCAGAACCGCATTACCTCACCCTCGCTCTTGCCGCGGGGATCGAAGTTGGATCCGCCCTTCGCGCCGCCCATTGGCAGGCCGGTGAGGCTGTTCTTGAAGACTTGCTCGAAACCTAAGAACTTCAGCACGCTCTGCGTGACGCTCGGGTGGAACCGAAGGCCGCCCTTGTAAGGGCCGATGGCATTGGAGAACTGAACGCGCCACGCTCGATTGGCGTGCACACGGCCAGCGTCGTCCTGCCATGTCACTCGAAAAGTGATGATCCGGTCCGGCTCGGTCAGGCGGACGAGGATGCGCGCCCGCAGGTACCTTGGGTTCGCCAGCAGGAACGGCATGAGGGAGTGTGCCACCTCGCGCACGGCTTGGTGAAACTCCGGTTCGCCGGGATTCCGCCTCACGAGCCCGGCCATGAATCGCTCGACCTCAGCGCTGGGCGATCCGGGCATCCGATTTCACTCCTTCGGCGAAACTCTGGGCGCTCGGCCAACGTTTCACGCTGCCAGCCGGAGCCGCATTACGGTAGCATTCCCCGGGCGTTGAGCTCCAACGACCTCATTATGACCCGGCAAGGCTCGGGCCTGGGCGGTCCGCGAAGCCGCAAGCAGATAGTGGAAGGCAACCATTCAGTCCGGGAGGTAGGCGGGCTTCCCCCCGAGATCTTGGACTGGACCGCTCACGGCGGTTCAGGCTGCTTTGCGCTTCAGTAGAGGGCTCGCAGCCTCGCTCAGTTCGGCCATCGCCGGATTGGCACTGGTGGGACGGGTAGAGCATCAGGGTCGGCTCAGGGCCCGTCGCCATTGAGGGCTCATCTTCCACGGGAGCCAAGGATCCAGGTCGGCGGGTGCCCGGCCCCGCCGACGGGCACAGGCATTTAGCCAATCCTGCATTCACATGTACGGATTGAGGCCGTTCATCGTCACCGTCTGCAGCACGCTGAACAGCCGCCCCGCAGTTTCGGCACCCAGCGGTCCACTGGATCCGAAACTCAGACAGCTGGAGATCACCGGAGCCCTTAAGGTCCGCTCGAAGGCGTTGTTCTCCATCGGGATTCTGGGATGCCCCAGAAACGCGCTGAGTCCCTTCTGATAGCTCAGGGACTTGAGCACATTGACCCGGACTTTGAGGTGGATCTTCTCCAAGACCTTCGACCGGCCCGACCCTGGCGTGTAACCTTTCGAGTGTGTCGTTCTGAATGGGGTGTCAGCTCTGCCGCGACCGCTGGCGCGTCAGCGTCCCTGACTCAACCACGAGGGTCCTCCCGACCGCCCGGAGTGCCTTGGTGACCAAGCTGATATGGGAGCGGTGGCGGGGATCGGTCAAGCGCCCTACGGTGGTATCCGACAGCCCAAGCCGTTCCGCGAGCGCACGCTTGGTGATGCCTTGGTCTCGCAGGGCGGAATGCAGATCCAGTTTGGCTGCCGTCACCGGGTCGACCGCCACGATTTCCTGCCCGTCCGCAACCGGGCCCGGAACCGGGATGGGCCTGCGGAGCTTCACGTAGCCTGCAAGAACTGTCGAGAGCACGTCCTCGGCCAACTCCAAGGCCTCATCGCGGTCGTTCGCGGCAGTGAGCGCCCCTGGCACGTCCGGGAAGGACACTACGAACTCGTTCCCCTCGTGGAGGGTGATTTGACACGGGTATGCGTACTTCATAGCCAGAAGTCTCCTTTCTCGATTCCCAAGTCCTTCAGCATCGCGTGCAGCAGGGCCTTGCTGATCTCTGTCCGCTTCACTGATGTGAGCCGACCACCGACGTAGAGCAGGCCGTGACTGCCTTGCCCTTGCCGCGCTCTGCCCATGCCCCATAACCGGGACTTGACAACGGCACCCCTCGTGTGGCATCCA